>CAZPTT010000131.1:0-18959 GCA_964589435.1 uncultured Pirellulaceae bacterium
TTGCCGTATCATCGTCGCTGACGCTCCTTGATAGCGGCCTACAACCGCTCAGCTTAAGTAGCTAGTGGCTTGTCAGGCATAAAGATTGGGATTCAACGTAGTGGACAAGGTAACGAGTCCCATTTCTTTTACTTCCTAAAAAGGACTCGTAACCTCGTCCACTACCCTAAAATTAAGCTTTGACAAACCACTAATTCGATTCGTCACCAAGGTATTTTTCTCGGACTGCAGAACGCACCTGCTCAATGTGTTCCACAAACTCCTTCGGAACGTCCGGAACGTGATCGCTAATGTCTACTACCGTCAGCGTGAAATTTTCTCCGAGCGGTGCAAGATCTCTTTCGAATTGCTCACGCACACCAGCGCCTTTGAATGTGCTGTTGGGATCGACAATCGTGAGCGACTCTAGTTTCGGTAACCTGGCAATCTCTTTTAGCATCCGCAACGGTGGCACGCCGACAAGCGTTAATCGTTTAAGACTGGGGCAATTCTTCGCCCGCAATTGAAACGTGTGGTTGGTCACCGAGGCGTTGACGAACACATCAACCTGAAGCTGCTCAAGTTCCGGCATGCTCTCCAAGAACAGCAAATCAAAAGTCCAAAAATCAAGTGGTAAATCAAGCCGTTTAAGCTTCGACAAGTTTCTGAATTCCGAGAGATCGACCGGATGGGGAACGTCTGAATTGAAGTTTGTACCGAACGAAGGAAGCCAGCGAGTATCGAAACTTAACGTCTCTAAGTCACGGTACTTGCCAATCTGCTCAACAAAACTGCCGGGGTTCAGTGGTAAAAACAAGCCCGTGACTGACTCAGAAGATGAACTGTCGCTGGAGCTCAAATCGGAATTTTGGCGGATCGAAGTTGGCGCAAAAGCCCAGTGAAATTGGCGAGCGATTTGAGGAAACTTTCGTTTGGTTGCGATGGCTCTCTCGAGAGCATTCCGGTACCAAGTCGCCGACCACTCTTGGCAGACGGTTGAGAAAGCTGCATCCCAATAAACCTGCGGTTCAAAAAGATGGGCACTCACGCCTAACTGGGCATTGATTTGAGTATCAAGCAGCAACTGCCAAAACGCATCCGAACTTGGTTCGTAACCTTCGATCGTCAGATCGCGCGGTGCCATGCGACCGTTTTCATCAGCTAACAGGTTCGCCAACGCATTGGATTCGATTGGCTTATAAAGCCGGATTGGACTGCTACGGCTTTGCTCAAGAATCTCTGAAATATCTTCTGGAGAGAAAACGAGGTCTGATTTGCTATCCCATTGATAAAAACGAATTGGACATGCGAATTTCTGTTTGTCGATCCCACGAAGGAACCGAGCAACGCTCCCTGGCTTGGACTGATTTAGATACAGCTGAGCACAAGTCGAAAATGTCGACAACGGAACTTCGTCATTCTCAGGTTCGACAATTTCACAGTTGATGATCGAAAAGTTGGATGACTGGCTGGACAAATCTTCTAGCTGAGAAACAGTGACTGTTGAATTCTGAACGGCACCATACCCTTTGGCGAACGGTTGCAGGTATGACGTGTTGATGGAAGGATTGAGACCCGATACCTGACATTGCAAAACATACGATTTCGGGTTTATGGTTTTGACCGGAGCGAAGTACTCGGGGCTGACTGTATCTTGCATGTGAATCGAACCGCCGATGACAGCCTGAGGCCCTAAACGGCTTGACGATTCTGCCCAAAGTAAAGTATCGGCTCCTTTCGACGTCGAAAATTTCTTAATGATTTTGGCGGTGCTAAAATCCTTCGTCATTCCAAGTACAAAGAGGTTGTAGTTCCAACTCAGTGCAACGGAAACAATCGCAAGTAAAAGAACAGCCCATCCCCAAATTGACCAACCACGGTTCCCCACGTTCGACGAGATTTGATTTTGAGGATCTTGATTCCGAGAAACTGTATTTCGGAAGCTCTTCATCGCGATCAAAATTGCCGAAAAGACAATTCCATAAAACAAAACGAGGATCATCGATTCTTCCGCCGAGAAAGTCACGGCTAACACGGCAATGGCGAATAGAAAGTAAAGTACCATCACCGGAACGGCTCGCCAGCTTCTGAACTGGTTGATCAATCCAGCAGGAACGGCACAGCCAAAAAAGCAAACCAATCCGATCGCCAGCACACCACCGCCACCCGATCGGATCAATCGCCCGCTTCCTGTGTTGGTGCCGATGCCAAGTTCCTTCATCACGTTGAATGTAGTCAGCACCAGAAACAATAGGATCGCCACGACGATCATTAGACTCGTCCGGCCAAAGGTCGATCCTTCGAATCGCTTTTTCGCCGCATCTATCAAACGAATAAAGCATGCCGTTGCCAGCCAAGCCCCAAAGAAGGCTGCGATGTTGGCCATGAAGACTTGGGGGTAGAGTGTTGCGAGATGCTGCTCCTCTGCGATTGGCTTTTCGAAAAACAGAATGCTATTTCGGTAAGCGTTGACGGAAAGGAAGATCAGCGCGAACAGAGTCAACCAGAGAATCCACGAATGGGACTTGAGATCAGCGAGCTTGAACAATCCAAACGATGCGCCAAGTGAAACCAGCATCAGGCTGAGCGGGGTGAACAGCACGGCCACCGACAGAAACGACGAATTTGGCCGGTAGCTGAAGTAGACCGCATACTTCAAAAAATCGGGAAAAACCGAGGCCAGCAGAACCAACAATCCAATACAGACGACCGGAGCGTCAGTCTTTCGCGGAATTAAAAATTTCAAAATGGATTTAATGGCTTGGGCCATGAGTCGCTACCGAATCGATTAGCAGTTGAAGTTTTGCTGGAACATCCAGTGGCCTGTCAAACTTGAAATGACTGGTTCCGTGCTTTCATTTGCGCAAGCATGCTCACGCAAGCGAGGGCAAGGCACCCACGCAGAATTGTCAAATTTAGCTTTGACGATCGTCTGGCCATATTGTGGTGGAGCCACTCTTTATGTTAGCAGTCTAAAATGATTTCAATTTGGTTGCTACAATTTGATCAGTGGAAAACGAAAAGATAACTTTCAGAAAATTATTGAAATGAAAATTCCGTTATCAAAATTGGCTTACGCACGTTCTGGCGATAAAGGCGATGGCAGCAATGTTGGCGTCGTTGCTTACGACGCGGCGGCCTATGAGGTGATCAAAAGCGTCCTGACCACTGACCGAGTCAAAGAACATTTCAAGGAAATTTGTTTTGGTGATGTCGATCGTTATGAAGCACCCAACTTGCTCGCCTTGAACTTCATCCTTCACGATTCACTGGGTGGTGGTGGTAGCGAGAGCCTGAAAACCGATGCTCAAGGGAAAACGCACGGGCTCGGCATCTTGTACATGGAAGTTGAAGTGCCCGATGATTTCGCGGTACCTGAGCGTGCTACGGCGTAAGGGCGAAGTAAAAGGGCGAAGTAAAAGGGCGAAGTAAAAGGGCACAGTAAAAGGGCACTACAAAGACACTGTTTTTCAACTTACAGCGAAACTCGATCCGTAGTTGGACGGGTCTTGAGTTTCGATAAAGCAATGAACGCCGCTGGGTCAAGCACCGCCAGATCGACGATCAATCGTTCGTCGCGTTTTACTTATCCGGCTGGTCAGCATCCGCATCGGATTCCGACTCTTCGGGCACCGACAAGACCTCACGTTTTGCCAAATCGAACGAGCCTCCCGCACCCAACGCGATGAAATCGTTTTCGCCTGGGACAACCGGATTATTGATTCGGTCGTAGAAGAAAACCTTACCTCGGCCAACCACATCAGCTTTTGACTTCTGAACGATGATCGCGGTTGCCTCATCCAATCCGATTCCCAACAACTGCGGATACCGATTGGCAAGCTCCGTCATATCTCTCTGGCGCCGACGCTGAGAGAAGTGTTGATCGATTGCAACGCCGCCAATGAATCCAAGGCCACGTTCATACCCGGGAGCCATGATGTCGAAGTTGGCAACCGGATTAGCGCGGCACATGTAGCGACCTTGAATGGAAGCTCCTGCAGAGGAACCTCCAATAACACCGCCACGTTTCAAAACGTCTTTCATCAAGCGATGAGCCTCGGTGCCGTAGTAAGAATCAGCCATGTTCCACTGTCGACCGCCGCCGAACCAAATCCCGGTCGCTTGATTTAGGGGAGCTAAGAACTCTTTGTCCGAATTGGCTTTGATGCGATCTTTGGTATGCAGCATCGTTGCCGATGCGACTCCCATTTTTTTCCAAGCCTCGACCATCCGCTGTGGGCCTGTGACTTCGTCTTCTTCAGCACACGGAACGTAAATCAGTCGAGCGTCTTCGCCACCCGCCAGCTCGACCATTTTATCCATCAAGCCACGTGGCATCCCGCCGCCGCCGACAATCAACAGCGTGCCGTTTTCGACAAAAGGTACAGGTGGATCATCGGCAGGGAACGGAGCGATTGTGCGTTCAATCGCGTCACGCCGCCATGCGGTCAGGTCAACGATCGTCTCGTACGGATTGGCGCGACGACCGGCAGCTTCTCGGACGGTTAGCACACGAACCGGCTTTTTTTCGTTTGCCATCAACAAAAAGGTCGCGGATCCTTCGCCAATCACACGAATTTTTCGGCCTCGAAGTACCACCGCTGTTTCCGACTCGATTCCAATCCCAACGGAACGAGGACTCGACGCGAGTTGCGAGAGAAGAGTGGGGCGATCGCGCGAATCGTAGTATCGGCTCTTGATGATACTGTCGGGAATCAGGCCTGATGCTTCACTTTCAACCGATAGGCCCCCAAACTGAGTTTTCTGCAGCGAGCCAAGTAGCCGTGTTGCCCGTCCGCTCACCAGCAACGTAGCGCCATTTTCGATTGCCTTGCGCAGCGTAACGATGGCACTCTCGAATCCAGTTCGCTGGCCTTTATTGAGAGCACCTTGAGCGACGATCACGATTCCGGATGCTTGGCCGATGCTTTTCTTTGCCTCCGCACTGAACGTTCCCGATTCATTATCAAGCCCGTACTCCTCGATTTTCGCGTCATGGTCGAGTCCCTCAAAATAGGAAGAGACCTCTTTGTCTGAATCCTTATCGGGTTCTGACAAGTTTACGATCGCGATCGCGCCATCTCGCCTGGCAACGTACCTCAGAAATGTCTCCTTCGCGGCTGTTGGAACATTCGATCCACCGACCGCAATGATGGTGCCTCCGATCTTCAGGTCGACCGGCCAAAGATTGAAGTCCTCATCGAACGAGCCCGCTGATTGGCCGAACGCGGAAGAAACAAACAGGGCCAACGTGATCAGGGCGAACAAGGACGAACGGAGATACATGAGGGAGCTACCTTGAGTAAGTTGAAGATGGGGATCCTGGCCACACTGCTCCATTTTATCACAAGAAGCAATTGGTTTCGTACCGTTCCATACTCCTTGAAATGCCTTAGCGTTGTTCGTATGGAAGCATCAAGGATCGCCCAGCCATTCAACGTGAGATGCAGATAATCCACGACAAACCGATCAATAACTGATCGAACGACTCAATTGAGCGAACGATTGTTGGTGCGAAAGAACGGAATCTAGGGACTGAATCTGACCTGATTTTTCTTTACACATTTTTCTTGACACCAATATATCGCACCGCTATACATAGGACGGCGATAAAAAGGATTGAATCATGAGCGAAAAATTTCAGAGTGATTTGCTGCGTGGCAGCTTGGATTTAATGGTGTTGTCCGTTTTGGCCGAAGGGTCGCAGTACGGCTATGTCATTCAAAAGCAGTTGAACACAGCGTCACAAGGGAAAATCAAGTTGCCCGCCGGGACTTTGTATCCACTTCTACATCGTCTTGAGTCGGACAAATTGATTCGCTGCCGCTGGGACTCTTCCACCGGTCGGCGACGCAAATGGTACGACTTGACGGCCAAAGGCAAAAAGCGACTAAAGGCTCAGGCGAACCAGTGGCAGCAGTATGCCGATTGCATGACTTCTTTGATTGGAGAATTTATTTCTTCAACCAAGCCTTCGGGAGCGACCAAACCTGCCAGTAGCTGAACGTCGCCACGTCCCTCAATTCTTTTGAAAACTGATTCGGAATCAAACGTGTTACAGCGGAGGCCGCATGTCAAATCAAGAATTCGAAAACTACCTGAAACTAATGGGCAAATTGCTCCAGCTCAACAGCAGCCAGGAGGCGCAGATCGCGGTTGAGTTGCGTGACCATCTGCAATCGCGCGTGGCTGATTTACTAGAAGACGGCATTGAAAATGACGAGGCGGTGAGGCTGGCGTTAGAAGAATTTGGTGATGCGGCGGCGATGGCTAAGAATTTCCAGACGGTTACAAATTTCAAACGACGGAGGTGGATGATGCGATTCGCGACGATCTCAATGGCTGGTGCGTTTTTGGTTACTGTCTTTTCAATGGCGATGTGGCCGTCGAGTGCACGGTTTGGATCACCAACTTTGGCTGGCGGACAGGAACAAGCTGAACTCGATCAGGATCTGGCTCCCACCGATTCGAAAAAGTCGCTCTCGTTTGGGCTGTCAGAAAAAACCAAACGTGACTTGGAGACCGAAGCAATTCTGCAGCAACTCGCCACAGTCGACTACCACGAATGTCCTTGGGAAGATGTTGCCAGCGAGCTTTCAGATCAATATCAGATCAACATTGTGCTTGACCAATCAGCTTCGGACGACTCGCTTCCGGCTGACGAGTTGGTTTCTATCAAGCTAAATAATGTGCCCTTGGAAAAGGTGCTTTCGATGATGCTTCGGCCGCACAATGCAACTTTCATGATCGACGAGGGGATCGTGGTCGTCGTTTCGGAAGACGATTGCTACGAACCGAACTTCATGCGAGTGCGCACTTACAACTGCAAAGAGTTTGTCGAAAAACTAACCAGCGTTTCCAAAACGCCTGAAGGCGGTGGCTCATCGGGCGGAGGGATGATGGGTGAATTACTGGGTGGTGGAATGATGAGCGGTGGTGGAATGATGAGCGGTGGCGGAATGATGGGCGGTGGAGGAATGATGGGCGGTGGAGGAATGGAAGGAGGAGGCGACGACGACGAGGGGATGGGTGGCGATCCCTACATCCGTACCAACGAAGACATTTTGGTCGAACTTATCTATTCCATGGTCGAACCCGACATGTGGGAGTCCACTGGTGGTTCGGCCTCTGTAAAAATGGTCAACGGAGTGCTGGTCGTGAAACACCGGCAGTCTGCGTTCGGCGAGATTGAATCGTTGCTGCTGGATCTAATGCACCAAGTCGAGTCGAGTGTCGGATTCAACAAGCAAGCCAAAGCAAGAAGAGCAACATTGAAATCCGCCACCCAATCAACTTCCGCAGAGAGCAGCGAAGACGAGAACAGCGAAGACGGCGGCCTGCACGAGGCCGATTCAGATCCGTTTGCGGGAGAATAAGACAACAGCATCCACATCGACTCAACTTTTTCACTTTGTTCGCGGCTTTTGCGGCTTTGGCGGTTAAAGGGAAAGCCTAGACCGCCTGAGCCGGAGTCTTTTCATAATAAGCCTTTTCATCGTTTGCTATCACTAATCGGCCTATCCGAAAACGGCCTATTCCTCTTAAATGCGTGCCTAAATCTTTGCGTTTTGCGAAGAATCATTCAGGAAAGGATGCCTGAGTCATGTGGCAGCTAGAAAAACTTGCAGAGCTTGTTGACGGAACACTTCAAGCGACGACCGACGTTTCCATTCACGGGGCCGCGTCGATGTCCAACGTTCAAACCAACGAAATCACGTTCGTTACTTCGCAAAAGTATTTGGATCAATTCGAATCGGGGCCAGCCGCAGCGGCTGTCATTTCAGCCGATTTGAAACCATCCAAGCCCTGTATCTTGGTCAACAATCCAGAGTCTGCGTTTGCCACAATCGTCAAGCTGTTTCGACCGACGGTCGAGCGACAGAAGATCGGAATTAGCCCAGCAGCTTGCGTTAGCCCCACCGCCAAAATTTCTGACGACGTCTGCATTCACCCAGGTGCTGTCATCATGGACGATGTTGAAATTGGCTGCGGATCAGTCATCTATCCGAACGTGACGGTGATGGAAAATTGCGTCATTGGTTCACATGTCAACATTTTCCCCAGCGTCACACTTTACGAAAATACGATTGTTGGCGATCGCTGTATCATCCATGCGGGCGCGGTGCTTGGAGCCTACGGGTTTGGCTACACATCGGAAGCTGGACAACACAAGCTGGCATCTCAATTGGGAAATGTCGTTCTTGAAGCAGACGTTGAAATCGGAGCCAACACGACGATTGATCGCGGCTCTTACGATTCGACAATTATCGGTACCGGAACGAAGCTCGATGACCTTGTCATGGTCGGCCACAACACAAAAGTTGGGCAGCACAATTTACTTTGCTCCCAAGTCGGCATCGCCGGAAGCTGTCAGACCGGTGACTATGTTGTCATGGGTGGACAAGTCGGAATGGCGGATCACCTCAATATCGGAAACAACGTTTCGATCGGTGCCCAGTCCGGATTGATGCACGATGCACAAGATGGCGAAAAACTATTTGGCTCGCCAGCCCGTTCCGCCCGTGAGGAAATGCAGTTGGTCGCCAGTCGGGCCAAGCTGCCTGAAATGCGAAAGACGATTCGAAAGCTGGAAAAGCAAATCGAAACATTGACGGAATTGGTGCAGTCCAACGCTGGCCTAAACCGCAAAGACGCAGCTTAGAGAACTTGAGCTCATGCCCAGGTCACGCTCATTTTTTTTGAAACGCTTTTTCGCCCTCGATAGAATTTTCTGTAGTTGAACATGGCGACCTCCAATAAGCCCAGTATCAGAAAGCCAAACATTGGAAAGTCCCAAAGAAGTAAGACCAACATCGGCAAACTTTCCATGAGTAAACCCGTCGTTAATCCGAAGCGAATTGGACTGGTTGCTGGCTGGGGGGATTTCCCGGTGCGTGTCGCCGAAGCTCTCAATCGCCAGGGCTACGAAGTCGTTTGCATGGCTATCAAAGACCACGCCGATCCGATCCTGGCCGACATCTGCCACGAGTATCGCGTCTTCGGCATGGGGCGAATGGGCGCTCAAGTGCGATACTTTCGCAAAGCCGGTGTCGCTGAAGCAACGATGGCCGGCAAGTTTTTCAAGACGTTGATCTTCAACAAGTTTCATATCATCAAGCACTTTCCGGATTTGACTTTTTGGCGACACTTCTATCCGGTTTTTGTCACTCGCTCGAAAGACCGGCGAGATGATACGTTGCTGACGACTGTTACTAATCTATTTCAATCCGGCGGCATCATGTTCGCGCCGGCAACCGACTTTGCTCCGGAGTTACTGGTGAAGCAAGGAACTCTTACTCGGAACTGTCCGAGCGCGTCTCAAACAAAAGACATCGAGTTTGGCTGGATGATGGCCAAAGAAATGGGACGGCTGGATGTCGGGCAAACGGTCGTTGTCAAAAACCAAGCCGTGATGGCCGTCGAAGCCATTGAAGGCACCGACGAGTGCATCAAGCGAGCTGGTCAGCTTTGTCAAAGCGGAGCCTTCACGGTGGTCAAAGTCGCCAAACCCAACCAAGACATGCGCTTCGACGTGCCAACGATTGGAGTCGGCACCATCCGTACGATCCATGAAGCGGGCGGGCGGGTGCTCGCCATTGAGGCTGACAAAACAATCGTGCTGGACCAAGCCGATACCGTCAAAGAAGCGGAAAAACTGGGGGTCTCAATTGTGGCCTACTCCGACGCAGAGCTTTCGGCGGCGACTCAGAAGAGCGAACGAATCGCCAGCTAGTGCTTTGCTCCAATTCAAAGTTCCGGTTCTTCATGTGAGCCGTTTGGGCGATAGCCCCGGTTTTTCGGACGAATCCGTGGCTAGCGCCAAAACGGCTCATCCTAAAATCAAATTGGAACAATGCACTAGTTCGTGAATCGGGCGCAAGCTCGCATCATCGCTTGCCCCACTTGGCCACTAATTCACCCAGCCCCGCGTTCATTTGCCCGCGTGTAATGACTTCGTCGAAACAGCATTGCTTTGCCGTTTGCAAAATATCGACGTTGACATGTTGGGCATAAGCGACGCTATGCGGCCGATTCGCTGCCTCGATCGCCGCAAGTCCTTCATTTAAGTCTTCGATCTTCAAACCCGGCATCTGCAAGTCGATTAACAGCAAGGCAACCGACTGGTCAGCCAACCGCTCCAGCAATTTGGCCACCGATGCCGAGGACTTAAATGCGAAATCGCCGGCTCGGGCAACTGAACTTGCACTCGAAGACATCATCAAGTCTTGCGTTAAAATGACAACCATCGTCGTTTCTTGTTTCGTTAGAGAATTACTTTAAATTGCAGCAAGCCAGCACATTGGTTGGAACGGCTCTCCTTCCCATCTTACTCTTTATTCCCCTCGTGCCTTCCCGTGTGATTTCGCCTTCGCGAAGTTCGCCAAGCGAATTTCCTAATGCGAATTTCCCAGTGAATTTCCCAGTGAATTTTCCCACGCGAATCCACCCTCTGCCCATTGGCTTGGACAACTACGCAGTTTGCAAAGCATTCGGCAACTCCAGCAATTCCAATTAGCCCATCCAAAATTTGTAGTTCTTTTGTCGGTTTAGCAACGTAAATGACGTTGAGAGAACAACGGCAATCTTGCTACTCTCCCGCACCGAATCTGGGTGCCGACGCCTAAACAACAAGGATGTTGTGAAGTGTCATTTGGGTTGCCCGTTCGGATCGCATTACCATTGTCAATTGGCAATGTTACCTCGCAATGTTTAAGACAGGGAAGTTTACATGGCGTTCCAAAAAATCAGCGTCGCTTTTTCTGGGCTGCTGCTGTGTCTCGGATTTTCGTTGCCAGCATCTTACGCTCAGGCACTTAAGCCAATTGCTCCAAATGCGCCGCAACAATCGAATGCGCAAATGAACAGTGCGCAAATGAACAGTGCGCAAATGAACAGTGCGCAAATGACCAATGTGCAATCCAACGCGCACAGTGTAACTGGCCAACAAAACGTCGCGAGCCCCTCGAATTCCGCTGCCGTTAATCCGGACAATTCACCTTATACGATGACAGCGCGGTATCACCTTCAACAAGGAAACACTGAAGGCTATCTCGTTTTGCAATTTGATCTGCCCAAAGGAAATTACGTCTATTCATTGACGCAGGGTGGAACACTGAGTCCCTCCAAAATCAGCGTGACTCCGATGGCGGGCTTGAAACTCAAAGGCAAATTCAATGCGGACAAACCGCCAACAATCATTGCTAAAGATCCTGTCTTTCAAGAACGGCTCGAAAAGCATAAGGGCACGGTACAGTTCTTCGTACCGATCGAAGTTTCGGCCAACGTTGACGTCGCGAACTTTAGCCCAGAAATCATTTTCAATGGCCAAGTCTGCTCAGACAAAAACTTCTGCATGCCGATTCGGAACAAGTCAATTCGCGCCAAATTTGCTGGATACTTTGCCAGTTCGAAAAACCAGCGGACTTCGCAAAAGCAAGACAGTTCACCGAATCGCACGAATCGCTCCAGATAGCGACGCGTCAAACACCAGCAAAAAAACGGGATTCAATCTTCAGACGATCAAGAATCACAGGAGCGGCAAAGCAACAGCTCGGTTTCTTGGTCAAACTACATCGTTGGTGGACGCTTTTGCGTCGCGTCGGGCGGATAATTTGGCTGGATCTCAGCTTGAGAAGAAGTGGTTCTAGGTACGCAAAATTGGTATATTTCTGCGAGCAGGATTCGGCCAATTTGGCGGCCTAGGCAGAATCTTCAAACTGGTTTTGAAATTCAAAAAGGCTTAAATCGCCTGTAAGGCATTGCATTTCAATGCGTCAGAAAATTTGGGCAGAGGTTGGTAGAAGAAGACTTTCTAAAAAATTCTGCTCCGACGGTGCTTCGTATCTTTCAAAGTGATTTAGATGACTTCCGCAATCAATAATCGAGTGGGCAATAAAACCCGCGCGTCCGTTTTTGCGCTGGCCGCGAAAATGGTAACCCGGTCGGTCATGGCTGGCTTGCTCCTATCCACAGTCTTATTGGGTAGCAACGCTGCGTTGGGACAAGACCTATTCTTGGAGGATCAACTTGGGTTTGGCAAAAACCCAGCGTTGATCGACAACCCCGTCCAGCTATCCGGTGATTTCCAACTCAAGCCTGATTCTCGTTTGGGAATCTTGAACGTGCGAGCCTCAATCGCGAATCGCTGGCACTTGTACTCGGTGACTCAAAAGAAGGGTGGCCCAATCCGTTCTAAGATTCAGGTAACTGAATCGGTCATGTACAAAGTGATTGGCACGTTCACGCCTGATGAGCCGCCGCATGTCGAAGAGAATGTCGAAGGCTTTGATGTTCCGGTTGAAGACCACGAAGTTGCTGTCGTTTGGTCAGCCCCAATCGAGTTGGCCGACGGAGTCGATCCCGACGATGTCACGATTGAGATTACTTTCAACGGGCAGACGTGTCTGACAAAAGAATCCGGTGAGCTGGGTACTTGCAAGCTAGTTAACAACGTAAAAATTGATGCCCAGTTCGATGGCTACGAGAGCGCACTCCAAGTCAACGCGCCAGAAGATGAAAAAACACTCGAGCCGTTTCGCCCAAAGATGTCACACGCAGACTTTACTGGTCGCATCGTTCGCGCGGATGGCATCCCCGGACCAATCGAACCCGGCGCAAAAATCACATTTGAACTGACCGCCAATGCCGAAGGCGACTACCACGTTTATCAATACGAACGGGAAAGAACATCCGATGACTCGCGGCCAACCTTGGTCGGTTTTGAAGAAACAAACGGCTGGAAGATTCTGAGCCCAGTCGCTTCGGCCGAGCCAAAGAAACATGCGGAGCCCGCTTACCTCTATCACGAAGATCCAGTGACTTGGTCATTCGACATTCAAGTCCCAGACAATGTCGAAGCTAAAAACTATTCACTGTCTGGCCAAGTTGCATTTCAAACTTGTACTCATACCGGCTGTGATCCCCCAGGCGGCGTCAAGTTTTCCGTCGTCATTCCTGTTGGTTCAACCATGGCACCGATTCCGGTCAAATTTGAGGGCGGAACTAGCTATGGCAAAGCTGAAGCTGCTGTGAAATCTTGGCTTGCCAACGAAGCCGACGCGGCAACGAAAGCACCCGCTGCTGGTGGGGAATCTGTCGAACTACGTGGTCACAAAGATACGCCAGCCGAAATCGCAGAGATGGCGGCGCTGTATGACGCCGAAGAAAAGATCAATTTTTTGACGCTCAGTGAACTTGAAGACAATCCAGTTGGAACCGGTGCAGCTAATTTGGTTCGCGGTGCAGAGACGACCATTTGGACCGCTATGTTTGGTGCTTTTTTTGGCGGCATGCTGTTGAATCTGATGCCCTGTGTGTTTCCGGTGCTGGGTTTGAAAGTCATGGGCTTTGTCGAGCAGGCAGGTAGCGATCCGAAAAAGATTCGGATGCACGGCATTGCCTTCGCCATGGGATTGGTCGTGTCGATGTGGATTTTGGCGGGAATCATCCTGACATTAAAAATTGCGTTCGGGCAAAGCGTGAACTGGGGCGCTCAAATGGGCAATCCGTACTTCGTCGTCTCGATCATCGTCCTGTTGTTCATGTTGGGCCTCAATATGGCCGGAGTTTTCGAAATCGGGACGTCGCTGACGCGCGTCGGTGGCGGTGTACAGCAGAAAAAGGGCTACACCTCTTCTTTCTTTTCCGGCGTACTGACGACATTAATTGCGACCCCATGTTCCGGGCCGTTCCTCGGAGCTGCAATGGGCTATACGTTGGCTCAACCTGCTGGTCCGGCGATGTTCTTGTTTACAGTATTCGCACTTGGAATTGCCTCTCCGTATATCGTTCTCTCGTTCGCTCCGGGATTAATTAACAAGCTACCTCGCCCAGGCGCGTGGATGGAAACATTTAAGATCATGATGGCTTTCGTCCTGTTTGCAGTCGTCGCCTTTTTCATGCAGACGTTTGGCGGCCAAACCGGCGTGGGTGGTCTTTCTTGGCTCGTCATGGCTTTGGTCGTTCTGGGAATGGCTTCATTCTTTTATGGCACTTGGTCGCTTCCACATATCAAACCTACAAAACGGAAGTTACTAGGATTCGCTTTGCCTCTGCTGATCGCAGGCGCGGGGATTTGGATGTGCTACGACGCTGCCAACCAAAGATCAGAAAACGCCACGGCTCACAACGCTGGTGGACTGGATTGGCAAGCTTGGAATCCAGGCAAGGTTCAACACCTGCTCTCAAAGAAAAAACGAATTGTATGGGTCGATTACACCGCTGACTGGTGACTGGTGTGTAAATTTAATGAGAAGCGTGTCTTCTCAAATAGCGAAGTATTAGCCAAAGTAAAAGAACTAAACATAGAGTTTGTCGTCGTTGACGACACTCTCAGAGAAGAGCGAATTGCCAAGGATCTTTTACGAGCTGGACGCAGCAATATCCCAGTTAACTTGATCTACCCACCAAATTATCCGGATGAGCCTGCGGTGATTCTGGAAGAGAACTTCGGGCCGGCCAAGGCACTGAAGGCTTTGGAACGAATGGAAGAAGTTTTGAATCTGCTGGGCGATTCCAACCCGTAACGATGGCCGAATATGGGGTAGAGAAAGTTGCTTCAAAGGAATCCGCGCAGGAATCCACGCCTAACGAGACAATTCAATCATGGCTACGGAAATCGAACGTAAGTTTCTTGTTACGAGTTCGCAGTGGAAGGACGCGGAAGCCGTTTACTACTGCCAAGGCTACCTGAACCGCGAACCGAAACGCACCGTTCGAATACGAATCGCCGGTGATGCTGGTTTCCTGACGATCAAAGGCGAAACAACGGGGATGAGTCGAGACGAATTCGAGTACTCAATTCCTGTAGCCGACGCCCAAGCAATGTTGAAACTCTGCGAGCAACCTTTGATCGAAAAGAACCGACGAATCATCGAGCACGGTGAAATGAGTTGGGAAGTCGACGAGTTTTTAGGAGACAACGAAGGCCTCGTCGTTGCCGAAATCGAGCTCGAATCTGAATCGCAGGAATTTGACTTACCCGAGTGGGTTGGTGAAGAAGTGACGGATGACCCAAGGTACTTTAATTCGAAGCTGTCGATTCATCCGTTTAAGCAATGGTAGGTCACCCACGATTGCTGCTAGGTTTTCGAACGGATCCTCGGTGCAGTCGTTTCACCGTCGCTCGCTCAATGCGCCCGCAACTCGCCATCAATCGTAAACACCATCGCTTTGTGATCTGATCCCTCCACCTTTCCCATGACTTGTGCCGCTGAGCTTGCCAACCCGCGGGTGAAGACATAGTCCAGCGGGATCACACCAAACGGAGCCGTCATTCGCTGGTCGTTGCTCCAAATGGTTTCCGTCAGCCTTAGTTTTTCCATGTATTCGAGCACGAATTCAAGTTTGGCTTGTGTATTGGTGTTGAAGTCACCACCAAAAACAACCGGGCCGTGATGAGATGCAACAACTGGTCGAACCTGGTTCAGTTGATCGCATAACGCATCAAATCCGGCGACGTTGATTCCGTGAATATTCACAACCAGTAACGAGCGGCTGCTATTTGCAATACGATACTCTGTGACCAAAGTGGCTTTGGGCGTTCGGGCAATCGGCTCGCGAGAGCGAGTTGTGAATGATTGACTTGCCACAGTTTTAGCGCGCGATCCAGTTGCAACACCGGTTCTCGAATCGTCGGAGCGAAAAAGAAATGAAGTCCCGATGATGAACTGCGGGGCCGGATCTTTATTCGATTCAGTAATCAAGCCTCCTGCCGGTTCGCGCATCGCCTTTTTGACTGCCGGGTTTTCATGATATTCCTGAATCAGTATCAGGGATTTCCGGAAAGCGAGCTGGCGGTAGCCACTCTCAAACTTACTCGAACCGCCTTTAGCGATATTCCAAACCAAAACTTCGATTGGAAACTCAATTTCTCCCTGCGGTGCCTTTCCGATTGTTTGCAAGGCATCATCGGGATCCGGTAGCACGAACCGCGTCGGCAAGACCAACAGTGTCGTCGCAATGGCAATGGCAATGGCTGCCACTACCAGTAACGCGTATCGTTTTTTTCGCCACCAGAATCTTGAAGTGCGCGACTTCACTTCGTCGTTTACTTCGCCGTTCGTTTCTTCGTTCGCTTCAATTTGAGAATTGCCTTCGTTCAGTTGATTTCTCCAGTTCTTGATAATGACTCCGGATTAACTTGATTTAAAAAGCTGAACGTTGGCTCGCTCCACAGCATTCAGTCTATTAAAATTTTACAACGTTGTTCAAACATGGACATATTCCGTTATCATCAGAAAACTGAAATGTTTGCGAATGACTAAGCAATCGCACACCAAAAGCAGCGGCAATCCGAACGGCTTGATTGAACCACTATTTGAAAGGTTGGTAAACAACATTCCATTCTCGGTTTCTAAATTCACTTACTGAGTTCTCTTTTCAAATTCTCTTTTACGTTCTTTTCCCATCCTCTTTCCGCCTCAACGCAAAAGGCCCCAACGATGAAAATATCCGAAGAAGCAATTGACAGTGAAACCCTTGACCCGATTTTGGGGTGCGCCAACGATGCGGCTCAAATGCTAGGCATCGATCTGGAAAAATTGTCACCGCAAGAGATCGTCTCTCACATTGACAATTGCATTTTAAATATTCAAAAAGGGCAGGGCCCGGAAATCCATGAAGAGGATGATCCGGCACTCACGCTGGGCAGCTTATGGGGCCAACAGTTGGTCAAGGAATTGGGCTGGGAATGGTCATCAGTCACATTTCATGAGCATGATGACACGAAGGCTGTGGGGGTATTTTCTAAAGACCGGTCGCTGGCCATTTACCCTTTTCATTTTGTCTATGGCTGCCTTGAAAATAACGCAACCGTGACGATTTTACTTTCATTCAACATGCTGGTTGATGGCAAGCGAATTCCAAGCCTGCCGGCTGGCGGCTTCGAAAACGTAATGGATAATGTCTCGCATATCGTACCGAACGAGAGCGTCACACCAGATGAGACGGCCAATTGACCTCAATACGTGCCGCCCGTTTGCTTCACGCGATTGCCGGTCTCGCGCAGACGCTAATTCACGTTGCCCGGAGAGCCAATCGGTAGAAGTACGTGAGTGTGGCGTCGGTCGAAGCCTGCTTCTTACTTGTTTCTCACCACGACGGATTTGGAATCAGAATCCGCCGCGGCGGTCACTTTGCCAATCACCGAAGATGAGAATCCATGTTGGTCGAGGGTACGCTGAATGCTGTCGGCATAGTAGGGACTGACGATCAAAGTCAATCCGATACCCATGTTGAAAACGCGATACATTTCTTCAGTATCGACGTTGCCTTTTTCTTGAAGCCAGTCAAAAATTCGCGGCCGTTGCCAACTGTTGGCGTCGATATCGACATCGACACCATCGGGTAAGATCCGCAGAACATTCTCTTCTAAGCCACCGCCGGTGATGTGCGCCACTCCGTGCACAACACTTTTTACTTTATATTTACTCAAAACCTCTCGCATGGCTTTGGCGTAAATCAACGTTGGTTCAATTAGTGTTTCGCCAATCGTCTTGCCTGTTGATTCAAATTCATCGGTTGGTTTGCAGTTGGCGACTTCGAAAGCGATCTTTCGAACGAGGCTGAATCCGTTGGAATGCACGCCACTGGATCCAACTCCAATCACGACATCGTCAGCCGCAATGGATTTGCCATCGATCAGATGCTTACGTTCGACAACGCCAACACAAAATCCAGCCAGATCATAATCGCCACGTTCGTACAGGTCAGGCATGATCGCCGTTTCACCACCCAGCAATGCACAATCCGATTGAAGACATCCGTCACTAATCCCGGTGACAATCTTTTCGAGCGTCACCGGATCGTCATGTGACATCGCGACATAGTCAAGAAAAAACAGTGGTTCGGCACCGCAACAGATGGCATCGTTGACACACATCGCTACCAAATCGACGCCGACGGAATCATGCTGATTTAGCATTTGAGCGACTTTGAGTTTAGTGCCCACTCCGTCTGTACACGCGACCAAAACCGGATCTTCGTAACCACGCCGAAACAGTTTGTTGCTGAAATCGAGTTGAAACAGACCAGCGAAACCGCCATCAAGTTGTTGAACTCGCGGCGAAAAAGTCCGATGCATCAGCTTCGGCAGTCGTTTCATCGCCTCGTTGTAAACATCGAGGTCGACACCGCTATCTTTATAGGAAACACCAGACATTGAGTTTATCGGTTATTGGTATGATTCGTTTTCGCCAGCCAGTCCAAGCCAACAGTTTCTCTGATTGATGCGATTCGGGCAACCATCCAACTCGAAACACTAATCGCCTCTAAAGGACAGCTTCCTCGCGTCTGTTGGCAAGATCTACCGATTTGAAAAAACGTGCCTCTGAGCCAATCTTTGCCGATCACGTTCGCAAGTTTGACGTTACGCAATGTGCTTCGGAACACTAGCGAAAACCCGTTTGATTTGGCAAGCCGTCCGGCTTTGCCGCAAAAACAGGTGGTAAGTTTCCTCAGATCCGCCGAAGAGTCGTCGCCGGGATTGTCAACACTGAGGAAAACTCTATATGTTAATGCAAATGCGCCATACACATCCAAAACTACAATTTCAACACATGCTCCCCTACGGAGCTGTGGTTCACGATAAAGGAGTCCAGTTTGTAATCTTCAGTCGCAACGCGACGGAAATGAGATTGCTGCTGTACGATGACGTGGACGACCGAGAGCCGGCTGAGATTATCGATTTCGTCCGCGAGAACGATCGCTGGGGAGACATCTGGAGTGTGTTCGTTCCCGGTATGGGGCCAGGCCAACTTTATCACTTCCAGTGCAGCGGCCCTAACGATCCAAGTCGAGGCATGCGGTTCAATCCCAGTGCCCGTTTGATCGACCCTTACGCAAAAGCACTCGCTGGTAATTTCCAACCTTCAGCCGATGGAATTATCCGACCGCCTAAGTGCGTCGTTGTCGATGACCATTTTGACTGGGAAGACGATCGGCACATTCGCCGCGAGCTATCTGAGACAATCATCTATGAG
>CAZPTT010000132.1:0-18875 GCA_964589435.1 uncultured Pirellulaceae bacterium
TATTACAACAAATTGGTTCAGGGCAAGGACTTAATCGCTGATATTCTTCCGCCCCCAAACTACATCATCGAGTCTTATATGATGGCCCTTCACATGGCTAACGAAGCGGACTCAGAGCACAATGCAGAAACGATACAGACCAACGTTGAACGATGCCAATTTCTAAAAGCCGAATTTGATGTTCGTCACGACTTCTGGTTGGTTGACCTGCCAGAAAGCGAGATGAAAAAGATTAAATCAGTCGATTGCTACGAGCCAGCAATTGCCTTCTATGAGGTCATGTTCAATGATTTCATCCCGGCATGCGAAGCTGGTGACACCGCAAAAGCCCAAGAACTGGTTCGCGGAGTCATGCGAGAACATTACGAAAAACACCGTGTCTCGATCGACAAAGTTGTCGCCATGGCTACGAAAAAAGGTGAATTGGATACCAAAGAAGCCGAAAGTTTCATCGCAACCAGCAACTTCTGGTCGGTTATCGGAGTCTTCGGGACTCTGGCCTCAATCGGCTTTTTCGGTTGGTACACAGTGAGAGAAACTGTTAAACCACTCCGTGGTTCAGCATCGCGTCTGCACTTCCTTTCAACCGGCGACCTAACTGATGTTAGCGACCGGTTGCGACGAAACGCTGAAAACACTTCTGACCAAGCCACGCTTGCCAGCGGTGCAGCTGAAGAGGTTAGTGCGAACGCACAATCACTCTCAACGGCTGTCGAGCAATTTGAAGCAAGCATTAAGGAAATCGCCAGCAATTCAACAGCAGCCGCTGGCATCGCTCGCCAGGCCGTTGACGCAGCGGACAAAACCAACACGACGATTACTCGCCTCGGCGAAAGCAGTGCTGAAATCGGCAACGTGATCAAGGTCATTAACTCGATCGCAGAGCAAACCAACCTGCTTGCTCTTAACGCAACCATTGAGGCTGCTCGAGCCGGTGAAGCTGGTAAAGGCTTCGCGGTCGTTGCCAACGAAGTTAAAGAGCTTGCCAAAGAAACAAGTAAAGCTACTGAAGACATCATTGGCCGCATTGAAACGATCCAAACCGACACGCATGAGGCAGTTGAAGCAATCGGCCGGGTCAGCGAAGTGATTTCGCAGATCAACGAAAGCCAAACCGCAATCTCTGGTGCAGTTGACGAACAGACTGAAATGACATCCGAAATTTCCCGCAACATTTCAGAAGTGGCAATTGGAAGCGGTGAAATCGCCCGCAGCATTTCAATGGTCGCGGAAACTGCGAACAACACGACAACCGGCTCAGATGAAACCTTGCAAACTGCAGCGGACATTGAAGCAATGGCGGCCGAGCTCATGAGCTTAGTCGGTGAAGCTACATCCAAGAGCGGGCGGACGGATGCGAAGCGACAAGGTTCCGGCGGAAAGTATCAATTGGCACAAGCCGATCCGTCTATCGCAAAAACGGCCTAAACCGTTCTTCAGGAAAAACAGAAATTGACCTGCTTGGCACTTAGACCAGGCAGGCCAGTTTTCTCCATCAAGCCCAAATCTCAGCTGCTACACAAACAAACGTAAGGAAGAACGATGAGACAAGTTTTGATTATCGATGACTCGCGGGCCATGCGAACCATCCTCGGCAAGATCGTAAAAAGTCTTGGCTTCGACACTCTCCAGGCCGGTCATGGACAAGAAGGCTTAGAACAGCTTGAAAGCCACAAGGACAATATCGACTTGGTTTTGGTGGACTGGAATATGCCGGTCATGAACGGCCTCGAATTCATCGAAACTGTCCGTGGCATCGAAGAGTTCGCAACTTTGAAACTTGTCATGGTGACGACAGAAACCGAGCCATCACGGATGGTCAAGGCATTGATGGCCGGTGTCGACGAGTTCGTAATGAAGCCATTCACCAAAGAAATCTTGGTTGAAAAACTCAAATTGATTGGTGTTTCAATGCCGGAGTTGGCTCACTAACTGAGCGACGACCTCCTCGTTAGTGACTTTTGCTTCTTATCAATAACACCGGGAAAACCATGCCAACAGAAACCGCACAAGCGGCGGACTTAATTGATCCGCCAGAACAACTGCAACGAAGCTATCGCCAGCATGGTGAATTGCTCGTCGTACCCGCCATCGCCTTGGAAGCGGTGGAGATGACCAAAGATCCCGATTGTCACTTGGCTCAGTTCGCCTGTTTAGTCGAACAAGATGCCAAGCTTGCGACGGAAGTCTTGGCTTTGGCAAATAGCGCTGCTTATTCGTCAGGCAAACAGACCACCAGCCTTCGCCAGGCCCTTGTCCGCCTTGGACTTCGCCAATGCCACAACTTGATCGTTTCGGTTTGTGTGACCAGCATGATGAAGAAAGTGTCGATGGAGCAGGAATGGCTGCGAGAAGTCCTCTGGCAACATAGTTTGACGACCGCAACCGCTGCCATGCAGATCAACCGAACATTTGGGCTTGGTTATCATGGCGAAGAGTTCACAGCAGGCTTGCTTCACGATTTCGGCCGAACTCTTTTTGCAGTGATCAACGAAAAACAATTCCTGGAAGCCGACCCGCTATCCTTCACAGAAGACACTTGCTTACTCGATCGTGAAAGGTCGATTTTTGGCGCCGATCATTGCGAATTTGGTGCCTGGTTCGCTCGCGTCAACAAGCTACCGAAATCGCTCGTTCATGCGATTCGTTGGCACCACAATCCAGAGAATGAGCAGCCCCATCAGAGGCTTACTGCGCTAGTTTCCGCAGCAGACCACATGGCCAATCACCTGCAATTATTCGGTGAGTCAACTGGCTACGACGCAGGTCAGAATACTGGCATCAAAGTTTTGAATTCGCTGGTTGGCAAGAACCTTGCCAACGATTTTCAAGAAATTTCAGATCACTTGCTGATTGAGATCTTGTCAAGAACGGAAACAGTTAGCTGCTCGAACAAGGAATCTCACTAATGTCCGAATCAATTCGAGTTATGCTCTGCGACGATTCGTCAACGATGCGACGCCTGATTAAAACGGCTCTGAAGAAAGAACCGAGATTACAGGTTATATTTGAAGCAAAACATGGCCGCGAAGCGGTCGACAACCTCGCCACCGCAAAACCAGATGTGGTTGTGATGGATATCGAGATGCCCGTCATGGACGGCATCGATGCGACCAAAGCGATTCGCCAACGTTCGACGACTTTACCAATCGTCATGTTCAGTTCGCTGACAGCAAAAGGCGCCGAAGCCACACTCGACGCGTTGTCGGCAGGTGCCAATGATTTTGCGATGAAGCCGGCTGCTGCTGGCCACATCGACATTGCGTTGCGGAAACTACAATCGGACTTAATCCCGAAACTATTGCAACACGTTGCCTCTGCCAGTCGCAAACCGGGCCAGACGTCGCGATCTAGTAGTTCCACAACCGCCATCGGACAACGAACAACCAGTCCCGTTCCGGCATCGCCAACTTTTGCCCCCTCTAAAATCGTGGCCATTGGCGTTTCGACAGGTGGGCCTGACGCGTTGGTAAAGCTTCTCAGTGGGATTCCAAAGAGCTTTCCTGTTCCGATTCTGATTACGCAACACATGCCACCCGTTTTCACGACGCTTCTCGCGGAACGACTTTCATCGCAAAGCGGACACCAAGTCGTGGAGGCGAAAAATGGAGAACTCGTGAAACCAGGGCGAGTCCTACTGGCCCCTGGCGACTTTCACATGACGGTTCGCAAGTCGGGGCCACAGATGGTTGTCCACCTAAATCAAGATGCCAAAGAGAACGCTTGCCGTCCTGCGGTCGATCCACTGTTTAGATCCATCGCCGAATGTTATCGAAAAACGGCTACGGCTGTCGTGCTAACAGGAATGGGAAGCGACGGAGCCCTGGGCTCGAAGGCCATTAAGTCAAATGGGGGGCGGATCGTTATTCAAGACGAACCGACCAGCGTGGTGTGGGGAATGCCTGGCAAAGTATTCTCGACGGGCTTGGCCGATTCCGTTCTCCCGTTAAGCCAAATTGCAGCCGAGCTAGTACGCAGCGTCACACCTGCTCGAGCGTTCGCTTAGAAAACAAATCCGATCTTGAGACCGTCACCTGAACAAACAAGTTCAAATCAACAAATTCAAACGCGACCAATTCAAACGTAAAAGATAGAAAAATGCAGCTAACATCCACCGACATCGACTTTCTAAGTCAAATTGTCGCCGACTGTTCCGGTAACGTCATCGCACAGCGCCAAGCCTACATGCTTGAGAAGCAACTGATGCCAATCGCCAAAAATGCAGGCCTCAATCATGTCAGCGAATTGGTCACGAAATTGAAAAGGGCAAAAGACCCATCGCTTTCAACAAAAATCGCCGAGGCTGTCACTGTCAATGAGACAAGCTTTTTCCGCGACGGCCATCCGTTCGAGGCCTTAAAGAAAGTTGTCATTCCCAATGTCATGGAAAAAAACAAGGCCAAACGCGAACTCAAAATCTGGTGTGCCGCTTGCTCCTGTGGCCAAGAGCCTTATTCAATTGCCATGGTTATTCGAGAAAACTTTCCGGCTCTGAAGGACTGGAAGACCGAGATTGTTGCAACCGACATTTCTGATGAGATGTTAACAAAATCCAAGAACGGAGAGTTCTCCCAACTGGAAGCCAACCGTGGTCTGCCGGTCAAATCACTGGTTCGTTTCTTTGACCGCCAGGGCGCCTCTTGGAAAGCAAAACAAGAGCTTCGTGAACTTATCACTTTTCGTCGGATGAACCTCACGAAGCCGTGGCCAACAATTGGCCAATTTGACATCGTCTTTATTCGAAATGTTCTTATCTATTTTGATAAATCGATGAAGTCCGACATTCTAAATCGTGTCCAGCGTATTCTTCGCCCGGACGGTTACCTATTTATTGGTTCAGTCGAATCTATGATCGGTCTGAACGCACCTTATCGAAGGGAAGAAGTTGATGCATCAGTCTGCTATCGACCAACAGGAGTGTAACAACACAACTGAGTCAAAAATAAGTGAAGCAAATGTTTGCCAAATGGCAAGCGATCTATTTAATGCAATGCTCGACATGGATTGCAAGCCATCGAGTAATTCCCCAACCGAATTTGACGGCAAAGCAGTCAACGCATCGATCAAAATTTCAGGTGATTGGAATGCAGAATTCGAAGCAATTGCAACAACAGATTTAGCAGCGCAAATTGCGTGTGCTATGTTTGGAATGTCCCCCGGCGAACTTTCGGAAAACGAAATTTACGATGCCATGGGAGAGGTCATTAATGTTATCGGCGGCAACGCCAAAGGAATCATTGACTCCGAGTGCAACCTATCGCTTCCATGTGTCGGGACCCTTCAGCCAAACGGCCGAGAAGGCCGTACAAACTTTACATTCGAATGTGACGGCCACCCTCTGACAATCACGTTACTCGAAACCCACCCAAGCTAACCAGCGGAAAACGAAAGAAAACAGTTATGAAGATCCTTATTGTCGATGACAGTAAAGCGATGCGAATGATCGTCAAGCGAACGCTCAAACAAGCTGGGTTCGACGATCTCGAAATCGTCGAAGCCGAAAACGGAGTCGACGCTCTCGCGAAAATTGCCAGTGAAGCCCCAGCGGTGGTGCTGTCCGACTGGAACATGCCAGAAATGAATGGAATCGATCTTCTCAAAAAACTTCGGGAAGATGGAAACGAAATCACACTTGGTTTTATCACTTCTGAAAGTAATCCAGAAACGCGCAAAGAAGCTCTCGATGCTGGTGCTTCATTCTTGATCACCAAACCATTCACTGCTGAATCGTTTCAAAACATTTTGCAACCAGTCTTCAACTAGAAGACAAGCAAATTAATTTGCCCTGCTAATCACATTTAAAGAAGAACCCATGACTACTACAGAGATCTCTTCGAAAGAACTTGCATCATTTCTTGACGGACTGTTCGGTTCAGAAGCCAAGGTCGACCATATCGAACCTCCCAGTTCGCTCGCCGATCCTCGGGTAACAGCCACGTACAATAACGCCGAAGGCGGGCTTGAATTCGCAATTATCTGTGAACTCAAGCTTGCAAACAGCTTGGGAGCTGCACTGGCCATGATCCCGCCAGGTGGTGCCGAAGACGCCAGCGCTGAAGGAGTCGTCCCAGACAATATCGGTGAAAATCTCTACGAAGTACTCAACATTCTCTCTGCTGCGTTTGCGGATGCGGAACACCATCGGGTCGTTCTCGACAAAGTATTTCATCCGGATCAGCCGCTGGAAGCCGATCTCGCGGCAAAAGTGGATGCAGCTCAAAACCTCATTCAGATTGAATACGAGACGGGGCGCTACCAAGCAGGAAAAATGTCTTTGTTAAAGATCTGAGCAACGACTCCCAATTCAATTCGTTGCGTTGGCAACGTCACCTTTAAGGAACATCCAAATCGATGTTCCTTTTTCTAATTAAGCATTTTGGTTTGACTATTTCGGTTTAACGATCAAGCGTGATTCTCTTTTTAGGTGAGATGTTTGACGCGGAGCGAATCCGACACGAAATTTTCGTCGGATTTAAAATCAGCATTGAGTGTTCAGACAATCCAAGAGCGGCACGTTTCACAGAAATTGCGTGAAATCGCCGATACGGAAATTACTTTTGTTTTTCGCAGCAAATCTACAACATCAACGGTTAAAGACTGGACGGGACTCTTCAATACTGGAACAATCGGAATCGGATGGGGAATGTGAGAAAGCTAGTGGAGCGTCCCGCGAAAAGAGCGGAAAGGCTTCGACCGGTCAACAGGCCTGAGTGTGTTAACCACCAAGCCCACAGCCAGTCTCACATCTAAACCATCCCTAGAAATAAGCTTTGACGCTCCGTTAGCATTATTTCAAGGAACAGATTTCTGAACAAAGACGTCCGATAATTTCCCTGGGTTCAATCGTCTCCATTCCAAGCTCACCCTACCATCTCGATATAAATACGTGTGGTTCGGTTTTTTGCTTGATTGACTTATCGACGTGAAGTGAACGAAGACACCTCGAGTGTTTTGAGAAGCGAACATCAACGATCGTGAGTCATTCGCAGTTACGCTGGATTATTTGACCAAGCGAAGACAGTTGTATTAGAGTTTTAGACCGTTTCCACAACCAACAGGCATCATCGTGCCACGACTAAATGTACTGATTGTCGACGACGACGAGATCGATCGTGAGTTGGTGCGGCGGTGTCTGAATCGAGAGGATCAATCGGTCAACATTTTCGAATGCAACGACCTTCCCGAAGCGATTCGAACGTTTGACGAGAACACGATTGACATTGCCTTACTTGATTTGGGTCTCCCATCGTCGACTGGACTGGCGACGCTTCACGCATTTCGCGAGGCAGCTCCTGACATTCCCGTCGTCTTGTTGTCAGGCCTCGAAGACGAATCAATTGCGGTCAAAGCCGTCGAGGATGGCGCAGAAGATTTCATCAAGAAGGACGGACTAGAACAAATTTGGCTGAGCATCTCGCTCAAGAATGCCATCCATCGCCATCGCCTGAAACGAACCTTGGAAGTGGCTAACCTCGACCTGAAACAATTTGCTTACGTTGCGTCCCATGACTTACAAGAGCCACTGAGAGCGATTTTCGGATACGCTCGCCTATTGCGAAAAAATGCTGCCAACAAATTGGATGAACGCGAAATCGTTTTGTTCCAAAACATCGAAGAAGGCGCGGAACGAATGCAGAACCTCATTGATGGTCTACTGCAGTATTCTCAATCCAGTCGCGATTTTTCTGAATGGACCATGACGGAATTAAATGGCTGTGTCGAATCTGCCTGTAAGAACTTGCACGTCCTGATCGAAGAAACCGACGCAATCTTGGAAGTAGGCAAATTACCTACAGTCCTGGGAAGCCGAACTTTGCTGACTCAGTTGTTTCAAAACCTGATTGGGAACGCGGTGAAGTATCGTGGCGAGCAACAACCCAGAGTTGTCATTGAAGCAACATCCAGCAGCGGATTCATTACGGTATCAGTGCAAGACAACGGCATCGGGATCGCGGAAAACTATCACAAACAGGTCTTTGGAATTTTCAAGCGCCTTCACCGCCGGGAGGAGTACGCCGGTACCGGAATCGGATTGGCCCTTTGTGAAAAAATCGTTGAGGGGCACGGCGGCTCGATCTACATCGAACCGACCGAAACCAGTGGCACCAGATTTGTTTTTCGTTTGCCGAAACTACAGAAAAGTTCTCTGGGTCTTATTCCGGCAACTTAATCAACCTCAAACAACCTCAAACAACCAATCACGTAATTTCAATTGTCGGCGGAAACTCGACATTCTCGACATAAACGGCAACCGTGTCCAACAAGCCTTCGACATTGGATTTAACAAAATAACCGGCCACGTTCTTGTCGTAAGCCTGGGCAATGTCTCGTTCATGATCAGAAGTCGTCAACACAAATACGATCGTCCTTTTCAAATCACTGTCGCTTCGAAGCTCCTCCAAAAACTGATGCCCGTTCATACCGGGCATGTTGATATCAAGAATTACGATCAAGTTTCGGCGTTGCGACTCGGTAAACTCTTGTTGTCTCAAAAATTTGAGGGCTTGGCTCCCATCGTTTTCTGAAAACATCTTGTAATTTAGTTTGCGCGATTCGATTCCACGCGTTACGATCTCAATATCAACAAGATCATCCTCGACGATCATCAATATCGGATTCAAATCATCTTGCATTACTTACTCATGAACTCAGATTTAAAGAATTGAATTAGCATTGTACTAAAATTTCGCCAACCGCAACCGAAAACAGGGTCGCGCCGCAAATTGTCGCATACGCGTCGCCCCGTTGCGGATTATTTGTTAGATCGAAGATATTGACTGCAACAAATCAATGACGTTTCAGAAAGTCGCGTGATGACGATTCCAAGCCGTCGACAAATGATGAAAACCGCTGCCGCCGCCAGTTTGGCTCCCTTTTGCGGTTTGCCAGTCATCCATACTAGAAAACGTCGTACGCTGAGAGTGCTTGGCACACATGTGACTTTGCAGGAACTCCTCCGAGCCCAAGCCAGCAAAGAACTCGGTTTTGACATCGAATTTCAACCCGGCGGCAGCGCCCAAGTTCTTCATCAAGCCTCAACTCGACCGAAATCGTTTGATTTATATGAACAGTGGTCCAACAGTATTAACGTGCTTTGGCAAGCTGGCACGATTCAGCCGATTGAAATTGACCGGATCAAGAACTGGCATGAGATCAACGACCTGACAAAAACGGGCAAGCTCACTCCCGCGTCAAAACTTGGTGCGGGTGATGCTCCCAGTAAGTTGTTATTCGTGCAGAAGAACAACACGCTTCATAACAACCCGACAAAACAGATTAGCTTTTTACCTTACGTACACAACGTAGATTCGTTTGGCTACAACGCGAGTGTCGTCGACCGCGGCGTTCCTTACGAAACGGAAAGCTGGAGTTGGCTACTTGATGAACGATGGGCGGGCAAAGTTGCGCTGGTCAACGCTCCGACGATCGGACTATTTGATGCTGCTCTTGCCGCTCAAGCAAAAGGGCTGATTGAGTTTGAAGATATCGGAAGCATGACTCGGAAAGAAATCGACGCTCTCTTCAAAATTCTGGTCAAATTTAGAAGACAAGGCCATTTTCGGGGTGTGTGGGACAGCGTGCCACGATCGGTTGAATTGATGCAACGCGGTGAAGCCGTCATTGAGAGTATGTTTTCACCAGGTGTCTATTCCCTGCGTGGACAAGGCATTGATTGCGTCTACGCTTCCCCCACAGAAGGGTACCGAGCTTGGCATGGGGTGTTGTGCCTATCGTCTGCCACCAACGTCGAGCAGGCAGATATCGCCTATGAGTATATGAACTGGTGGCTTTCCGGTTGGCCGGGCGCATTCATTGCCAGGCAAGGTTATTACATTTCAAATCCGCAAAGGTCAAAGCCGCATTTAGACCAAGCCGAATGGGATTACTGGTACGAAGGTAAACCGGCGAGTTCCGACATTTCGGGAACCGATGGAAAAACCGTTGCGGCTGCCGGAGGGGTTCGAGACGGGGGTTCGTACGAGAAACGATTCAGCAACATCGCCATCTGGAACACCGTGATGGATACCTATGAGTACACATTGGCCGCCTGGCACGAGTTCCTTTCTGCCGCTTAACGACAGTCGGCAAAGACGCGAAAACGTTGTACCCGACTTGGGGGCTTCCATCATTGAGATTTGCACAAAGTTCGCTGTATATTCACCTTCAGAAATTTAGGCTTAATACTCCTCGCTCTTTTCACGAAACACTGACGATCTGATCCCGCATTTATTCAAAGCAATCATGATTCGCACATCCTTAAAAAACAAAATCATAACGGGCTTTACTTTGATGGCCTGCCTGCTGGTTTTGATTGGCATTGTTTCGGTATTCGGTCAGTCAAGGCTGAACAGCGAATCAGCTTCCGTGCAGGAAGTCAGTCTTATTCGCACGAACGTTCTCGAACTGGATCGCGAACTTCAAAACCTGCGAATAAATGTCGATCGCTTCGTCGCACTGGGGAACGACTCAATACCCGGCGAAGTCAACCGAATTGAAAACAGAATATTCGATCGCATTGACTCTTTGGAACTTGGCGAAGATTCAGAAATGAAATCTAAGTTCGAACGAATCAAATCGCACTTGGCAAAGTACTTCGATCACTTTGATTCGGTGGTTGCCGAGCGACAGATTCGTGAAAAGCTTGTCAGCAGGGAGCTGCCCGAACGAGCTCAATCAGCAGAAACGCGAATCCGAAAATTGCTGGATTCTGATTCCAGAGGCTCAACTTCAAACCGATCGCCTTCGAGTTCTTTAAATTTGACACAGTGTTTGACCGAGTTATCACAAGCGGAGAAATCCTTTTTAAGATATTTCGAAAGTCCTGAGTCGAAATATGTCGCGGACGCCAATCGGAAACTGGAATCGGCAATCGAACGGGTGAATTCGACAAATCTTGAGACATCAGAAAAACAAGAGCTGGTTCGGAGCCTCGAAGAATTTGGAGCAACAGGAATGCGGGCCGTTCAAGCGACACGCAGTTATCTTTTCTTTCGAAATGTCGTGATGTCGGGAGAGCAATCGGAAGTCACATATTTCGCGACGAATCTTCGGGAATTGACCACGGAGAAACATGCCACCTCACGCGCTCGTGTGCGATCGACTCAATCGACAGTAGGCTGGATCACCCTGGCGACCGTCATCACCGCGTTGACAATGGCGGTCTTGATCGGCGGACGAATCATCTACCTCACCATCCCTCCCATTACTGCGCTAACAAAAACCTTTGACAGTTTGTCAAAAGGTGAATCTCTTGTTGAAATTCCTGGAGTCGATCGCCCGGACGAGATTGGAAGGATGGCCAAATCGGCTCGTGTTTTTAGCAACCAAAACCAAAACACCCGCGAACTACTCGCTAAATCTCAAGTGCTGAGTGAGAAACTGGCCATAAAGGCCGAAGAGCTAGATAGCTTTGCCTACGTTGCTTCGCATGATCTTAAATCGCCGTTGCGAGGAATTCGGCAACTGGCAACTTGGATCGAAGAAGACAGCATGGAGTCGTTGCCGGAAAAGTCAGTAACCCACCTGCAACACTTACGATCAAGAGTTGCCAAAATGGAACAGCTACTGCAGGATCTCTTGGACTTTTCACGCGTGGGGCGAATTGATGCAAAGTCCGAGGAGGTTCATTTAGGCGATATGATCGAGGGCGTGATCGAGTTGACGGACAACCCGGCTGGCGTGAAGATTGCCGTGCCCGATGACCTACCGACGATCTCAACGGTACGATCACCTCTGGAACAAGTTCTTTTAAATTTGATTGGCAATGCCATCAAGCACAACGATAAGGGTGCCGACGGCTTGGTCACGATCGAATGGAAACGTCGGGGTGACAAGCTGGCTTTTTTCATCCAAGACAATGGCCCTGGCATCGCAGAATCCAATCACGAGCGGGTCTTTCAGATGTATCAGCGTGTCGGTACCGGCAACGTCGAAGGTAGCGGCATGGGTTTGGCGATCGTCAAAAAACAAATTCAGCGAATGGGTGGGCAGATCATGCTGAAATCAGAGATCTCGGAAGGTTCTCGCTTCGAATTCACTTGGCCGGTCAAAGTCGCCGCATCTTCCTCTAACGACAATGTCGTTCAACAAACGTAGCGTCGCCGAGCGTGGATTGATCGTCGTGAATTCGCGGTTTTCCTCCGTCTCGCGACGGTAGCAATGACAAAAAATTCGGACGCCCTTCTTCATTGAACGGCATTGCCTTTAACGAAACGTGGTCAGCAAGCCTCCGGTCATACCGGTCTTTCTGGGCAGCATTCGCTAATCGGGAAACAGCGACTGCAATTCACTCGCCTTAATTTGTATGTTGCAAGTCGGCCCATTGTCTTGTGAAACTTTGCGGGCAATCAACTTGGTCGCGGGAGCAAGGATTCCGAAATGATCTGTGTTGCGAACGATGTAACAGTGCAAGTTTCGGTTGGCATTTGCTTGCTCAATCAATTTGAGAGAATAGGCGTTGCCGCGTTCGCCTTCGATCGCGAAAACTGGACGCTCGAGTGCATGCAGCCACTCGATAGGATTTCGCAAACGCAGCTCATTCGGATCGAGCCGCGTGAAAGGCAAGTCGTTCCCATAGCCGCTGACGTCGTCGACCGGGCCAAACGCGAAACAGGCACGAAAACGATCGCTTGAAGCCGCGGTAAGCAAAACTAAAGTGCCACCGGTGCTGTGTCCGCCAAGGTAAATTCGATCCGGGTCAACGAAATCTTGCTCTGCGAGATAGTCTGCCGCCGCCAACACGTCGTCGACTTCGCCCATGAATCCTTCCACCCGGCCGGGATTGTTATTGCCGCCGCGAAAGGATGGGTACATCATCACGACCCCATTTTCACGAAACGATCTTGCTGATTGATCGTTTGCAGACGGCTGGGGCACCCAAGCCGTTCGATCGATCCCGTTGTCGAAGCCTCCAAAAATCCAAATGATCGCGGGTTGCCGTTCTTGATCGCCGACAGGACGCTTACCGACGGGACGGGCAAGGTAAGCCGACATCGGCCCTGCTGGAGATTGATACTTAACCAGTTGAATCGGATGAGGCGGAGCCGTAGGGCGATCGTCGTGATCCCACCGGTTCCCTTGTCGAAGTCGCGTCTCGAAACCTTCCCGCGCCTGTTTCAAATTCGGCTTATTAAAAATTGGTTTCTGGGCGACTTCCTTAAGCCCGTCCAAACTTGGCATTTCCGAGTTCCGGATGAAAAAGAAAACCCCAACGATGACCAGGCAGGTAATCAAGCAACCTCCACCGCCCAATATGCCGAGTATCCAGACGAGTTGATTGCTGGAACTTGGCCTGGCAGACTTAAGCTCGGAAGCATCTGAACTGACGGAATGGTTGCCTTGACGCGGAGCCAGCAGATCGCGAGAGTCTTGTTGAAATTCCCGCGGTGATTGAGCTGACGGGCGAGTGGAGAGTTTAGCCGATGCATCTGGAAGCGGGATGGACAGCCTTCCCTGACAGCCGGCACAGCGAACCTCTTTCCCAAGCTGTTCAGGGGAAACCAGCATCACCAGTTGGCATCGAGGACATTTGAATTTGGACTTCATTGTTCGCACGGATGGTGTAGCAAGCCAAAACTTTTCCGCATTGTATCCGACGCCCAACCGCAAGTGGCGTTCCCAGCCCAAATGAAACCAGCCCAAATGAAACCAGCCCAAATGAAACCAGCTGAATTGGCGTTAGTAGTTCATGACATTCGAGTTTGTCCGTAGAGCGGGCGCTCTTGCCCGTTTCCAGCATGTCGGGCAAGCGTTCCCGACCTACAACTTCATGTGTCAAAGACTACAAGGGCAGTATCGCTAAACTCAATCCGACCTCAAGATCGTCATGCCTTCTCGATCCACCCAACCCAAACTGTGAGTGACGGGAACCGGCCCCAATTTTGGCTACCCCAGATATAGTGGTGCAGGTGTTGTCGCCCGACTAATATGGAACCATTAGCATGGCTTGGGCTACTAATTGGGATGACAGGCTCCGCAATTGTGCCGGCTTACAAGAGGTGCTCCGCACTCGATTCACAGAAATGGAGAGCTAGAACGCCACCTCGACTAAACCCGCACTGCTGCGATGGAAAGCAAAAAAAACAGGAGTTCTGAAATTTCAAAACGATCGTCAAATAAAAGAAAAAGTCTCCGCAACTCCAGTGTTCTCAAAGGAAATTTCGATTTCCAGCAGCTTGAACCGCGACAATTATTGGCCATCGCTGGCGTGCCCGTGGGTAATTTCAATGCAGGCGTGACCGGAGCCCAACAAGGGTGGGAGTTCCTTTGGAATGCCCCCGACAATTGGAATTCTCAATCGGTTGGCAACCTGTTAACCGGCTCAATAGAAGAAGTCTCGTCTTATCGGCCATTGGTCAAGAACTCAGAAACCGGATTCTGGACAGCCGACGGAAATCGCGGCGGCAGTAACTACCCAGCAAATTTCGCCAAACTGGGTGCCATCGGTGGAGCACCTGGTGCGGAAGGTATTCCTAACGGATTCGACCGTTACTCGATTGCCTCATTTACGATCGACCGAACGGGAATGTACTCGATTTCAAACAGCCATTTTGCATTGGCCAACAATTCAATCGACGGTGCTGAAGTTCGCGTGCATGTGAACGGCGAACCGGTCGTTTTGAGCAAGCAAATCGACAAATCAAATGCAACGATCGAAAACGAAACGACCAACTTCGACACGACGCTGGGCTATTTGAGCAAAGGTGACAAAGTCTACGTCGCGTTTGGTGCTGGAAACAATCAAGTTCGCGACTTCTTTTTTACCGACTTTACGATCTTCCGTACGAGCGCAGAAATCGTAGTCGCGAACTTCGTGGACGATTTTCAAACTGGAGCTGAGCCTGCTGGTTGGGACTATTTGTGGAACGCCCCTACTGGTTGGAACACCAGTAATTCGATTGGCGATTTGAATTCCGGATCGATCAATGACCCCAGCTCGTTCGTGCCCCTACGCTCATCTGGCTCGGCAAATTTATGGACGGCCGATGCTGATTCCAGCGGAACTAACCATGCTCCAGCCAATTTCCTGCGGCTGGGCAAAGGTTTCGGAGTTCCGGGAGCGCCGGCCAACCTTTACGTGCAGGGGGAGCAGTCTTCTTCGAATCTCCAAGCGGTACCATTTCAAGAGAACTTGCTTGATCGCTATGCCATCACTGCCTACGAGGTAGAAAACAGTGGCCATTACGCGATCACCGAGAGTTTTATCAAAACAGTGAACGAATCGAATGTCGACGGCGTGGAGGTTCGGGTATTCGTCAACGACGATCCGTTTCTGCTTTCCGAGCGCTCGGTCGGTGGCCATCGGCTGACGTTCGACACATCGCTCGGTTTCCTGGCGGCAGGCGACACGATTTACGTGGCTTACGGGGCACTTTCCTCGCAAAACATGGACTTTTTCCAGACAGATTTCAGCGTCACGAGAATATTACCGCGAGTCGAACCGCTTCGATCGCTTGAGAACACACGCGACTTTTTTGTCCCGGCAGCTAACTCGAGCGACAACTTTGTTCAGATCGGTGCAGCCATTGATGAGGCACGGCTGTACCAGGAAAACAATCCCGGTGCGGCTGTCGAGATTCATTTACAGCCCAACCAAACGTATCGAATCTCCCCGACAGATACGACTCGCTGGGCGTCCTATATTTTGGGCGATTACTACAAAGACGATGTGCGGTATCTGGCCGAGAACATTGTCTTCAATGGCCATGGTTCGACAATCTTGATTGATAACCCGACCTTTGGATTTATGGAGATCGATCACGGCAAAAACATCATCATCCAAGACTTAGAGATCGACTACGTGACGTTGCCGTTCACGCAAGGAACGATCACCAACATCAACACGACCGCCAACACGATTGATTTGCGAATCGACGCGAGTTTTGCCGGATCCAATTTTCCTTCTCCACTTGCTCCGCAGTTCAACGGATACGATCGATCAGACTTTCATTTGTGGGGCTACGCTGTCAAACCAAACATTCCCGGCCAACTGACCGACGGCTCTTTCTGGCACTACGCAACGCAATTTGATGACATCGTTGAGCTTGGAAATGGCGTGTTCCGCATGCCGCTGCACATTACTGATGGCCTAAAAGTGACCGACCGGTTTGTGCTGCAAAGCCGCTACAGCTCTGCGGGAGCGTTTTCGATTTATCACGAATCAGAGCAAATCAGCATTATCGGGGTGAAAGCCTATTCCGGGCCGGGAACTTTTGTGGCGGGAAACTTCAATTCGGCGGTCAACGTGATCGATTCTGAAGTTGCCATCAAACCAGGTCGATTGAAGAGCATCAACGCTGACGCGGTTCACGCCCAATCGTTCCGCGTTGGGCCTTGGGTGGAAAACTCAAAATTTGACGGCATCGGGGACGATGTTTCGAACTTTTACACGACGCCATTCACCGTTTTGAACCAGTCGTTAGATCGCCGGACGTTTGTCTTTGGCAGCCTCAACACCGGTGGTAACGAACCAGCCGATTCTTCTCGAAATTTGCCGTTTGGGCCGTCGTTTGCGATCGGCGACGATGTAACTTTTTATCAAACTTCGTCTGGAGAGATTATTGGGAACGCCCGTGTTGTTAATGTGACATTCGAGTCGGGCCGAGTCACTAGTGTCACCCTCGATCAACCGATTCGCGGTTCCTCAATCGAACCCAAAGGGCTGGGCAGCGGCAACGACACCTACCTCGACGACACCACGGTATACAACAACAGCTTGTCGTCCGGCTTCTTCATTCAAGGTTCGGAATTCAAAAACTCACGTCGTTTCGGCACGTATTTGATGGCCAATCGTGGGCAAATCGTTGATTCAGTTTTTTCTGGCTTGAGCGATCAAGCGATTGCCGGCCACAACGAATCGGCTTGGCCGCTGGGGCTTTTTGCTACTGACATTTTGATTCAAGGCAATCAATTTCTGGCCAATGGATTCAGTGTGCCCTACCAAACGGATCCCCAATACACCGGCACAATCTCGTTCAACATGGATCGCTATACACCGAATTCGGCGAACAATTTGGTTGATCGCAACCAAACTCCGTTCTCAAACTTATTCATTCTCGACAATCAGATCTCGGATTGGCGGAAGGCCGCCATTTCCGTTCGCAACTCAAGGAACGTTGAAATTTCTGGCAACGAGATTTCTTCTTCGTTGCCTCATACGGCAGTCGACCGTGAATTTGCGAATCAAAACACCGCGATCAAAGTCGCATGGTCGGACGAAATTTTTGTCGGTAACAATCAGGTTAATGGGCTGGGGCAATTGCCTGGTTTCGTCGAAACACACCTTGATGTTGATGAGCAAGTCACCAATCTTATCGAGACCGGTTCCGTCCAGGTTTCCGCCGAAGACCTTGTCAAATCAAACTCTTTTGAGGAAACCACCGGAAGAGTCGTTGCCGATCAATCGGCCTTCAGTCAAAGCACGATTGCGATTGGAGCGATGCGCAATGTCCAAGGCCGAATCGGAAGCGGGATTGGTTTCGACGGTCAAAATGACTTTGCGTTTTCTCAAGACAACTCTCCATTTGCAGACAAAAGCAACCGCACGATCGCGATGTGGATCCGCCCGACCAACGTGGCGGATGCTTCAAAAAAACAAGTCATTTACGAAGATGGCAGCGTCAACAGCGGACAAAACATTTACCTGGTTGCGGGCAAGATTTACTTTGGCAGTTGGAACTCAGCGACTGGGCCGGGTGAATGGTTAAGCAGCAGTATTGTTTCCAACCAATGGCAGCACCTCGCGTTCACCATTTCTGATGCCGGCCAAATGCGGGCTTATGTGAACGGTCGTGAAGTCGGCAGCTCAAACTATTCCTCGCACGTTACTCGCTTCAGCAGCTTTATTGGTTTAGCAGCCGCCGACCCCAACGGGACTCGATTTCACGATGGACTGTCCGCCGTTTCGAGCTACTCAAGTCATTATCTGGGCCGAATGGACGAGCTTCGCATCTACAATCGAACATTAAATTCAATTGAAGTTGCCAGCCTTGCGTTGTCTTAGAACTCGCTTTTTTATTGCTCTAGTTCGAACGTCAGATTCCAACTTGAGTGTGCGTTCAAGAAGGATCCATAAAATTATCTAAAAAAGTGCTGAACGGGGGTTGAGCGATCCGAATGGATGCATATACTTTGGCCCATCGCAAGTGAAGTCGGATGTTACTTTGTTTCACTCACTCGCTTGCATACACGGAAGTAGCCAAGGGTGGCTGATCACTTCAAAGTGAAGTTCAAGAGCTCGCCCAATCATTTTGGCCTTTCTTTGAAATCGACCAAATGTGCGGTTGACGGAAACTAAGAACGCACTACAATCGTCGATTCCCCATGAGTTAGAAGTTGCTGATTTGTGTATTGAGTTGGCAGCGGTTTGGGTTGGCTTTACGTCATCACATCTGATTTTGGATGCATTGACAGTGAACCTTCCAGCTTGAACCGCTCTCAATTTAGAGCGAATGTCGGACAAGTGCCGACAGGATGATCTTTGACAATTTGGTTGTGAAGTAGATGGCATCGAATGCTTGATGTCATGTTGGAAAGGCTGTTCCTAGCGGGGGCAATCTGAAAGACATGGCGATAAATCAAGTATTCAATACACCACTCTTAAGTAGCGTCGAGTTAATTGATTCTGCGGATAAAACGAACTTTGGTTCGGTCGATTCGTCGAAGAAGTTGACTTGTCAAAAGATTTAAAAATGAAGCGATTATCGTTAATCGAGTTGCTCAAATTTATTTGAGCAATGGATCTTGTGGTTTTATCACAGGTAAACGATTCAACTTCGGCTTGGTATTGAAATTTGTCTTTCGAGACTTGCTTCTTTTCCGGGTCTGGGAGAGTTGGATATTTGTGGTCAAGCTACTAAGGGTATATGGGGGATGTC
>CAZPTT010000133.1:0-6482 GCA_964589435.1 uncultured Pirellulaceae bacterium
TGGACCGTCCGCAGCCCTACATCGTGTTTCCATGTATCCGTACAAAAAAGTCTGCTTGGAAATCACGGCGGCCGAAGTCACGGGGCCATATTCGTGCCCACCGTTTTTTTCAGCGGGGAAATCATGATCAGGTTCCCACTCGATCTTATCCAGCCCATAATTGGCGGCGACTTTCGCCAGAGCTTCGATTTCGGGCTCCGTCGAATCAAATTCTTCACCCGTGAATTCAACGCAAAGAAAAATTATGTCAGACTCAAAGTCGGTTACGGCATCCGTCGTCATCAACTTGGAAGCTGATTCGATCTTGCCTGCGTTGAGAAGTTGAACTAGCTGCTCAACTACCTGTCTAATTTCCTGTTTATCCGCATCGTCCGTCGCTTTGTTGCTTTCAGTTTTCGGTAGCTCCTTAGGACCTGCTGCCGAAGTTTGGACGGCGAAGCCCGGTTGCACAATCAAGTGCAAGATTAAAAGAGCCAAACTTATCGCTGTCAGTACATTTCTCATCTCAGTACCTGTTTCTTGAGGGGGGGAGCCAAACTTTCCGAGGGAATGAATGATGATCGGATCGTTTTCTCCGCTTATGTTTCTCGGTTGATGTTCGGATGAAAATTCCGATTTGACAGGTAAAGCGACAACTAGCCTCCGCCCCCCTCACCGAGCTACTAGGTTTCTCGATTTTCTTGGGTCAACGGAGAATCCGAGTAAACGGTAACGAAGTGCGTGATTCCTTCGCTAAGCCTATAAGCTGCCAAAGACATAGATTCCAAAGACATAGATGCCAAAGAGCTAGATTCCAAAGAGATCATCAGAACCGCTCTTCAATAAGAAAACGGGCGACAACCATCGGAATTTTCGACAATTTTGCTCCCAACTTCCTCCCAAATCACGACAGATTCAGAAGATCGAAACCAAAGATTCGCAGTTTAGCGAAATGGTATTTTGGGAAAACTCAATTTACAAAAAAACGCATAGCGCCCGAAAGCGCTATGCGTTAGGTTCTCATCTCTTTGCAGCAAGGCCACAATCCTTGTAGCAACGCTAAGCCAATCTAGGCCTCAAACACGTCCCGCATCCGTTTGCAGAGAGAAAACACTTTAGAATTGAGCTCCAATGATGGAACAGAAATTTTGCTTCGCAGTGAGTCACCGGCTGAAAAGAGCGCCCCATTCAACACTCTTCAGCTGGCGAACCTAGATCAGTTACACGCGGATTCAGTTGCACGCGGATTCAGTTGCACGCGGATTCAGTTACACGCGGATTCAGTTGCACGCGGATTCAGTTGCACGCGGATTTGCAGCCGACCTTTTCAACGAAATGACTGTTGATTGAAGAAATGAGACTTCCCGGCTGCAACGGTTTTTGGAACCATTTTGCGACACGGTTCTTGCCAACGTCCACGCCAGCCGAACGAGCCGTCTTACCACTGACTGCGAAGATTTCAACATTGTCAAAGGCAACGTTTTCGCGAATCTTGCGAATTGCACTTGGGCCATCGAGAACTGGCAACTGCATATCCATCAAGATAAAATCAGGCTTGTCATTATTTTCGAGGTACTGTAACGCTTCGGCACCATCGCCAGTGGTGTCGACGTGGTAGCCGTGAAGCCTCAGGAAGCCAGCGAGCATTTCTCGTTCGTTGGGAGCATCTTCAACCAGCAGAGCTCTGCCGAACTGTGAATCGCTTTTAGGTCGCTCCGTCGATTCGGACTGCAAGACAGTGAGTGCTTCATCTAGAGTCGTGGCAGCCAAACGTGTCTTGCCATTGGCCAAGAGTTTCTTCGCCAGCCCTGAAGCAATTGAGAGATGGTTCAATTTGTTTCTAATTTCGTGGTCATCTTCGGCCGAAACCAAAATTTTCTTTGCGACTAGCTCTGGTTCATCGCTAACCAATTCACCACGCAACACTTTAATTTCTAAAGGAGCGTCAACGCCAACTCGAACAGCCGAGCCTTTGACTTGGAGAATCTCGATCTTGATATCGAGTTCAGGAAAATGAATAGAATCCTGGCACCGCCGTGAAAGCACAAGCATAATCGTCTCCGTACGAATAAGGTAATGAGAAACCCTGAAAGATGAGAAAGATCAGAGTTCGTACGCTTCCATGCTTTTGTTTTAAGTCCAAATCAATCATTGACTTAGACTATTCCGTTCCAGAACTAAGAAATTTACTCATTCCTAGATTCTAGTCAAGACGACATTTTCAAGAATCAAAAATTCACCTCTTTCACTTCCTCTGGGTGCTTGCATTAAATCCGTGAACAAGTTTCGTTTGAGAGGCCTCTAGCTTTTTTATTATGCGTAGTGCCTCTATATCAACTTTGCTCTTGTTCGAGCACCGATGACGCAACAATGAAGTGAGCAACAACATTGTTTGCAATTCGTTGTTTATGTCGTGTTTAAAGTTCCTTGATTGGCCATTTCCACTTGCAATCATCAATTCGTCATCCTTGAACGGTTGTTGATAAGTAGTTCGCGATAATTGAAATCAGCTCGTCCGGAGCGATCGGCTTCACGATATGCAAATCGAAGCCTGCTTTCAATACCTGTTGTTTGTCTTGCTCCTGCCCGTATCCAGTCAAAGCAATCAGCAAATTGGGCTGGTGGTCTTTCTGGCGAATCTGTCTGGCCACCTCGAAACCGTCCAAATCAGGCAGTCCGATGTCGACAACGCAAATCACAGGCATGAATTCGTCAAAAACCTCGATTCCCTCGGAGCCATTGCAGGCTGTTGCAAGCGTGTAGCCCTCAATCTCAAGGTAGGCGGCCAGCATTTCACGAGCTCCTTGATTATCCTCGACAAGCAGCAGACGCTGACCATCTGGCTCATAAAGATCGGGCATGGAAAACTCATCACTCACAACAGTTTCCACATGTTCAGCCAACAAAGGAAACGTCAACGTGAACTTGCTGCCTTTGCCAGCGCCTTCGCTGAAAGCATCGATTTGTCCGCGATGTGCGGCTGCGATCATGCGCACCAAAGGCAACCCAAGCCCCATGCCGCCAGCGTTTCGATCCAGCGGCTGGTCGGCTTGCACAAACACGTCGAATACTCGTTTGAGCAAATCAGGTGACATCCCTTCGCCGTCATCCTCAACCTCGACAATCGCGTTGTCACCGTGGATAGAAACAGAATACTTAATGCGGCCATCACTCGGCGTGTACTTGGTTGCATTGATCAAAAGGTTGACTTGAGCCTGAATAATCCGGGTTGCATCCCCCTCAATAAAGACTGGCAGTTCCGGAATCTCAAGCGTCAAATTTTGCTTCTTCTCCAGCAACCTGGCCTCAATGCATTCGATCACATCATGAGACAACTCCGTCAGGTTAATCGGCTTCAAATCCAAATTGATTTTGTCGTGAGTAATCCGAGAGACGTCCAACAAGTCGTCCAGCAATCTCGAAAGTTGCTTGGACTGCCTTCCAATGACATTTCGAGCGGCAAGATCCTGCTGAGGTTGAGTCTCGTCACTCTTAAGAACCGCCAACGAATTCATAATGGCCGCAATCGGGTTGCGCAGCTCATGGGAAAGCATGGCCAGAAACTGGTCACGACGACGAACCGCATCCAAAATCTCAGACTCCGCGTGTTTTTGTTTTGTGAAATCTCGCAAGACAATCGAAGCGTCCGTGAGTTCCTGATTCGCGTTGTAGATAGGAGAAACCGACATTTGAACATCGACCTCTTCACCACTGCGTCGAACGGCCTTCATTTGGAAATGCTCAATCTTCCCGCCTTGCAAAATGGTTTCGAGAGCTTCGGTCATCGTTTCCTGGCTGCCTTCGTCAAGCGTTAACAGACTGATGTCTTTTCCAATCATGTATTCCGCTGTGTGCGAAAACAGCTTCTCCGACCCTTGATTCCAAGTCCGAATGGTTCCATCTGGCGTAATACGGAAAATTGCGTCATCCGAAGACTGAACAATCTCGGATAGTTCCGCCAGCCGTTGTTCCGTTTCTTTAATCTTGGTGATATCGATCAGCGTCAAAAGAACGCCATCAATTTGGCCTCGGGAGGTGTAAGGCAAGAGCCTCATCAGATACCAGTTAAGGCTTTTGTCTTGAACTTCCTGCTCAATGACATGCTCTTCTCTTAAGACCGCTTCGACCAATCCCACGATGTCTTCATGAATTAGCTCGTGATTAAACGAATCAATATGGCGACCAACGTCTTGCGGGATTAAGCGGAACGTTTTCGCAATTCCCAATGTGAACTTGCGAACTTTCAAATCGCCATCGAGGAAAATTGTGTCCACCTGAATACTATCAAGCAGGTTCTCCATGTCATCGGTCATCTCGATCAGCTCGGTAATCTTCCGCTGATGTTCCGAGTTAACCGTGTACAATTCTTCGTTCACGCTATGCAGTTCTTCGTTTGTGCTTTGCAGCTCTTCATTGGATGCGATCAACTCCTCATTAGTTGTCTGCATCTCCTCGTTAGTCGTCTTAAGACTCATGATCGAATCATGAAGGCTTTCTCGCGTGCTTTGCAGTTGCTCCTCAAGAAATTGAACGCGTTCAATGTTGGCCACAGTTCCGTCAACAACGGTGCCGCGATCAAGCTTCTTTGCCAAATCTTCACAGGATTCGAACGTGACCAGGAATTTTGGAGAGGTGAGAGCCGAAGCCGCCGGAGCGATCGACACTTGATAGGTCACCCCAGGCTTATACTCAGACTCTGACTTATCAATTTGCAATCCAGCATAGGAAACAGGCTTCCCTTCGATCCGAACCCGCTTCATTCCATTGACGACGGCCACGCGAAACGTGTGCGGCAACAGCTCTGTAAAATTTCCAGGCGGTCGGCCCGGCTGAATGTGTAAAAATTTCGTCGCGGCGCCAAACACATGAACGATCTGGTCTTCATCATCAACCAGCAATCCAGGCGGCATGTACTCGGTCAGAAGCGAATCGTAAACACTCAACAGTTCCGTTTGCGGAACTCCACGACGTTCCTTAACTTGCTTACGTTTTGATACCGTTGGAAGAGCGTCATTAAGATTGACGCTCGAAAAGCGAATCGCAGCAACCTTGCGATACATTCTCCAACGGTCGTTGAGAACGCGGAATCCTTCGGCCTGATCAGCCAACGTTTCACTTGGCCCCAACCACATGACACCGTTGTCAACCAAACTAAAATTCAATAGCGAAATGATCTTTTGTTTCGCCTCTGGCTTGAGGTAAATCAGCAGGTTGCGGCAAGTTGCCAAATTCAATTTAGTAAACGGTGCATCTTGCAGAATGTTGTGGGAAGCAAACACAATTTGTTTCCGCAGCTCGCGGCAAACCAGATACCCATCGTCAACTCGCGTGAAGTACCTCTCCGTTCGCTCCTCAGTGACATTGTTAAGGCACGATTTCGGATAGATTCCACGACTGGCAAATTCAATACACTCCGAATTTACATCGGTTGCGAAAATTTTCACATCAAGTGAATAGTCCCGATTTCGCAACAATTCATCAACGATGATTGCGATTGAATAAGCCTCTTCTCCAGTCGCACAAGGGGCAACCCAGATTCGTAATTCACCGGTATGGGCCGCAGCGTCAATCAGAGCCGGAAGCACACGCAATCGCATTTCATTAAATGCATCAGTGTCTCGAAAAAACTCGGTCACACCAATCAACAAGTCAGAATAAAGCTGTTTCAATTCTTGCGGGTTGGCTTCCAATCGCTTGAGATAGCTTTCCAGCTCCTCATCTTTCGTTAAGCACATTCGGCGTTTTACACGACGAGCAAACATGTCTGCTTTGTATTGATGAAAATCGATGCCAAAGTTGGCATGGAGTAACTGATGGATTCGGCGTTCACCACCAATCGTATCGGCAAATTTCTTGAGTTTCGCATTCCCTTGTTCGTCCCCGGCCAAGTCAGCAAAACGAATCAGAGCATTTGGAATTTCAGCGATTGATTCGATCGCATCGACAACACCCGTGCTAATGGCCGAGCGAGGCATTCCGTTAAATTTGGCCGATCGCTCACTTTGAACAATCACCAAGCCTTCCGCTTCATGAACTTCGGCAACTCCTGATGCGCCGTCGGTGCCAGTCCCGGAGAGTATGATGGCGACAGCGTTGTGCCCAATGTCGGCCGCAAGCGAGCAAAAGAACTGATCAATGGGTTTGTTCAACACTCTCGATTCAGCTTGCTCACGAGTTTGCAGTGTACGATCGGAGACAATAAGCTCTTTCCCGCTCGGCAGCACGTAAACGTTATTGGGCTCAATCTTTTGATTTTGTTCAATGGTATGCACCGGCATTTTGGTCTTACGAGCCAAAATTTGCGGCATCAAACTCTCGAAGTCCGGCGACAAATGCTGAACAATGACGAACGCCATGCCAAGCTTTTCCGGCATCACCGAAAACAGAGACTCAAGTGCCTCAACACCGCCGGCCGAAGCTCCGATCCCAACCACGATGAAGTCGTTTTTGGCTTTCGGCTCCACCTCGTTTTGAGGCTCTGCTTCGTTATGAGGCCCTGCTTC
>CAZPTT010000133.1:6582-18395 GCA_964589435.1 uncultured Pirellulaceae bacterium
CTGCTTCATCCAAAAAACTGTTTTGAGAATTCATACTTCATTCCGTTTAATAAACTCTTCCTGGCCGTCCTTCGTCCTTGATTAGCGTATGCGCTTGCATTGTGAGCAATGAAAAATGCTCTCAAGCAATGCTTAACCAAGGAATTTGCTACGTCGAGGGCCTGTAGGCTCCTTCGTGCATCTCGATAAAATTCAGAATTGCTCCGTTGATCTTTTTGTTACTCCAGTAGGGTGTGATTCGAATCAGAATCTCAGCCGACTCCTTCGTTTTCGAGACTGTCGAGTAAGCCTCTCCCGATTCGATGACGATTTCGATTTGCCGGTAAAGATCCGGCGTCGCCACGTGCATTGCGAAATCAGTAACATCGCGTCCAATATCCGTGGATTGCAATTTGATATAGTTGGATGCGGCGTCGGTAAATTTCCGTATTTGCAGATTGGAATCGAGAAAGATAATACCGATGTCCGTACTGGCCAGCAGATTATTCACATCATCGGTCACCTCTTCCAGATCACCAATCTTTCTTTGGTTTTCAGCATTAACGGAATACAGTTCTTCATTGACGCTGTGCAATTCTTGGTTAGTACTTTGAAGCTCTTCATTCGCAGCAACCAACTGCTCATTTGTTGCCTGCAACTCCTCGTTACTTGTCTCGACTTCTTCAATCGTCGCGCTAAGGGATTCCTTTGTATAGATCAGCTCCGACTCCATTGCTGCATAAGCATCACTTGCGAGATTAACTTTAATCGCATCGTCATCCTGAGCAATCTCACCGCCACCCAATTCCGGTTTGGCAATAAACGCAACGAACCAAACAAAAGTACTTGCCGAATGTCCGAGCAGCGCTTTGACATAAACATCGGTGACTTCAAACTCTTCATTGCTAATCGGCAATTTCATGTCTTCAAGAATAATCTGCTTGCCCATGTCTTTGTGAGCGCGAATGAGTGCTGCCGCGATGGCAACTTTTGCATCACCATCAAGGAAACCCATGATACTGCCAGTGAAGCGCCCGGAGCTACTCTTTAGATATTTGTTCGCATCTCCAAAAACATGGAGTACGTTTCGCTTATCATCTAGCAGCATTCCTGAGTGGATAAATTCGTTCAGGATTAAGTCGTAGCCTTCGATCAATCCCGTGAAACTCATCGTTTCTCGCCGATCGCTGTTGAGAAGATTAACCAGCTTTCGCGGCTTCGCCATTATCGAACGCTGCTGGTTCGTCAAAGCTTGAAACGGCGATGGTAGGTCTCGAAGTTTCCCATAAATCTTCCAAGTCTCATCGATCACTTCAAATTCGGAGGACAGCTTTCCTGGCGATTCACTGGCCCCCATCATCATGATGCCTTCGCGTTTGAGCGCGAAATGAAAAGAGGAAATCGCTTTACTCTGCGCCTCAGTTTTCAAATAGATCAGTAAGTTTCGACAGGTTACCAAGTCCATTTTTGTAAACGGAGGATCTTGGATGACATTGTGTCTGGCAAAAACGAGATGCCTTCGCAAGTCTGGGCTAACACGGAACGAGCTTTCAGATTCTTGCATGAAGAATTTTTTCTGGCGGTCAACGCCAACGAATTCAAGCGAATCCGTTTGGTAAATCCCACGAGAAGCATGATCAAGGCTACCGCCGTGAGCGTCGGTCGCAAAGACCTTAAAAGTGGGCTCTTTGCCAGCGAAAGTAAACGCCTCGTGACAAATCATGGCGAGAGAGTAGGGCTCCTCCCCGGTCGCACATCCTGCCGACCAGATACGAAACTCTTCACCCGCTGGTGCCGCTTTAATTCTCGCATAGATTTGCTTTTCCAATCGAGAAAACGCTTCCGTGTCCCGAAAAAATTTCGTCACACCAATCAACAGATCATGATAAAGAGCGTCCAGCTCTTCCATATTTCCCCGCAGGAATTCGGCATACTCTAGGATCGCCTTCTTTCCGTTAACTAGTTGACGGCGTTCGATACGTCGAGCAACAGTTGCCGGTTTGTAATAGGAAAAGTCAATGTCGTAACCTTCGGTCAGCAACGAAAAAATGAGGCTGATACCTGACAAATCTTTGTCACCAAGCACCACCATACTCGCTGGCCGTTCGTCCGGATTTTCGAATTGGCGATTCAACCAGACACCGATGTCACCAGGAGTCATCACCATATCGATGCAATCAGTGGCGATCGCGTTGCGGGGCATTCCATCAAATTGAGCCGAGGAGAGCGATTCCGCTATCGTCGTCCCGCCCATCCGGTGAATCATTTCGATTCCTTCAACCCCGTCGCTTCCGGTTCCCGAGAGAACCATTCCAATCGCTCGTTCGCCGCAGCTTTCGGCAAGCGATTGAAAAAAAGTGTCAATTGGTCGGGCAATCTGTTCCCGATCAAGTACAGAAACTTCAAATTCATGCCGATTCAAACGAATTTCTTTTGCCGGCGGAATCAAATAAATCGTGTTTGGCTGGAGCTGCATGCGCTGTTCGGCAGAAACAACTTTCATTTCGGTGAAGCGAGCAAGAATCTCTTCCATACTGCTTTCGGCGTCAGGAGCCATGTGCTGCACGACGACGAAGGCGCTTTGAGAATTGGGCTTAGTTGAACGCAGCAATTTCTCCAACGACTTCAGTCCACCAGCTGACGCTCCAACTCCAACAACGAACCGGATGACAGGCGGCTCAACGGCCAGTTTTGACATGGTTCCGTCTAGATTAGTAGACATGGCTTACAGTCCTTGCCCTTGGAGACTTTTCTCAAGGCGTTTCAAATTTGGGCGAAGAGCTGGATTAACAGGCGTCTTGAGATTGAAGTTGATGGATGTTCCGTTGGAAGACGATTCGCTGATCCAAATTCTGCCTCGATGACGAAGCACGATTCGACGACAAATTGCCAAACCGACTCCGGCTCCTGGCACATCATCCTTAATCCCCATCCGTTTAAAAATCGTAAAGACATTGTCTGAGTTACGATCATCGATACCGATCCCGTTGTCGGTTACGCAGACTTCGATTCCTTTGTCCTCTTGCCGCCAACTAATATTGATTACCGGGTCGGTGTCGGCCCGGTACTTCATCGCGTTATCAATCAAGTGAAAGAACAAATCCTTCAACTGCCCTGGATCTCCCATCACTTCGGGAAAGTCCGGCGCAACGACGACTTCCGCGTTCATCGCATCGAGGGCAGTTCGCAACTCTAGCACCGCAGCATTGATCACAGCCGACAAACTTGACTTCTCCAGCGGCTTTCCCAACGTATTGATCCGCGAATAGGCCAGCAACCCATCGATCATTGTGCGAAGCGTATCGGAACTGTTTCGGATTACGCGAGTCGCCTTTTGAACATCGTTCTTCTTGTCGGATTCAACTGCCGCCTCAAGAATCTGCGAGTACTGGCTGATGTGACGAAGCGGAGCCTGTAAATCGTGTGAAACCGCGTAGGCAAAATCAGGTAACTCCTGGCTGATCTCGGTCAATGTGACCATGCTGCTCCGCGCAAGCTCTGCCTCTTTGATCGCAGAAATGTCCGTCAACGTCAAAACAATGCCTTCGATCGAATCTTCAACCCGATAAGGCTGAATCCGTTGCAAATAAATCAATCCATCACTGCCTTGGACTTCCGATTCAATCGGCTTTCCGCTTCTTAGCACCTCGGTTGCGTCGTCCATCAAATTTGGATTGTCCAACTTACTGGCAATATGAGCGATCGGTCGGCCTACATCCTGATCAAGCACATTGAAACCGGCCGCAATCGAAGGCGTAAACCGTCGAATGTGGAAATCCCGATCCAGAAAAATGGTTCCAATTTCTGTGCTTCGCAAGAGATTGTCCATATCACTGGTGAGCTCTGTCAGTTCTTCGATTTTCTCTTTGTGCTCGGTGTTAACGGTATAAAGCTCTTCGTTGACGCTATGCAACTCTTCGTTTGTCGACTGCAACTCTTCGTTCGAGGCGATCAACTCTTCGTTGGTTGCCTGTAACTCTTCGTTACTCGACTCCAGCTCTTCGACGGTTGCCTGCAATGTTTCCCGGGTGTAATTCAACTCCCGCTCAAGTTGGCTAACCCGCTCGCCGGACTGGGCACCCGATTGAAAATCCTCAACCACCTGATCAAGTGGAATCGACTTCTCAGTTTCTTCCAATGAAATAAGGAATAAAGAACGATCAGTTTTCCGATACGGCTCGACGGTAACACGAACGATCCGCTGCTCTTCGTCGCCAACCTTTACCCGCACGCCCTTATAAGTGACTGGGATATTTTCCTGTTTCGCCCGGTGCAGTGCCGAACTGACAGCGACGCTCAATTCTTTGTCGAGCATCTTGAGAATGTCATTGGAAGGCTTGCCCTCGGGTGGCGAAAGCAACTTCCGCGCTGAGCCAAAGCAGTGAACCAATTCGTTGAACTCATCAACCAACAGGCTGGGCGGAACATGTTTGGCTAACAACTCCTCATAGGCACTCGATAGCCAAGTATTACTGGCATTCGAACTGTTGGCATTATTGGCCACAAAGGCGGGCGAATGTTCATGGATCACCGAACCAAGAACCGGCGTCAATGGCATCCTCGCTGCCTCGGGCAGCCGAATGTCTCGCCGTTTACTGTAAATACGCCAGTGTCGATCCAGTGGCTCAAACTCATTGGCCAGATCACCCACGGTTTCACTTGGGCCAAGAAACAGGACGCCTTTTACTCGCAAGCCAAAATGAAACATCGAAAGAACGCGTTTTTGCACCTTCGGTTCCAGATAGATCAGCACGTTACGACATGAAATCAAGTCGATCCGGGTGAACGGTGGATCACGAGTCAAATCGTTTGCCGCGAATATTACGTTCTTACGAATTTCCCGCTTCACATTACAGATACCGTTGTTCTTGACGAAGTACCCATGAAGATCCGTCGGCACACTTTCAAGCGCGTGGAGCGGATAAAAACCCGAGCTGGCGATCTCAAGTGATTTGCGGTGCACGTCAGTTGCGAAGACTTTGAAATTTTGCTCCGTTTTTGCGTTGGCAATCGCCTCAGACAAAAGGATCGCGATGGAATAAGCCTCTTCACCCGTGGCACAGCCTGACGCCCAAACGCGAATCTCTTGCTTGGGATCGGTTCGAGCGAGCAATTCAGGCAAGATGAATTCTCGCATTCGTTGAAACGCTTCCGGATCCCGAAAGAAGTGAGTCACCTCGACCAGTAAATCGCGAAACAGGCAATCAATTTCATCGACGTCTGATTCTAGCGCCTCGACATACTCGTCGATGTTCCGGATCGCCAAAAGCTGCATTCTCCGCTCAATACGGCGAGTGATCGTTGCCGGTTTATAAAGAGAAAAATCCAGATTGAAATTCTGACGGAACAGGCGAAAGACACGAAACATGGCCGACTCATCGGGAGCCGCATTATCCTCTTGAAATTCGGTCTGTTGGAGTGCGGTTCGGTCGTGCGTGCTGGCGTACTCAATGATTCGGGCGGGCATTTCCTCGGGGCCACAAATCAGATCCACCACACCGGAACTGATTGCGGCTCTTGGCATTCCATCAAAACCGACTGTTTCAAGCGACTGAACGAGCACCAACCCGCCAGCTTCTCGAATGTCTTTGATTCCGCGAGATCCGTCACTTCCAGTTCCCGACAAAACAATACTGATCGCGTTTACACCAGCCTCTTTGGCCAACGAGCGAAAGAAGATGTCGATGGGCAGATTGACGCTGCGAACCTCAGTTTTGTCAGTTAGCAATAGCTTGCCATCTGACATCGCCATATTTTTTTCGGGTGGAATTAAATAGATCGAATCCGATTCAATCTCCACACCGTCGCTGACCTTGTGGATCGCCATCTTCGTGTGTCGAGCAAGTAATTCATCCATCAAGCTCTTAAAATCAGGCGATAGATGCTGCACGACAACGAATGCCATGCCACTATCTGCCGGCATATGATCGAAGAAGTCTTCGATCGGCTTCAGCCCACCTGCTGAAGCTCCAATGCCAACAACAAATGTCGGTTTCGTAGTTTTCGTCAACCTACTACTCCATATATCTCGTTGATCTTTTAATTCGTTCGCTTGCGATTGCCAGGTTCACGGCTTTCCATCCGTCTCGAATCCGCCCTGGTGCCATCATGCCTTCCGGCCTGGTACTTCAATCACCTCCAACGGTTCTGGCATCGCTACTTCGGTGGCAATGCCACAACACGAACCCAAAAATTGTTGATCTCTTTTACGACTTCGAAAAAACTATTCAAATCCACTGGCTTCACGATATAGCTATTGGCTGCCAAACCGTAAGTCTCCAGAATATCCTTGTCATGGCTTGAAGTCGTAAGCACGACGACGGGAATCACTTTCAACGACTCATCGGCACGCACTTGCCTTAACACTTCGCGTCCGTCCAATCTGGGCATATTCAGATCGAGCAAGATCAAATCCGGTCGCAGCGCTGCGGCGTATTCGCCTTCACATCGCAGGTAACGCAACGCCTCTTCTCCATCCTTAACATGGTGCACCGTGTTTTGGAGCTTCCCTTGCTTTAAGGCTTCAAGCGTCAGCTCTGCATCGGTGGCACTGTCCTCGACGAGGAGGATATCGATAATCTTTTCCGGCGAGCTCATGACCGAGCCTCGATTCATTTGACAAGAGTAGTAGACAAAACCAAACATGCCCGAGGTAATGAAGTAGATGAACCACGGACACTCGATTGGTTGCAGTAAACGCAATCAAGAATATAACAATTCGAAAGCGGGTTGTACCTCCCTCGAATCATTCAATTCTCCATTTTTTATTTGGCTAAGCTCCGATTTTGAGTACGCCCCCGACAACCAACACCTTGTGCCTAGACCGCCGTTTCCTTAGTTGGCCTTGAAAACGACCATTCCCGAGTCGGGCTGTCTTGCTTGATTCTCATACTAAATTCATAACGAAAAGTGATTAGGAACATAAAAAAGCGCCCAGCGTTCGACCCCGAGCATCTGATTCTTAATTCGAGCAAGTAAGAAAACGTCTTGCTCAGTCAATTCTTCACAGTGTTGCGAAGAATTGGATATAATTGGTGTTTCAACCTATCCGGACGGACGTGGATGCCACCAAACGATCAAACTCGCGGCGACGATCAGGAGACCAAGCCCGCTGGCTGGATGGGCTCGACGCAGTCTTTCCCCCCGACTCCACAGTCTCCGTCGTTTTTCGAACACACGGATCAGAATGGGTTCGAATTGGCAGCGTCGATACAGGTTTTCGATGCCGAAAATTTGCCGATCAAGTTTGGCAATTACACGTTGATAGAAGTCATCGGCGAAGGGGGAGCCGGGATTGTCTTCAAAGCGACTCCGAATCCCGACCAACCAACTGCCAAAGAGTACGACTTTGTCGCGGTCAAATTGATTCGCCCAGAAATCATGGCCAGCCCAAAAGCCGCCAAGCGATTCGAAAAAGAATCTCGCCTCCACGCAGAAGTCAACAGCCCATACGTCACACAGCACCTGGAATTCGGCTGCGAATTGGGCGTTCACTATCTTGTCAGTGAATTCGTAGAAGGCGTTGGACTCGATGAAGTCATCCACCAGCTGAAAACTTTTCCCGTCAAACAATCCCTGCGCGTTGTCACGGATATCCTCAAGGCTCTGGCCGCACTTCATGAAATGGACGTCATTCATCGTGACGTAAAACCTGGCAATGTCATCGCCAGCTTCCGCGACGGGAAAGTACCAACGGATGATCCGACCTTCGACGATTATGTCATCGCAAAATTGACGGATTTTGGACTGGCTCGCCACATCGAGCAAAGCGAATCACTCGCGATGACGCGCCAGAAAACAATGCTCGGCACGCCTCTTTATATGGCTCCCGAACAGTACTTCGAAAGCCGAACTGTTGATGCCCGCGCCGACATCTACTCCGTTGGCGTGACGTTGTACCAGATGCTTGCCGGCAAGCTTCCATTCATTACTGACGAAGCTGTCGAACTGGCGGAGATGCATCGAGTCGAGCGGCCTCGACCACTGACGCTTGTCCGAGAAGAAACCAGCGAAGCGGTCAACAACATCGTCATGAAGGCGCTCGAAAAAGAACCCTCGCTGCGGTACCAAAATGCATCCGAGATGCTGGCCGACATTCAACGAGCGATGAACAACGAACCGACCAGCCTCCGCTTGTATCCCGAAACGCCAGACAAACTTCATGCGTCGGTGAAAAGCTACGATTTCGAATGGACGCTTGACGCGACAGCCAAACAATTGTGGCCGCTTGTTTCTGACACCGACCGCGTCAACCAGGCAATCGGATTGCCTGTACCCAAGTTCCACTACGACCATTCTGGTTCCGAACGTAAGATTCTAGCCGATGCCAATTTCAATGGCATGAAAGTCCGCTGGCGAGAGCACCCGTTTCAATGGATCGTCGAACGCGAAATGAGCATCCTCCGCGAGTTCTCCTCCGGCCCATTCGAATGGGTAACGAGCACTGTTGAGCTATTCCCTCTGGCCGGCAGCCGAACGCGTTTGAGTCACCGTTTTCAGGTCAAACCCAGAGGAATCCTTGGAAAGCTTCTGACTCCATTCCAATTCAACTTCATGACCAAACGCTCACTTGATCGTGTCTATTCAAGGCTTGAGCAATTGGCAAATGACGACAGTTGCCGATACGCCTGTGATTTTTCTTTTTCAAAACCGACCCGGCTTAGTTCGCTTCAACTAAAAAACCTCGCTCAGCGCAGTGAGCAACTGGCGAGCAAAATTTCCAATCGCCCACTTGCCAAGGAGTTCTCAAAACTACTACAAGCGGTAGCCCAACCTTTCGCAGCGAGGATTCGCCCAATTCCGCTGGCTGAAAAACTGGAATGCTCAGTCGAAGAATCTCTTCGAATCTGCCTGAACAGCGTCGAGGTCGGGCTCTTAAATATGTATTGGGATATCATTTGCCCGATTTGCCGAGTCTCCTCCGGAAAGGCTTCTTCGCTCTCACGTATCCAGGCTCATGGCCATTGTGAAGTCTGTAATCTCGATTTTGAAATCGAGTTTTCCAAGTCCGTCGAAGTCGTCTTTTCGGCTCATCCGGAAATCCGGCCTACCGAACAAAAAACGTATTGCATCGGTGGACCGTATCATGCCCCCCATGTTCTCGCGCAAAACCGACTGCTGGCGACGCAGTTCGTAGACATCGGCACATCACTCACTCAGGGAAGTTACGAGGTCTGTGGCCCTCAAATTGCGGAACCTGCTGAGATTAAGGTTAACGATCAAGCGGTAGCTTCACGAGCGGAAGTTGCCGTTGGAGTCCCGTCAGCTCCCGCACTGCCAGACCTTCGCTCCGGTTCAACTTGCATACATATTGAAAACCAATCGAATATTGAAATCCTCGTTCGGCTCGAGCAAACGACAGGCCAATCGGAATCCATGACGGCGTCAACCGCTTGCCAACACCCCCTCTTCAAGAAACTGTTTCCTTCCGAGGTCGTTGCACCAGAGAACTTAGTTGATCTTTCCAACGTCTATTTGCTGGCAATCAAACACTTGAATTCGGACGCCTTGATTGACCAAGTCGGCGACATTCAAGTTCGCAATTACTGGACAGAGTTGCAGAACAAGTTCCCGGTTGATACCGAAGGCTGCGAGATCATCGAATGCACTCACGATTCGTTAATGGTCTCGTTTGGCTTGATCGAACACCTACTTGGAGTTCTAAATTCAATCTTCACCGAAAAAAGCGACGACGGAATACCCATCAGTGAGTGTTGCTTCGCGATCAATTCCGGCGAAGTCATGACCGGCGGACAGGCCAATCAACCCGTTGCGTTTGGAAAAACAATTCGCAGAACCAGCCAGATGCTGACCAAGGCCTCGGTACATTCCCTCGTTCTCCACGGCGGACTTTTATCGGCGATCGCCGCGAACCACTCTGCGGCCTATCAGCAGTTGCTACTTCGATTTAACAAGTCGCAAAAGAGTCAATCGGGTGCCCTTGTTCGGCTAGTGCGAGACAAAGAATAGCGCGCGAAGCCACCAGCAGACAAACGCCAGCTATCGACAGATCAACGCCGATTAAGATCAGTCGTAAACGTAGCATTGGAAGCCACTGGTAAAAATGCACGATAGCGATTCTGGCGGCTTCGAGTGCGGTAGATCCCTTGCGGCGCAATTTGAATCCCCAGATAAGCATCCACCGCGCCAGTATCAGCGGGCATGATCAAATTGGTTTCGCCGTAGAGCGCCATCCAGTTGTTGAGCGGAGCGAAAATCTCAGCACCAAACAAGATCTGATTCGTTTTCGGCGGAAGCGTTCCAGTGATCACATTTTCTTCGCTATGTTTGTCCGCAACTCCGACCCACATCTTCGTTTGGACGCCGCTTTGCCAATCTCGCTGCAGATATACGCTTAGCTGCTCGACCGGATCCAACTCCACGTTGTCAGAAGCAAAGCTACCGACATCGTTGCGATCTGAAAAATTCAATGTCACTCCAAATTCAGCAACTGGCGAAAGCTCATAGCTGGCCCGAAACCGCCACTGACCAAGCGTAAAATTATCAAACGATTCTTGCGTTAGATAGTCATATGCGACGCCAAAAGAAACACCCGAATCAAGCCGCTGGAACAAGCCGACGGTCGTGAAGTTTTGAAAGCGATCTTTCGATTCTCCAAGCAACTCGTAAACCTGAACGGCGTTCCCCGAGAAAACGGCGCGAGAGCCGATTTGAAATCCGATTCCGTATTCCTGAGCCAATGAACCCGAATAGTTCAGTTGAATTGCACCGCCCAAGTTCGCGTTCGCCCCGAAATCTTGCGGCTGCTTCGAACCGTCAATTCCGAAAAACGACGTCAACGTTCCGCGACGAGCAGGGCGATGGCTGGAACCATCTTCACCGCGATTCACCTGACTACCAATATGAGGTTGGCCACTCATGCCGACGGCCTCCGATTGGTAATGTACTCCCAAGCCATTTTGCGGCGCATCGACCGCAAAATATTCACCAGAATGGTTGTGTGAAAACTCGGTTCCTAATCGCTCGTAATGGACTTGAGCCGTCACGACAGAACTCAAGCCAAGTAGCATGGCGACCAACAAGGCGCACGTCCTCAAAATTTTGCGAATACTCAACACGCGCATATTTCCCCAACGGATGGACACGTTTCGTTATTCGACAATTCGCAAAGCTCAACTTTAACGATCTTTTGGATTACCAAGACTTGGTAAGGAATTCGGATTGAGGTTGGGGGATTACTGGTCGTTTGGAGCCTTTTTTCGAGACGCCTGGGCCAACGCAACCGAATATCTCGGAGAGATTAAAGCCATTAGCCGTGGGTGTCGTTGGAATGACCTTTGCCCCCGAAGGTAGTCACAGCTTGCTTTGCTTCGACGCCCTCTGGAGTCGCCACGAGGAGGCCATCGTTACCGAGGGTGCTCACCGAGAAGTGTACTTTTTCTTCTACCGTGACTCGGGCAAAGGGGAGGGCCCTGCCACGAAACGTTTTCGTATTTCCAGTAGTTCTCCCCACACATGCGAGTCAAATGACTGGGGCGAGCCACAAATGAATACAACGCCGTGCTCGTTCTTCCCTTCGATCACCTTGACACGCAAATTTTGCGTTAAGGAATTACCACCGGCAAATGGCTCCTGCCACTTCATTGCATAAACAAATTCGTTTTCGCCATATTCGTTTTTGCCATATTCGTTTTCGCCATGTTCGTTTTCACTTAAGTGTCCGAGCTTTCGAGGTTCAATCGAAAAGGCATCCGTATTAATCTTTTCGCCCCCTTTGTCACGTGCCCCATCCGCCAAGCCTTGAAAGTAAAGCAACAACTGTTCGCCAACCATTCGTTCATTGATTTCGATCCGTTCAGTCAACTCAATCGCAA
>CAZPTT010000134.1:0-8183 GCA_964589435.1 uncultured Pirellulaceae bacterium
CGGGAAGAAGTCGATGCCCGGTCTTGGTTTTCCGCTGGTGGCAGTACAAAGCACAACGGTATCGTTGTACTGAACAAGGACACATGCGCCGGCTTGCTTGGCGAGGTATCCGGTTTCAAATGATAGGGTTGATTCCCCGATTTGTTTTTCTACTCTTACTTTCACAATTCATTCCTACAAAAAATCTATTACTTTTCTTACTACATTCATCAACAACATTGGCAAACATTCGAACCGGGTTCAGAGACCCGGTGTCTTCAACAACTAATGTTTGCGGCCATCCACTTACATGCAAAATCAGCACAGTCAATCTGATCTGATTGAGGTTAAACCAACAATTGGTCGAACCATCCGAATCCGATCGATTCCGGTATTGATCTGCAACAACTCGGTGTGCGAGGGAGGTTCGGTTGGACGGGCCAAGCCGAATCTAGATCGCACACCATATAAACCAAACTCGGTTAGTAAACCAAACTCGGTTAGAGCTTCCGTATTTTTCGTTTGAGGAATTCAACGGAAGTCAAAGAATGGGCAGCGTTCAAACTGAGCAGCCATCAACCAGAATGGTGAAAGCACTGCCAAGTCGAGTATTCCCAAGACCGAAATCTATCAGCCCACGTGGAACGTGACGAGTGGCGGCTATTAAAAGGTCGCCGTTTGTCAGCGTCATCATGTTGAGAGATTCCGATTGTGCAAATCAGACCTGAAATGGTGTCAGGTTCTTAATTCACTGTCCTCCGTGCTTTCGCGACAATACGAGTCAGCAGTGGCACCATCGGCAGCAGGCGCAAAGATCTAGAAGCGAGGCCGCGAACCGAATTCGAAGAGTCACGTTTAGACCCCAAATTCACCAGTTTCGCGGCAAGCAAATTGAAAAAGCAACCGAAGGTTACTTTCGAATGCCCAATCGCTCGATGATATCGAGGTAGCGATCAGCATCACAGCTACGGACGTAGTCTAAAAGCCGTCGTCGTCTCGAAACCATCCCTAGCAAACCACGGCGAGTCGCGTAGTCTTTTTTATGCGTTCGCATGTGTTCGGTCAGGTTATTAATACGAGTCGTCAAGATCGCGATTTGCACGTCTGGTGAACCAGTGTCACCTTCGCTGCGTTTGAACTCACCAACTAATTCTGATTTTCGCTCTTTAGTAATGGCCATAACCAATTGATCTGGTCCCGCGGCGTTTCGGATTTCTCCTGCCGTTTCGCGTTCGATCCAACTCCTTCAATTACCAACAACAATTCAATTTATACCGGTTTTCAAACGACCAAGTTTACCGGCATCGGGTATTTTTGCAATAAGAGATTTCGACAACCTTGGGTGGATTGAGCCTTTTCGTTCTTCCCAATTGATCCGGTTAGGCCTCGTCACAATACGACAACCAAATTCGCGATGCTTGAGACCAAACGTTCAGGCTGGGGGAAGGGCAAAAAGTTCAAATTCTGCGTTGGATAACCCGATATCTGATCTGAGAACAATCGGCTGAAATGTCGTTGAACTTCCCCGAAATTTCCCCTTTTTTGTGTGTGGAATAACCGAATTCTCGCAAATTCATCATTTTCCACTTGGTTTGAACAATAGGGGCTGTCCGGCAGATTTAAGTTCACGATACTAATAGGAAGCGTTCGATGTCGAATGTTTGAGTTAGAAGATCACTTTTTGAAGTTTAAATTCTAGGAGATTAGAAATGCGTTTACTTGTTGCTCTCGTCGCGTTGGCGATGATGACTATCTCTCTGGGCTGTGCCCCTGAGGAAACTGCTACGACCGAGGCCCCTGCGACGACTACTCCGGCTGCCTCTGCCGACGCTACACCAGCAGCAGCTGCTGCTGTAACCGCAGATACAAGTGCTATGCAGGAAGTTTCGTTGAAGCTTCCAGGCATGACATGAGGCGGGTGTGTTGCCTCCGTGAAAGGGGCATTGGCCAAGGTTGACGGTATCACCGATGTTAACTGTGACGCTTCAACAGCAACCTGCACATTCAAAGCTCCCAAAGAGCTTGATGTTGATGCTAAACTCACCGAAATCGCTGACGGTGGAAACAAGCACGTTCAGGGTTGGTCGAAAAACTAGTTGATCTGAACGATTAGCCAAGATTCAATGCCCGCCGGGTTCGCAAGAGCCAGGCGGGTATTTTTATGCGCTGTCCGAGCTTTTAGCGATTTCACCATCATGCATCGATTTGCAAACTTGAATGTTGCGTTCCTGAAACATCGTGTTGCTCGAATCCCACAAAGAATCGTTCAGGGATCGAATAAGCTGGCATTTAGTGATGCTTCTCAAGTTTGGCACGCTTGCTGCGATGAGTTGTTGTCATGCGAATAACCAAGGAGCGAACGATGAAACTGACTCAAACAAAATTCAAACGATTTATCCTCGAAGAAGCAGGTGTCACTGCTACCGAGTATGCCATCTTGCTCGCCGCGATCGTCGGTTTGATTCTCTTCAGCCTGACGACATTGGGCAATTCCTCCGGAACGTTTTGGGGAAGCACAGCCGACACGATTGAAGTCATTACTCGATAATACTTCAACGACTCAAACTTCAACGACTCAACTACGGCGACTCAAGTCATCGGCAACCGAGCGAAGATTTTAGTCCAATACAAAACACAAACGATTCACAATTTGAAATCAACTCCGACGAGATTCTCCCTGGCGGGTGCGTCGAACTCTTGATGATGATGAGACATCAAGAGTTCGGCGTTTCTTGTTGCGCGCTTGCCACTTAAATGGTTGCGCTCAGTGGCATCGCTTGTCTACTCGTTTTTTCGGCTCCGCAACTCTGCTGTGGAGACCCAGCCCATCGAACCAAAGCCCGCTACCAAATAGCAATCCAAAATCGAGAGTTGGAAGAGCTGAAAGTCGCCAAAGGAAATCCATTGTTGGGCTTCAGGATGTTTTGAGAGATACCGCTGCCGGGCTGAAGCTTCTTGATCTTTGGAGACTGGCGCTATCGTTCCAATCAGCGTCAGCCGTGCCGCGGATAATTCGCTGGCGCTATCTTTGTTGGTCATGCCGTTCTCGACTTGCTCGTCAGCTGAATTGCTTTTTGCGTCGGTCGAGCCAGCTGGTTCATGCGGATCGTTCCTGATCAGCAACGAGACTTGGTTGTGTTTTTGAATATTCCGGCTGTGAGTTGCCATCGAACTGAGCAAGAGCAATGGTTCGCCACACTCCGAAGTTGTGTACTGGACGAGGGAAACAAATGGAAAGCCAGGATGCTTGAGAGATTGAGTCGCCAACGATCCGGAAGATGATTGGTCGAGCAGCTTGCGGGCTTGTTCAGCTAAGTTGTTATTGGGTGAGGGCATGGCAGTCAAAATAGATTATGATCGAGTTCAGACGACCGAATAATAGCCGGACAAACCCATGGATCAAAATCCTTTTGATACACCGCAGCCTGTCAAGCCTTCCGCTGGCCCGACAGTTGAGTATTTGCATGATGGAAGCGGGCGCGCGTACGTTAAACAAATTGGTTGGGTAGCCGTACTGCTGATCTTGCATGCGATTGCGTTGATCCTGTTCTCAATTTTTGTGTTGGGTATGAGTTATTTCTACGCGAACATCGACACAATTATTCCTGCGAGTGAACATGCGGAAATGGAAAAGGCGTTTCCAACTGAAATGCGCACCATGACGTCAGGCATCATGCTGGCCGCGGGGGGCGTGGCGCTGGTGGTGGCGATCTTCAGTTTGATCGCCGGCATTTTGAATTTCGGATACCGCGCACGGGGATTCGGAATCGCGACTCTCTTCCTTGGGATCTCCATCGTGCTGACTTGCTACTGTTCGTTTACTGGGCTTCCCATCTCAATCTACGGGTTAATTATCTATTTCAATCCGGCGTCGAAAGAAGCGTTCCGGTTGAGAAAAACCGGTTTGACCAAGGAAGAGGTGTTGGCGCAATTTACGCACTGAATTGCAGCATTAATCCTAACAACGTTCAATGAAGCCGAAGTCTGTAGCGGACGTCGTCAAGACTCTCGTTTCCACCCGGTCATAGGCTACTTTTCATGTAGCGCCGTTTTGAATTCTTGACGAGTTCAGCGACCTCATTGAGTTCCGCTACGTTCCTTGAACGGCATTGCGTTTAACCCGACGCCGGAGGCGAGGTTTTTTAAAGAAGATTCTTTGTTAACTATCTCCTCGTTGGCTTTGAGGCGCGTACCCTTCGGGAAATTCGCATCACTATCGGGGAGCATGGTTGCATGAGCCAGGCGCGCACAAAAAAATCCCTGCCGGTCTTTAGTCGGCAGGGATTTCTAAAAAGCAGTTTTTGCTAAAAGCAAAGTGTTCGAATTCAATCGCTACTGAACAAGTCGAATGGTAAAGCAAACGAGGGATTGCTCATTCATTCTCGAAGTTCAACGTTTTCAAATTCGATTTTGAAAGCTTGGTCAAGCAATTCCTGACCAAGAGAGAGAGACTCAGTAGAACCCAATGAGGTTTGTCAAGATAAAACTTATCGAGACAATGACTCGCTGAGAAAAACACTACTCACAAATCACTTAAGCACTTTTGGATTCAGGCATCTTAAAAGACGCTGGATTAATTCCTCGATCCACGATCTTTTCGTCAATCACGATCTTTGAGCCTTTCGGCTTGTCGGGTAAGTCATACATGATATCAAGCATGACTTGTTCCATGATTGAGCGAAGGCCACGTGCACCGGTGTCTTTATCCATTGCCCTGCGAGCCATCATTCGCAGTGCTTCATCGGTAAACTTCAGATCGCATTGTTCCATTTGGAATAGAGATTCGAATTGACGCACCAGTGCGTTCTTCGGTTCAGTAAGAACACGCATCAAACCATCTTCATTCAATGGAGCCAACGCTGTGGTGACCGGCAGACGACCAACCAGTTCCGGGATCAGCCCGAATTCCAGAATGTCATCACTGGTTACCTGTGGGAGAATCTCAGCCATGTCGGCTTCCTCGCGGAAACCAGCGGCTGATCCAAACCCGATCGTTCGCTCACCCAAACGCTTGCGGATAATATCGTCGATGCCCACGAACGTGCCGCCACAGATGAACAGAATGTTACTTGTGTCAATCTGGATGTACTGCTGTTCAGGGTGCTTTCGTCCGCCTTGAGGAGGCACGTTGGCAACAGTGCCTTCGAGCATCTTCAGAAGGGCCTGTTGAACGCCTTCGCCTGAAACGTCGCGGGTAATCGAAACATTGTTGCTCGTCTTACCAATCTTGTCGATTTCGTCGATATAAATCACCCCACGTTGGGCTGCTTCAATATCGAAGTCCGCTGCATGCAGAAGTTTCAGAATCAAGTTTTCAACATCTTCGCCGACATATCCGGCTTCTGTTAGCGTTGTCGCATCGCCGATCGCAAATGGAACGTTCAAGGTTCTCGCCAAAGTGCGAGCCAACAACGTCTTACCCGACCCAGTGGGGCCGACTAACATGATGTTGGATTTATCAATCTCGACGTCATTTCCTTCCCAGCCAAGCGACAGACGCTTGTAGTGGTTATGGACTGCTACGCCCAGCACTCTCTTAGCAGACTGCTGACCGATAACGTACTCGTCCATCCGTTCTACGATTTCGCGCGGTGTGAGAATCTTGTTGAAGAGTTGTTTTGTCGGTCCTCTTCGACGTTGCTCCTGCTCCAGAATAGACTGGCACAGTTCGATGCATTCACCACAAATGTAAACGTCACCAGGCCCTTCGACCAAGGGTCCAACATCTCGATAATTTTTCCGACAGAACGAACAGTGCGCGTTCTTTTTGGAAGTTCCACTAGTAGTGCGGCGACTTCCTGAGGAATCGTTGCCTGCGGGCATTTTCACTCCTTAAAGCTTTACTATTTCAACCGTTGTACGTCCCAGTTGAGTGTTCGAACGATACTCTGTGATGACAGACCACAAAGTAAAGGTGCTTCCTTGCCCGCGAACTTCGAACTATTTGTTAATCAGCATTCTGCTGCCATTTCTTCAAGAAGTGACAGCAATGTGTTGTGACCCGACCAGCCGTATTGTTCATTGCAATCCCCCGAGGGATCGTTCATCCAGACAATTGGTCGAATGCGACTCTTTGGTTTACGCGTTGCCGTTGGTGTCCTGTTCGGATTCAGCTTCGTCAGTTGTTTCGTTTTCGTTTTCGATTTTGTTTTCGTTTTTAATTTCATCCGTGTCGTCCGGCCGCGAATCGGATTCGTCGACTTCTGAAAAATCCGGCTTCGCCGCACCTTCACCGTCCAATTTTTTACTTGCCATCGCCTCCATCTCAGCGATTGTCTTGGGTGCTTGCGGTTGAGGTGAGCTTGGCTGATGGCTTTCTACGTGTTTGGGAATGGTCTTTTTCAGTTGGTCGTATTCGTAGGGTGCTAGTTTTCCTTCACTATGAAGCCGTTGGAAATCTGCCAAGTCACTGACATTTTCCGACGCTCCGCCTCCCAGCGCCATGTCGCGAAAAAGTTTGACAAAGTAGTAGGAAACTAACACGCAGGTTACCAAGCCAAAGATCGCGATGATCCAATTGGCTTCGTCCGTTTTCATCGCGTCCGACCAAAGTTTGAAAATGGAATCCATGTTCATTGAGCGATCAAAAGATCACGGCAAGATGTAAGTGTTTTGTGCGGTAGGTTGATTTGTTCCGATTATATCCTTTGGCTGGCGGTGAGGTTAGTTCAATTAATCTCAGTAAATTGCCAAGCGAAGACTCCCACCCAAGTGCACAGCGGTTGGGCATCGGCCATTTGGGTAAATGACGTTGCCGGAACATCTTGTTCTCTAAATTTTTGCGGCGATCTGATTTGCCAGAAGTGGATTCCCTGCCAATTTCGAACCAACAGCACCGGTGATACGCGTCCGATTGAATAAGCGTTCACTAAAAGTTGAATTTTTTGCATCATCCCTAATTTGCTTGCTGGATGCGTTATTTCTATGTGTTGAAATGGAAGTGATCGGAGGTGTGGACGTATTTTGCATGATGCCTTTTTTTCTGTCTTAGTTACCGCTGCTAAGCGGTGGAAAGCCGGGAATTCACGACGATCAATCCACGCTACGTTCACTGAACGGCATTGGCTTAAAGCAAAAGGTAACCGAAGCCTTCAGGGTCTGAAGCCGAAGTTCATGGTGCGGAAAAGCTGTCAATAACTTGCAATCGACCTATCACAGTCAATCATCGTCAAAATCGTGACACTCGGAGAAATGATCGGAGCGGTCACCAACGTCTTGTCGGATGTCGATCACTGAAATGATGAATCAGATCAGAAGCCCATTGCTGCGCGCTGCGTGGCGCGCAATTGGCATGTGGCTGAGTAGCGAGCAAGTCAGTGGCGTGATGAAGACGAACTTGGAAATTCGGCGAAGCAATTTTTGCAGGCGCTGCAATCGCAGCTTCATTGCGCCAAGCCTGGGCGCACTCTCTTTGATCATTTTGACTCTAACGACGATGCAGGGAGTTGTGTTCGGCCAATCTGGGATCAGCCAATCTCAGGTCAACCAATCTCGATCCGACAACGCGAAAGTCATCTCGACAAACTTGCTGGGCTTCGGCGTTCCGTTCGAAGTAAACCCCAACGACGCTTCGATCATCGAGGTTCAGCTTTACCTATCCGAAGATCAAGGTAAGACTTGGTCATTCTACGGTCGCAAAAGCACCGACCAAAAGGAGTTCCCGTTTCGAACTTCATCGGACGGCGAGTACTGGTTCGCACTCAAAACGCTGAACCGAAATCGCCAATTGATGCCCGAAGGCAAAACCATGCCGGGCCTGATCATGCTTGTCGACACGATCAAGCCTGAACTTAGCTTTCAAATTCAAAACGACCCGGCGGGGCGGGTGGGGTGTCGGTGGCGCGCGTTCGATACGAATATCGTTCCGGAAAAATTGCAAATCCTCTACCAGCCTGCGGGCGCTGCGCCCAACGACTGGAAACAGGTTCCGGTAAATCTGGGCGGCGTCGCACGAAACGGAGTCTACGCAGATCAAGTCGCCTGGTGGCCGGAAACGACTGCCCGGTCGTTGAACGTTCGAATCACTGTTGCCGACGCAGCTGGAAATCAAGTCTCCCAAGATCGAACGGTCAACGTTCCACCAACGCCTTGGAAGCACCGCGCGTCTTCAACGGCGCGTACCGGTTCCTCGCAAACGGGGCGACCATCGCTTGATCAAATGCCTGGCCAAATGTCCGTTCCATCGTCGCAACAAACGGCTCAAC
>CAZPTT010000134.1:8283-9967 GCA_964589435.1 uncultured Pirellulaceae bacterium
CAACAAACGGCTCAACCAAACAACACGCCTGATAGTGTGTCGGCTTTTCAGATGGCAATGAACTCTGTTTCTAATGAGCTAGGCGGTGGTCAGAATATAGCCGGACGAGGAGCCAGCACCGAACCAACCGCCGAGAACCAGATTCCTCGCACGGCAATGAAGATTGGGCCGAGCACGACGAATTTTCCACTGGTTGGCGATCCTCCAGAGTACGCTGCGCCACCTGTGCCAGATGATTTAACCGCAGCTGATTTGGTTGCCGCCGAAAATTTAGTCAACAACTCAGCCGAGAGAATTCCACCAAGACAACAGCCCACTGTTCGAGACTCACAAGCAACGCCCAACTCGGTTACGTGGGAAAGCAAACCGGAACGTTGGAATCGCCGCAATCAATCGACTTCTTCAACGACTCGGCAACCGGATCCAAGAATTCTTCCCAATCCTTACGTGCAGCAACCGATCGGTCGGAACGATCATTTGCCTCAATCGAATCCGGCTTCGATGGAAATGGTTGGCGATCAAGTCGTTGGTGAATCAACGACGATGGGTTCAAACCGGGGCGGAGCCAATCAATACCAAGGACTTACTCCTCTTCCTGCTCAAAAATCAGGCAATTCAACAACCTTGCTCCCGCGTCAGTACTCTGACATTAACGCAGAAAAAATTGTTGCTAATTCTGAAATTCAACGCCAGAGCGAATCGGCTTTTGCGAGCGCCGGCGCCGACGCTCGGCAACAATCAGGTGATTCTTCAAGAGGCGAATTTTCCTCAGCCGGTTTCAATCGTCCATCCAGCAGAATACGAAACCAAGCCAACGAAGCAGCAGGGCAGGGCGGTTCGTCAAACGAGATGCAACGGATTCGTCGAGGTACCGATGGATCGTCGGGGCAAACACCCATCAAGCGGCCCAATCAAAACGATCGCTTCAGGGGAGATCGGCAGTCGGTCATGTCAGCCAAGCCGCGAGTGGATTCCACCAATCCACTCGACGCCGCGACAGAGATGATTTCTACCAAACGGTTTCGACTTAACTACGGCATCGATGCGATTGATCCGTCTGGAGTTGCGAAAGTTGATTTGTGGATGACGCGTGACGGTGGGCGGACTTGGAATTCATGGGGAAGCGACCCCGACAATGCCAGTCCATTTCCTGTCGAAGTTCAAGAGGAAGGTCGTTATGGATTTCGAATTGTCGTTCACTCTAAGGACGGACTCACTGGGCGTGGCCCATCAAGTGGCGATACGGCTGATATGTGGGTGCATGTCGATACGCAATCACCGTTGGCTCGAATCACATCTGTGCCTTACGGACGCGGCGATGAAGCCGGTCGACTGGTAATCAACTACAGTGTCAACGACCCGTTCCTGGTGCTACGTCCCATTACGCTGGCTTACAGTCGCGGCCCATCCGGTCCGTGGACAATGATTGATGAAGGCTTGCGCAATGAAGGCCGTTACGTTTGGAAGCCGACCTCGAATGTGCCCGATCGAATCTTTCTGCGCATTGACGCACGAGACACTGCCGGAAACGTAGGTGTCCATCAGCTCAGCCAGGCCATTGATGTGTCAGGGTTGATCCCGCGCGGCACGATTCATGGTGTCACTCCGGTTGGGAACTAAAACCGGTTGGGAGCAAAGTCTGCGCTGCGAAATGAGATGTCAACGAAATGAGATGTCAACGAAA
>CAZPTT010000134.1:10067-18390 GCA_964589435.1 uncultured Pirellulaceae bacterium
GAGATGTCAACGAAACGAGATGTCAACTTGGGGTTGGTTTGCGAATCGCGAATCAATTTTGCCGGCTGCCTGAATCTTGCTACGATTAGGTTGATTCGAACTTTGGCGGTTTCGGATTTTCCAACAAACGTTTTGAGTTCAAAGGGTTGAGATGATCCCCGAACAGCTGATAACCGGCACCGCAAATCGACGCCCGCAAGAAGCCATTCTTGGGACGGGTTATGAGCTGTTAATCGACTCGGCATCAACCGGTGGTGCCTACGAGTTGATGAAATTCGTTGTGCCGCCGACGCTGGGGCCTCCCACGCACATGCACACGCGAGAAGACGAACACTACTATTTTCTGGATGGTGTTTTCGAGGTCACGATCGGCGATCAAAAAATTGATGCGAGCGCAGGGACTTTCTTGCACTTGCCACGAGACGTCCCCCACGGCTTGATCAACGTCGGTCAAACCGAGGGCAGCTTTTTATGCTGGGTCATCCCAGGAAACCTCGGCGGATTTTTTGGGCAGTTTAAAAAACCGTGGCCTGCCGATCAAAAATATCCGCCGGTTTTGACTCGTGACGACATCCAGCGGATGACCGAAATTGCTGAATCATTCGGAATTGAAGCCGCAATGTAAATTGTCTGGCAACGTGCCATCTAGCATCAAAGAGTTTCAGGCTTAGCTTACGACCCTCGACCTATTCCGGCTGACGGATAACAATCGTGATTGATAAGGCCGGTTGGTAATAGGGAAGCAATGATGTCTGTCTGTCGAGTGGTGTGTTTTGTTTTTTGTTGTGTCTGTGTTTCTGAAGGGAGCTTGGTTGCAGCTCAGAAGAGCCTGCCGGTTCAAAATGACAGGCCTATTCAGCAATCGGAAGTAAGCCCCGATCCCGACCCAACGTTGCGGAACTTCGATCCGGTTCCAGCATTGAAAGTTCGCAAGACCAATCTTAAACAAGCCAAGTTCCAAGTCATCGACGTCCATACGCATTTTGGATTTCGGCTTAAGGGCGATCGCGCGAAATTGGCTGACTATGTTCGCGTGATGGATGCTAACAATATCGCAGTCTCGGTCAGTATGGATGCGAAATTGGGGCAGGAAGACGATCACTTGAATTTCATCGGCGGTGAATTTTCGAATCGGTTAGTGTCATTCGTGCATCTGGATTTTATCGGGGAAGGGCAGGGCGGTCGTCGCGACGATCCTGCGACTTGGTCGTCGAGTCAACCTGGTTTTGTGCGAACCTGTGTTGAACAATTGAAGGTCGCTAAATCAAAAGGCGTTCTGGGGCTGAAGTTCTTCAAGTCGTTTGGCTTGACAGATAAAAACGCGGATGGTTCGTTGCTGAAAATTGATGATGCCCGTTGGGATCCGATTTGGAAGGCGTGTGGAGAACTTGGTTTACCCGTGATTATGCACGTCGCAGATCCGGCGGCGTTCTTTCTGCCGATTGACGAAAAGAACGAACGCTGGGAGGAGTTAAGCCGCCATCCCGATTGGAGTTTCTACGGTGATCAGTTTCCAAGCCGTGAAGAATTGCTTGCTGCACGCAACTCGGTGATCGCTCGTCATCCCAAGACGACTTTTATAGGCGCTCATTTTGCCAACAACAGTGAGGATTTAGCAGAGGTAGCTAAGTGGCTTGATGAGTACCCAAATCTTGTTGTCGAATTTGCCTCGCGAATCAATGAGTTAGGTCGGCAGCCCTATACGGCTCGTCAGTTTTTTATCGAGTATCAAGATCGCATTCTGTTTGGCACTGACGGGCCATTTCCTGAATTGCGGCTGTCGTACTACTGGCGTTTTCTCGAAACATTTGATCAAAATTTTCCCTACAGTGAAAAATCCCCGCCGCCGCAAGGCATGTGGCGAATTCATGGAATTGGCTTGCCGGACGATGTCTTGCGAAAAGTCTACCGCGACAATGCGATTCGCATTTTGCCGCGTTTGTCGGGAGTTATTGAGCGGGCGAATAATTGAAGATCTCCCTAATTTGACTTTGGTCGAATTTGCGGTCAAGCTCGGAACTTTCCATGTGTGAAAACGTCCAGCTAAGACCACTTCCATACATCATTGAGACTGAATCATGAGATCAATTAGTTTGAGGCATGTGCCTGCGTTATTGTTTCTCTTGGCCCCAATCATTTTTTTAACGATTGTCTCCGAAGCCAATGCACTTGTGCCGCCGTTAATTCAAGACACGGGCAACGGAGCAAATGGCGACGATGGAATCGACGGTGATCCCGGAACCCACGGAAGCGATGGCGAAGCTGGAAAAGATATTTCTTTTGACAGCCCAAACACGAGAGCATTTGTTAGGGCCACGTCTGGCGGAAACGGTGGCAATGGGGGAAACGGGGTTGATGCTAATGACGATGGTTCAGCGATGGGTGGCAACGCAGGCCATGGCGGGATCGGGGGAAATGCCGAATCGTTTGCCAGTGGCGTTGTCAATCCAGGAACGGACGACCAGTTTCTAGTCTTCGCTAGTTCACAAGCACGCGGAGGAGATGGAGGAAGTGGTGGCTTCTTCGGTTGGGGCACAAGTTCGGAGCTACACGGATCAGGAAGCCGCGGAGCAGATGGAGGCAATGCGACTGCAACGTTTTTAGGTGGTTTTGGTGGCAATGCAAAAGCCTACGGCGGCAACGGAGGAAATGCTTATGGAGCAAGCGGTGTTGCTGGTAACGGCGGTGAAGCCTTTGCCTCCGGCAGCACAGTCAATCGTCGAATTAGTGATGAGGATTCTCCGGATTCAGGTTTTTACTATTCGTCATTTAGCCTGACTCAACGTGGAGGAGTTGGAGGAGTCGGATATGTTGGTGCACAGGCTGGAAATGGTGCATCCGTGAGCTTTGGCGCTTCCGGTCAATTCGAAATTCAAGATGGCGAATTCGTAAACACGACGGATGTTCGAGTTGAAGGATACGCTGGAAGCGGTGGTGACACCGAGAATGGAATTGCTGGCGCTGCAGGCGATGCCACTTATGACATGGTCAATGTTTTCTCGCAGTTGCGAGGGACGGCCTCCGTCAATACTTATTCAAACTCAGTCTTGTATGGTGGCCACGGCGGACGAGGGTTCGCATCTGGAACTCAGTCCGTTTCGGGAGCCGATGGTGGTGACGCGCGGGTCGTAACCGGCGATGGCCAAATTGACACCGTGGGAAGTCACTGGCAACGATTTGAACTGCGAGGAGGAAACGGCGGAGCGGCGAAAGGGCGATTGAATCAAGGGGACGGCGGACAGGGTGGAGAGGCCGTCTTGGGGGCGTTGCATTTTGATACGTCAAACTCGACGAATCTCTACGATGGTTTTCAGTTTTATGTCCGTATGGTCGGTGGAAATGGCGGTCACGCTCAGGGCTCTGGTTGGTCGGGGCACGGAGCTTCAGCCTCTTTGGGTGGAGACGATTTCTCTGCCGCAATCAATGGGAGTTTCTCAAGCCAAATTGAAATTCATGGTGGTTCGGGAGGATGGGGAAAACGCAGTGGCAATGGTGGCGATGCTACGCTCGAGCAGATCGACGACTATACAATCGTAGGTAGTGATCCAGCGGTACGTGGCACGAGCCAAATTGCTGCTTACGTTACTGGCGGAGATGCAGGGCGGGGGCTTGCTGGAGAGCGAAGTGCCGATGGAGGAAATGCCACGGCGACTTTGGTTCAGTCGCATGATGTTGACAATGTCGATTTAAGAATTACTGCCCGTGCTGGCTCAGGAAACCTTGGGCGAAGCGGAAATGCGACCGCGATCGCCAATGGACACAGCATGAATCCCAATGAAGACGGGTTTGCTTTTACGAGCACTCGAGCCGAGGGGGCCGACTTCTTTGAAGTGATCCGTTCTTCACATGGATCGAACTCACTAGCGGAATCAACCGCGAATTCCGCTGGAAGATCCACTGCCAATGCCGCAGCCATCGGAGGCTGGGGGTTCTTGGAATCCGGCCAAGCGAGTTCAATGGCAACGGCGATCTCAACGGGTGAGAATGAGATTGCCCGAGCCAACGCGAGCTCGTTCGCTTACGGTGATCGCGAAACGGAGAGTGACAACTCGTCGACAAGCCATGCGATTGCGATCGCTTCCCGCTCTGATGCCCGGGCCGTCTCATCGGCTGCCATGGCTGGCCACTACAACACCGCGACGGCTACGTCGGAATCGCTGGGAGTTCGCGGTCGTTCCGAGGCGCACACCCGCTCAAGCACAACGACTTGGGAGCACCAGGCGGCGCTTAGTAGCGAGTCTCTTTGGGATAATGATGATGGCACGGCGACTTCGATAGATACGGTTACTTCTTTTGGATTTCGAGATGATGTCGCTCTCGCAGATGTATCCGCGATGGAATCTTATGTGGTGTCACAGGTCATCCCGGATCAAGTGGTAGCCGATACGTTTCTTGAATCGGCGAGTGCTGAAATCAATGAGCTGTTTGGAAATGAAGAAGCCTACGTGCTTGGCATTGGACAAATCGGCGGTGGTTTTGCGGGTGACGAAATCAATGGAACGTTGAACATTGCTTCAAATTACGATTTGGAACTGCGGCTGCAGGAAGACCACGACGAGGGGAATATGATGCTTGGCTTCTTCGCCGATCGCGCGTCGGGTGATGGGTTTACTGAGATGTCGTTCGGCCTCAACTACAACGGTCGCCAGATTATCGACGAGACGTTTACTGCGCTGTCTGACGCGGAATCGTTTTTTGACAACTCACTTATCAATTTGGGTGAATTGAATGGGCTTCAGGAACTCGTTGATTTCGATTTCGATTTCAGCATGACGATCGACAATCCAATGGATGCATTTGGTTTCTCATTTGCGTTTGGAAATGCCGATCCCAACAGTTCGCCGCAAGCGTTCTTTGCATCGGCCAACAATTTTCAAGGGAGCTTTTCTTCGGTACCTGAACCGTCCTCGTTTGTGGTTGGCGTGTTCGGATTGCTTGGTCTGTTGAAGCGTCGGCGGCAAGTCTGACAGCGGCCGAATGAAGTTGCACACTTTCCAATGAAATGCCTTTCAATGAAATAGCGGAACCTTGTCAAGAGCTTTGAGCGATCGAAGTGGACGGTAGCGGAGCCGAGAAGAAACGAAAGTCTTGACGACGTCTCGACGGCACCCGCTGCAAGCTTTCAGCTTCATTTAACGGGATGGCTTTTGAAATGAATTGCCTGGGCCTGATCCTCCCGCCAAATTTTTTAAGAGGATCGTCTCTATTATCCCGCAGGGATTTCAGCAATTAGCCGGTGATAGCGAAGCGACATCACCGGTTGGCTGATGAATATACGATTCATCCCGAAGGGATGACAGCAATTTGTTTGCTGTGATCCCTCCAGGATCGTCAATCCATGCTCAAAATGCCGTGGTTTTTCGCTGCGCTCGACCCCCGGCTAACGGCTTGCATCCCTTCGGGATTGGGTTGTGCAACTTCAAAGCGGTGGCTTGCTGGGGCTTGGGAGATAAAACGATTTGTTTGAATGTACTTACGACTAAGTCCAAATGAATCTGCTTCGCTTATTCCGGTGGCCGCGAAGCCCGTTTGGATGTGCACGGCTACTGGAATGTCACCCGCAAATTTGTTCTGCTAAGTGAATGGCCAACACCTCTCACGTTTTCGAATTTCTTGCCCAGCCGCTAACCGAAGCCCCGGCTGGAGTATGTGCGATCTTTGGTGGCGAGCGTTTTCTCAAGAAGCTCGCCGTTAATTTTATCGCGGATTCATTGGGCGGCGATGATCCAGATTTTGCGCCCAATCAATACGACTCCGACTCGGCGACTTGGGCCGATGTGAACGATGAGCTTTCGACGCGTTCGCTGTTTGGTGGCGACGGGCCGCGCGTCGTGGTGGTTGATCACGCCGACAAGTTCGTCAAAGAGAATCGCGAACGGCTGGAAGACTACGTTGCGTCTTCCAGCAAGAATGGCTTATTGGTGTTGGTCGTCGATTCGTGGCCCAGCAACACTCGGCTGTACAAAGCGATCAATAAATCGGGTTTGCAAATCAAGTGCGAGCCTCCCACCAAAAGCGCGAAAAGCAAACAGACTGACGAAAAGCAGGTTCAGAACTGGCTGGTCGCGCGGGCGAAAACAGAGTACGAATTCGAACTCCCGGCGGGTGGAGCCCAGACGTTGATCGATGTGACCAGTTGCGATTTTGGCCGGATGGATCAAGAGCTGCAAAAGCTTGTCTTGTACGCTGACAAAAAAGGCAAAGTCGACTCGAAGACGATCAAGCAAGTCGTCGGTGGTTGGCGATCGCGGACGATGTGGGAAGCCATTGACGCGGCGACCGATGGCAATGCGGGCAAGGCGATCGAGTTGCTTGATCAGTTGTTGCGATCCGGCGAGCATCCTTTGGCTTTGTTTGGGCAGATGTCTTGGTCATTGCGTCGTTACGCGACGGCCACGGAAGTTGTCATGCGTCAGATGAGGGCAGGGCGGAAGCCGAATCTGGGTGACGCAATGAAGGCCGCTGGCTTTCGGGCTTGGGGTGGCGAGTTGGCGGCATCTGAAGAGCGAATCCGGCAGCTTGGCCGACACCGCGCCGGCCAGATGATTGATTGGTTGCTCGAAGCCGATCTCGCTCTCAAGCGAACCCATTCCAAAGAAGACCGAGGCCGTTTGGTACTTGAAACGCTATTCGCAAAAATGGCGAAAGAGCTGGCGGCGTAGCACGCGTTGAATAATTCGAAGGTGAATCATGGTCGAAATTGAAAAACCAACATTTTCACTTCGCCTGTTGTTGGTCATCGCACGAAACTTAAAAAGGGGATGTCGAATCAGCTTTTCATGCCTTTGAGTTTTGAAGTTTTGTATTCAGACGTAATTTTCTACACTCTTGAAAGGGTGCCACTGGCTCTGCCAGTGCATCGGTTTAATGCCAAAGAAACGACTGGCAGAGCCAGTGGCACCCAATATTCGGTCTGACTTGTCAGTGTCGCCCCTTGTTGTTTTTCGACGTTCTCAAGTCTGGGTGAGATTCGGGCTCTCATTCTAGTTGAAGGGACTCCTCCGATTGGCAGATTTCTTTGGTGCCACGCTGATGAGCAACAGGTGGAAAAGCAACGGTGAATCAGATTTGCATATCAAAGATTTCGTAGGCAGCTATGATTTCCAAACCTTGGAAAGGGTGCCACTGGCTTTGCCAGTGCAAGGCTTTTAGGTGAGAACAGTAAGGAGCAAAAAACTGATTTGAGAAAACAAAACCTGTTCCCATTGCTAGTGAATACGACTGGCAGAGCCAATGCCACTCAATCGTATCTGTTCAAGACCTACCAAGTTGGCCTGACTTATCAACGACGTTCCTGGCAGAGCCAGTGGCACCAGTGAAGGTTGGATAGAAGCTAAGAATGTGGAATTTGCACGCCACCCTTATGGAACAGTTCAGCAGAAGGGAAGCTTATCTTTGGCAGATCATTTTTGAGCTGATGATCGAGATACCACCTTGCACTTGACCATTTCCAATCAACGGCAAATTTGCAAAGCCCTTTCTTGACTGGGTTCATGTGAATGTAACTGATCGAAGCTTCGATTGTGGATGGCTCAAACAAGTTGCGATCGTAGCCTCCACCTTCTTGCCATAATCGGAAACAGATTTTTCCGGGGCGTTCCCGAACAGAGAGCTTTTCCAGCAATGGGGATTTGTGCTCAACGAGAATCGACTTTACATATTTTGAAAAAGGTTGTTTGAAGCGAGCCAGAAATCGGCCAATCTGAGGATCCTTTTCTGTCGGATAGACCAACAGGTGGACATGGTCAGGCATAAACACGAATGCATTCAACTCAAAGTTGGATTCAGCTAGGGCCAGATCCAGCAAGCGTGCTAGTTCAGAGCACCAGACATCATTGGTTAGGAGAGGAATTCGTCGATAACAAGAGAAAGTTAATTCATGAAAATGACCTGGTTCGTGTACACGTTTCAACTTCTTTCGATGAGCCATTGTGAAAGACTAGCAGGATAGGGGTGTTTTGTACACTATCTAGTTTTTGCGATTTATTGTGAAGAATATGGCCAAGCAGTTTCTTATGCATGTGTAAAAGTTGCCATTTGCTTGATGGTTGTAGTCAGAAACAACTTGGCAGACTTTGGAGCGGGTGCCACTGGCTTTGCCAGTGCATGGGTTTAGGTGAAAGAGCAGGTAGGAAAGAATAGCTGGAGTGGAAGAGCAAAGCTGTTCTTGGTACTAAAGAAAACAACTGGCAGAGCCAGTGCCACCCATTTTCATTCCATCCATGATTCGAAGAACCAACCCCTATGGTATCACCTCGTCAGTGTCACCCAGCCGTTTGGCAAAGTCTAAGCAGCGGCCAGCAAAAGTTGTTGGTGAGGAGGC
>CAZPTT010000135.1:0-14142 GCA_964589435.1 uncultured Pirellulaceae bacterium
TCGACGTGAACCAGTGGGTTCTTTTTATCGCGGTTCTCTGCGTCACAAAAGTCTTCCATGAATTTGGGCACGGACTTTCGTGTAAACGACTGGGTGGGGAGTGCCATGAAATTGGCTTCATGCTGCTGGTGCTGACGCCTTGCCTGTATTGCAATGTCTCAGATAGTTGGCGACTGCCCAACAAATGGCATCGTGCTGCGATTGGCGCCGCGGGAATGTACGTCGAGATTATTTTGGCGACGATCGCCACGTTTGTCTGGTGGTTCGTCCAGCCAGGCCTCGTGCAAGAGATATGCTTAAAAGTCATGCTGGTCAGCTCGATCAGCACGGTGTTGTTTAACGGTAACCCGTTGCTGCGATTTGATGGATATTACATTTTGAGTGATATCCTTGAGATCCCCAACCTCAACCAAAAATCGACCAAGGCCCTGACGACGTTGCTTGGACGTCATTGGTTGGGACTTGAGATTCCTGATGACCAACTGATGCCGGCCAATCGCCCTGTCGCGTTTGCGATGTTTACAGTCGCGGCGTTTTGCTACCGCTGGTTTATCATGTTCGCGATCATCACTTTTTTGACAAAGATGCTCGAACCTTATGGCCTTGAATCCATTGGTATCGGGATCGCACTATTTTCGTTGGTTGGAATGCTCGGGATGCCCGGGTACAAATTGTACAAGTACATGTCAGTTCCAGGTCGGATGCATCAAGTGAAAAAAACTCGATTCTCAGTCATTTTGGCTTCGGCTCTCTTTGTCGTTGGTTTGATTCTGTTCTTGCCTTTGCCGCACTATCTCCGCTGCAGCATGATCGTGATGCCGCAGGAGATTGAAACGATTTGGGTCGACGAAACCGGTAAGCTTGAATCGTGTGACGTTGTCCCTGGACAGACCGTTACCAAAGGCCAGACGCTGGCCAGGCTGAGCAACATCGATCTCGAGTTACAACTTCTGGCGACGAAGGGACAGTTGACGACAAAGCTTCACCAGCAACAGCAAATGCGAGGGGCGGCTGGTACTCCAGGCGCCAGAATGGATGGACTCAATGCATTGACAGGCGAGATAGCTAACCTGAAGGTCATCGTCAAAGACATCGAACGTCGCGTCGGCAAGATGACGCTAACCAGCCCGATCGATGGAACCGTGCTGGAGACTCCATTTCAATATCAAGCCAGCGGCCCTGGCGAAATTCAGAATGTTGATCAACGTTGTTTGCTGTACGGCAACCACGACAATGTTTCGGCTCAGCGTGGACAGCGATTCTGCGAAATCGCCGACGTCACCAAGTGGTATGGCATGATCATTTTGACAGAACACCAAATTAAATTCGCTCGCAAAGGCCAAGACGTCAAAATCAAACTCTACGCGCAGCCGGGAAAAGTCCTAGAGTCAACGGTTGAATCCAAACCGGGGCCATCGGATTTATCCATCGATCGCAAAAGTCGTGATCTTGCCGCGCCGGGACAACCGCAACAGCCAAACGCTCAGCAGCGGCCTCCCGATCTATCCAATGAAATGGTGGCGGCTCTCCAGCAACAAGACTTTCAATATTTCGCCCGAGTGCCTTTGCCTGAAACGGATATCGAAATGAAAATCGGATTGGGTGGTCAGGCCAGACTGTTTACCGGCTACCTCTCAATCGGCGAACGGATCTGGTGGTGGATCAACCAGAATTTTCGAACTTAAAGCTAAGACGGACTAAAGCCAGAAACGGCGGAAGAAAAATCTTCTTTCGCTCTTCCTCAGACTCGAAGGTAAGAGAGATGAATTTTCGTTGTCAAAAATTGCGCCATCGGAATCAAGATTCATCGGCGACGTTGAGTAAATTGATTCGATCTTTTCGATCGCCGCTCTCATGAAGCCATTCAGCTGCCCTTTCTTCGAACTAATCTCACTCAGACAACGTCTTACCTCGACAGCTTTCTCTTCCCTTCCTCCGGGAAATTTATCTTGAGGTGTCAAATCGAGGATTAGGGCATGACCAGCGATACCCGTCACGCGAAAATGCGGCGAGATGTCTTCGCAGTCTTCCAACTCTTTATAAATTTCTCGCGCCCGACTCAAGTCCTCCTGAGCCAAGAAAACCTCACCCATCCTGGCTTTCGCACGACAATGGTACAGCCGAGTGTTAAACGAATTCTCACCCGCTTCGTCGAGTGGAAAATAGTCCAGCACCGCTTGCCAATACTCGATCTCTTTCTCTTTTTCATCGGGGCCCAACGCGTGGGAACCAAGATAGGCAGCCCGATGCTGTTGCTCCACTGAACTTTCACGGGGAATCGCACTGACAGCGACCTGCCCAACATCCAGCGGTGACAAAGGCGGACGATAAAGAGCCAGTAAAATTCCGAGCGACAATGCCAAGACCATCGAAGCAGCCAATCCAAACAGCGTCGCCGGATTCTTCCACCAACTCTTCACGTTGCCCTTCATCACCGATTGCAGTTGCTGCGTCGCCGCTAATTTCGCTTGTGACACAGTTGAGTAATGTTGCAAGCTACCGGTTTCAGCTTCCGACAGCTTGTCGATCAAGACATCCCAATCTTCGTCGACATCGATTTTGACTTTACGGATTTCTTTCAATAGCTGTGTTGGCGACTGGGGCCGCTCGCCGGGTTCTTTCGAAATCATCCGATGAATAATTTCGCACAGATCTTCAGGCACGTCTGGACGAATTTTTTGTAGCGGCACCGCATCATCTTTGACTTGCTGGACAGCAATCGCCAAAGCATTCTCACCCTCGAAAGGAGGGTGTCCGGCCAGCATGTGATAGGCCGTCACTCCAAGCGAGTAAATGTCACTACGGGCATCGAGAGCGCGGCCTTCGACTTGCTCGGGGCTCATGTAAAGCGGCGTGCCCATCGTGATCCCGACCTGCGTCAACGCCTGTTGCGAAGCATCATTGTTGATCCGAGCCAGGCCAAAGTCCGTGACTTTCACTTCGCCACTGGTCGAAAGCATAATATTTTCAGGCTTAATATCGCGATGGATCACGCTGAATTCGGCCGCTTTTTGTAGCGCCATCGCGCACTGGCGAAGCACCGTAATCGCCATCACTGGCTCGACGGCTCCATGTCGGTCAAGGTACTGACGGAGGTTTCGGCCACGCACATACTCTTGCGCGATGAAGTGCAGGCCATCGACTTTCTTGACATCATAGATTTGTACAATGTTGGCTTGGACGACTGTCGCAGCCGATTGCGCCTCGCGATGAAATCGTCGCACATAGGATTCGTCTTTTGCGAGTTCTGGCTTAAGAACCTTGAGTGCGATATTTCGCTCGAGCGGCTCCTTCTGTCGAGCCAGATAAACATCCGCCATGCCACCACGACCAAGCCGGCGCAGGATTGTGTAATCGCCAAGCGTCCGCCCCGTCAGGTCGCTATTCTTAGAATCTGAGTTGGGCAAATTCATGGTGGACAACACAATGATTCAGCCGTCAACGTAACACGCGATTACGTTTCAAGCCTGCGGAAGTAATGGAGAGCCCAGCTTCACAATGAGCGAACGATCGGGCTTGGAAGTTCCGATACCTGACCGCATTGGAAGAAGGCGATTTTCAGGGACTGACCAAGAAAGTGGTGAGCTAATTCCCCAAATCCTTCCCCGGCTCAATTTTACAATGAATCACTCGATAATGAACGGAGCCAAAGCCACTTTTCAACAATTCGTGTCGTTGTGTTACGCAAACTACCAAGCGAAATTATCAAGCAATACTACCGAGCAAGACGTTGGTGTTTTGCGAAAATGGTTGCGGTTTCTACGCAGTAAGCGTTTTTCGCACGGAGTTACGGCTCAGACGAATTTCAAACTAAATTGAAAACCTTATCCATGTTGGCCGAGATTTCTTTCAAACGATTGATATCGCCGCCGCCAACTTCGGCTGCGGCCCAACCGTAGTAATTAATTTCTAGCAATGCCGCCCGCACATCAGCCCAATCGATATCGCCTTCACCTATCTTGGCCCACTTCTGATTCTCTCGGGAGTAACCTTTCAAATCAAGTTTCACGACTCGACGGCCTAACTTGCGAATCCAATCTCCCATGCTGCCGTATTTCCAATGGTTGCCAATATCAAATTGCATTCCCACCCAAGGCGAATTCAGTTCGTCGACGAAACGAACAAATTTGTCAGCCGTTTGCGTGTGGTCGCCGCCATGATCATAGAGAAACTGATTCCAAACGTTTTCGATAACGATATGAATCCCTTTTTCAGCGGCAACAGGAATTGCCTTCGAGATATTCTCGATTGCTCGCGGCCAGATCTCTTCCTCTGAACCGTCTTCGCCTTTGCCGACCACTAACAACACTGAATTGCCACCGACCGCGTGGGTATCTCGAATCGCGTTCGTTAAATGCTCCAGCGCTGTGGCCCGCGTCGCGGCATCAGGGCTGGTGTGGCGAACTTGCCAATGCGTCGAGCAAACGGTTCCATCGACCGGCAGACCGGACTCTTCGATCGCGACTTTCGTTTTCTCAACGTCCATGCCGGGCGAATCCATTTCGATGCCCAGAAAGCCGGCTTCTTTGGCGGCGTTGAATTTGTCCGTCAACGACCCAGGCACCTTGTTCGTCATGCCGATCTTCAAGGTCTTGTAGATCCGGCCTTTCAATGAAACATCAGCGGCAGTTGGAGAAGCATCGCCTAACGGTTGGAACGCAGGCTGGCCTGCCGACAATCTGTTATTGATAAGTGCCGTTCCTGCCACGGTCGCAGCAGTGGCTTGCACAAATCCACGCCGGGAAACAATTGAATCATTAGATCTGGAACTCATCGGCAAAAACCTCAGACAGTGATTTGAACTGGCAACGCAACCATTCGCGGCTAACAACAACCTCGAAGGCTTCGATCAGATTACGTCGCCGAACAAACGCCGTCAAGTTTCTACGAAACCTAAAAGAATCGACTCGTAATAAGATTCGGGGCCAAATCAAGCCGCACGACTTTGTAAGCAAGTCTGAATAAAATTCAATCGAAAACTGTATCGACCGCGATCGTCCAATTACCGCAAGCATCACCGGCTTGAAACTCTTCCCCTTGGCGAAGAATTTCAATGCGGTTCGAAACTCGATAAACCCGCAAAGTCTGATCTTGAGGATTCGCAACCACCACTACCGCGGATCCAGCATTCAGCCACTGAGCGGCCTTTGCCTCAACATCCGAAAATACATCACTTGGAGAAACGACTTCCACAACGAGATCAGGAGCAAGTGCCAAATAGGAAGATACATCATTCGCACAAGCATCCAATCTTCCCTGAGAAACGAAAGCTGCATCGGGAGCCCTCACTGTATCGGGATCCATGGAAATTTTAAAACCTGTTTCAGCGGCATAAACTTTGCCAAGGCGATATTGCTTTACGTGAGAAAAAAGCGAGGCACCAATCGCCATTGCCACTCTGCCATGCTCACTACCCGCAGGCGACATCATGCGCAGTTTCCCCTTTATCAATTCGTATCGACTACCATTACTAGGCAAAGCCGAGAGCTGTTCTGCTGTCGATATATTTGGGTGAGGTTTTGAAATCATGACTGTAATTATACGGCAATTCTCAACTGAGACGAGTATTTTTCGTTGCCGGAAAGCAGAACAGTCAAGAACCACAAATGTTGCCGACCCGATTTAGCACATCCAGGAATTTAGAACATCCATTGAAAGCCAGGCGAAAGAATCTTCCGTTCTCTAGTGTTCAATCTTTGGCCAGTACTCATCGAAGCCGCCTTCTTTAACGAAGTCGGGACTGTTGTCGAGGTCATGACATTGGACGCAAGACGACTCGCGGGCTTCCTTAAGTGTCAAACGCATTTCTTCCCGCAGCTTGTCCAAGAGCCCTTGGTTGTTTGCTTGATTGTTTTCAGCATCAATGTGGGCAGAACCCGGACCGTGACAATTTTCACATCCGTTTGCATGCAGCTCGACGTGCTCGTTCAAATTCTGATAACCCGAAACATACGGGTAGTAATTCTGCGGATTCCAACCTGTCACATGACAACTTACACATTCAGGATCGAAATGCCGTTGAACCCAAGATCGCTCGCCAGGATCGGTCAAGTCACGGGTCGCTTTTTCGTGCGGCCCGCCGTCGCCATCCGTTCCGTCTTCCCAAATCGCATACTCTTCATCATGACAATCAGCACATGCCGCCGAACCAACGAATTTCTTACCCGATGGATGCAGCCGTGGTTTGATGTCAGCCAACTGCCCGCTCTGCCAAAGATTCTTCAACTCGTTTTGATAGTTCAAGAAGACTTCTTTCACCTGTGGCGAATCCTCGAATCGCTCGTCAAGCGGCACGCGTTCGTATTTAAGAGAGGCCTTGCCGTTTTCTTCATAAACTCCAACGACACCAACGTACATACCTTTGACGCCGACTTGAATCATGGAAGTAACTTTGCCATTTGCCTCGATGACTTCGGGGTGAAGCGTTGGGTCACCGGCTCCGCCTGCCGTCACAAGCAAATCAAATCCAGGGAATTGCTTGGCCAACGCTCGGCAGTTATCGAGAGACGTATGCGCCACCAATACTTTTAAATCGCAACGTTGAGCGTCCAACTGAGGGATCACTTCTTTCAGGCCTTGGGCTGCCGGTTTGACCGTCACATCAGAATTGGCAACCTCGTTGAGGTGTTCATCGCCAAGAATCATCGTGACACCAATTCGCTTGCCCTTTTTCTCAATGACAACGAATCGGTTACTGAGGGATGCATCGACAACTTCTACATTGGCACAGGTGAAGGGGTTGTCGCCTTGTGGCGCGTCCAACAACGCTTGAGCCAAATCGATCGAAGCAATCTTGAGGTCGTCGGCGCCGATGCCAATCATGCTATAGCCCATCACGCGACAAAGGCTTTCGTAAGTCTTGCCAAGTTTGATCGTCGGCTGCTGTCCAAATCGACGGACTTGGTTACCGGCATCGATGGAAACCAAATCCCATCCTCGTTCGAGCAAAATTTTCTGGGCGCTATGGCGACGCATCAAGCCGCCTTTTTGATTCGCTAGACCGGTGCATCCGCATGGCTCGATATATCCGTGCTGGCGGCCAGAAACGAACATGGCGAAAAGTGGCTTCTCCCAATCCTTAGCCAAATCCTCAGCCTTCGGTTTGACGCCGCTGTTTGAACCAGCCCAGCCAACTCGGGCTTCAGTTCCGTCATTTAATTCAGTTTTGCTAGCAACACGCACTTGATCGGGCGACGTTTCCTGAACTTGGCTCGACAGAATCATGCTCAACATCGAAAGCGGGTTTTCGCATCCGATGGTGGCACCGATCGTGCAAAGTGCGACGGCAATCAAACTGAAACGACCAATAATCCACACAAGATTCATCAACAATTCCTCTTCAACAGGTCGCTGTCCTCAAGAAAAGCCCATCCAATGCTGAGCTAAACACAGTGTTTTCTACACCCAATCGGTAATCAATGGAGGTTTGGAAAGGATACAGGCCTCCCATTTTGAGGTAAATGGCAACGTTCTCAAAATCCCAGCCCACTTCCGCTGCGCGTGCGTATCGAGAACCGCGTTCTTGGATTCGTCGCAACTCCATCAAAATTTGTTGCAAATCCAGCGAAACAACGTGCAAAACCGATCTCTATCTGCGAGACAGTCGGACTACTGGCGTTCATTCAAGCGTTCGAAAATGACCCAAGGTCTGCGCCTTAGGTCTCTCACCGATCTGCTATTCGGTCGCCCGTTCGCGCCGCCATGCTTTGACCTGTGCGCGAACTGAATCGCGGCATTGGCTGAAGAATTCCTGAAAGTCTTGGCGCTGATAATCAGGATAGGTCCAACGACTGTGCGTCCAAACTTTCGAGCGATAGTGCAGGGTGACCTCCGCGAAGATCCCGTCTCTCAGATAGATTCGGTGATCGCGATCCTTCGTCGTTACTAGAAGGAGTTTGGCTTCGCTGATGTAGCCCGGATCAATGTTGACGGGGCGTTCTTCATCAAAATTGGTTTGGTCGATGTATTGCTGCTCCCATTGATTAGAAACGATCTTGGTGTCAGCGATATCGCCCGGATCGAACGGCTTCTCAAAAGCAAGAAACTGCTTTTTCAATTCATGCCCCATCGATTCGGTGTAAAAACCGGTTTCGGTAAAATCAAACACAGGGCTCGACTTTGCAATCGGCCCCCACTGCGTCGATGCTTTCACCGCCGTCCACTCAAGTGCTTCCGGGTAACGACTCGTGATGGCGACGATCAACATCACAGGCGGGTGTGTGGCGATCTCGCCCATGATTAAAACCAAATTTCCGAATAACCAAAGAATCGTGTAATGAAGAACAACTCGAATCGTGCTAATACGACTTCGCAAAGATCGCACGCTCAACTGTTTTCTGACCGGTGAAGATACACGTCCCAGGAATCTTTTCGTTGTCCAGTGGAATGTTTCGCGGCGTAACTTTCAATGGTTTCAAGATCGCCTCGGTCTCTGGACAGTCGACAAAATAGCACTGAGCAAAACCGCCGTGCAGTTCAGGGCGTTTCGAGTTCTTGGGTGTAAAGAAAGCCTTGAACTCTTCCAACGAATCAATGTCCCGCGTATTTTCAGTCCGCATCGCCAGAGCTTTGTCAAACAACCCTTGCTGCATTTCAGCCAACGTTTCCGGTAACTTTGCAACAAACTCTTCTCGAGACAATCCACTTGATTTTGGCTGATCACGGCGGCCGACGAAGACATTTCCATTTTCGATGTCTCTTGGACCAACTTCAACACGAATAGGTACGCCTCGCTTGATATGATGCCACTTCTTTTCGCCGCCGCGCAAATCACGATCGTCAATAAACGAGATAATCGGACGGCCGTCGTAATGCTGAGCCGCAATTTCTTTTTGCAAACTTTCGCAATACTCCATGACTTTGGTCCTGTCTTCGTCTTTGCGAATGATGGGCAAGATCACGACATGCTTTGGAGCCAATCGAGGTGGTATCACCAAACCGTCATCGTCGCTGTGAGTCATGATCAACGCGCCGATCAAGCGAGTCGACATGCCCCACGAGGTTGTCCAAGCAAACGAAGTTCCACCTTCGCTATCTTGGAAACTGATATCCTGAGCCTTGGAAAAATTCTGCCCCAAGAAGTGTGACGTGCCCGCCTGCAGCGCTTTGCGATCCTGCATCATTGCTTCGATTGACAGCGTCATGTTCGCGCCTGGAAACCGCTCGCCTTCAGTTTTCTCGCCTTTGATCACAGGCACGGCCATGTGGTTTTCGACGAAGTCAGCATAAACATCCAACATCAACTGAGTCTCTTCCAGCGCTTCGGCTTCGGTAGCGTGCGCGGTATGGCCTTCTTGCCACAGAAACTCCGCCGTTCGCAAGAACAAACGTGTCCGCAATTCCCATCTGACGACATTGGCCCATTGATTGATCTTCAATGGCAAGTCGCGATAGGATTGAATCCATTTTGAGAACATCGCACCGACGATGGTTTCGCTGGTCGGCCGCACGATCAAAGGCTCCTCCAGTTTCCCGGCGGGAACCAAACCGCCGTCACCATCAGGCTCGAGCCGGTGATGAGTCACCACGGCGCATTCCTTAGCGAAACCATCAACGTGCTCGGCTTCCTTTTCCAAAAAGCTCATGGGAATGAACAAAGGAAAGTATGCATTCTCATGGCCGGTCTCTTTGAACATGATGTCCAACGCCCGTTGCATGTTCTCCCAGATTCCATAACCCCACGGCTTGATGACCATGCAACCACGTACCGGAGAATTCTCCGCCATGTCAGCGGCTTTGATTACTTGCTGATACCACTCTGGGTAGTCTTCTTCACGCGTCGGAGAAATTCCGGTTTTTGCCATCGTTAAGCCAAATATTGAATTGAAATTTAATTGAAGGAGGTCCGATTGCGATTCATATACTGCAATTCTGATCGAGCATTACTTGACAGCGCAACGGGAAGTACGATTGATCGTCCACAACCAGACAACGCAATCAGTCATCCGCTCACATTCTACGCCTTGGCTAAGGTCGTTTCGAGTAGGGAGTCACCAACGAACGACTTATTGCGTTCAGTTCGCCAGCGACAAACTGCATTCACGTTCTTGTCGCCAAACGAGTCCCAATCTAGAATCTGGCGAAATCGACGCCTCCTTCCAAAAAACTCCTGAGACTCTCATGAACCGACGATTTGTTAACGAACTTGCTGACGGTGAAGTCATTGACCAAGTGTTTCTGGCCTCCGAGAAACAACTACGAACCAATCGCAATGGCAATCTTTACTTGCAGGTTCGGCTGAGCGACAAAACAGGATCGGTAACTTCAATGCTTTGGAACGCGAACCAAAAGCACTTTGACAGTTTCAACAACGGTGACTTTGTCCGCGTCAAAGGAACTTCTCAGTTGTTCAACGGTGGCATGCAAGTGCTCGCCAAAGAGCTGGGTAAGTCAAATGCAAGCGATGTTGACGAAGCCGATTTTGAAACGATTTGCACCGAGGACTTGGAGAAGATGGTTGCTCGCGTCGGTGAGTTGTTGCGCGGGATGAGCAACGTCCATTTGCGAAACCTTGCCGAGTGCTTCCTCGTCAACGAAGCCTTCATGAGCGGATTCCGTCAGGCGCCAGCAGGCGTGAAAAATCATCATGCTTACCAAGGCGGACTGCTCGAACATGTCTTGTCCTTGATGGAGCTGGTCGCCATCGTATCACCGCGGTACCCGAGTATTGACGCGGACGTTCTATTGATGGGAGCTTTCATGCACGACATGGGAAAGATCAGAGAGCTCACCTACCAGCCCGATCTTGGATATAGCGACGCGGGTCAGCTAATCGGCCACCTTGTGTTGGGTGTTTCGATGCTGGACGAAATGCTGCGAGAAACCGAAAAACAATCCGGCGAAGAATTCCCGGCCGATCTCGCGAACCATTTGCGGCACTTGATTGTCTCCCACCATGGAGAGTACGAATACGGCAGCCCCAAGCTTCCGATGTCTCTCGAAGCGTTTGCCCTGCATAGCCTTGACAACCTTGACGCCAAAATGCACAGCTTCAATCAGCTGATTACGGACGATGTCAATAAGTCGAGCAACTGGACGGTTTACCATCCGTCGATTGGACGCAAGATCTACAAAGGCAACTCATAGAGTCGCTTAAAAGTCAAAACTGCAAACTGCAGATTCGAATAAAATCCAAGGCGTCCAACGCCTTCATCGAGCCTGCCCTCGATCTGCTTTCGCAACACGCGGATATCTCGTTTTTGGCGTCGAAGTCTCGTGCCATGACTCAGACGGGTCGGGTTTGAAGTAACGACTTTGCGGCACCCTCCCACGCGCAAGAGGGTCGGGCGCCGTAGCGGGCAGTGAGGGCTTTCACGCGCCGTTCACTTGCTCCTTTCAACTCATCCATTCTCCAAGGGCTGACTAGGAGCAGAGGCCGGCCGATGAGATGACAACCATGAGCCCCTCCAACGACCTCAATTTTCGCGTCGCTCCCTGTAGCAATTTCAATTTCCTCCCCATAAACTCAGTACATGAACGAACCAATTAACCTGGAAAAACTTATCCTTGATCTGGTCTTAAGTGACGCTTATCAACCTCTCAAACCTCGCGCAATTGCCAAAAAGCTGAAACTGATCGGCGACGAAAAAAACGTTACTCGCGCAATCAAGAAACTCGTCCGGCAAGACAGGCTTGCATTCGGCTCGAAACACTTCGTTGTCCGGCCGAAAGCCTCCAAGACGCGCAAGAAGAAAAAAGACGCCGCCAATCCAAAATCAAAATCAAAGTCCAATAACATCATTGGAACGTTTCGCCGAGCGGCAGCCGGTTTTGGTTTTGTCACGCCTCAAGATTCGACGGCGACCGACCGCTCGGAAGACATCTTCATTCCGAAACAAAAAACGCTGGACGCCGCCGACCTCGATGTTGTCAGTGTAAGACTGTCGCGTGAGAACTCTGGCCGCCAACGTTCCAAAGATTCAAAAGGCGCGAGCGGACGAATCGTCGAAGTCATCGATCGCCACACCAACCGTTTCGTCGGTACCTATGTTGAAAGCAGTGGCTACGGATTCGTGGCTGTCGATGGAGGCGTTTTTGAATCGGGCATCCTTGTCGGCGACGCCGGCGCCAAGAGTTGTAAAATCGACGACAAAGTCGTTATCGAAATGGTGCGATTTCCTTCCGATAAGCAAGAAGGCGAAGGCGTCATTGTTGAAGTCCTTGGCGACCGAGGAACTCCCGGTGTCGATACGCTCAGCGTTATTCGTCAGTTTGGATTGCCAGACGATTTCACGGAACAAGTTTTGGAGAATGCCCGCGAGCAAGCCGAAGCCTTTGACGATGGAGCCATCCCGGAAGGCCGACGCGACTTCACCACAACCACCGTCATTACGATCGACCCGAAAACGGCGCGCGACTTCGATGACGCTATTTCGCTCAATCGGCTGGAAAACGGACACTGGGAATTGGGCGTGCACATCGCCGACGTTTCCCACTTCGTTCCGTATCGCTCGGATCTGGACAACGAGGCATTTCAACGCGGTACCAGTGTTTATTTGCCAGACCGGGTCATTCCGATGCTGCCAGAAATCATCTCCAACAACTTGGCCAGCTTGCAACCAGATCGAGTTCGATTTTGCATGACGGCCCTGATTGAATTCACGGACGAAGGTGTTCCGATCGGGACGGAGTTGCATCGCGGCGCGATCAAGAGCGCTCATCGCTTCAACTATGAAGAGATCGATGAATATCTGGAAAACGATAAACCCTGGAAAAAGAAACTAACGCCCGAGGTCTTCGAACTTGTTCGCAACATGCACACGCTGGCGATGAAGCTACGTGGACGACGAATGAATGGCGGAGCGATCAACCTGGTTCTGCCCGAAGTCAAAATCGACTTGGACGACGACGGCAAAGTCTGTGGCGCGCATACGGTCGAGAACACCGAGAGCCACCAGGTCATCGAAGAGTTTATGTTGTCCGCCAACGAAGCCGTTGCCCAACGACTTGCTGACGAAAAGCTGTTCCTGATGCGTCGTGTTCATCCGCAACCTAGTGAAGCCAAGCTCACGGAACTGACCAGTTTTGTCAAAGGGCTGGGCATTGAATGCGGCAGCCTGCAAGACCGCTTCGAGATGAAACGCGTCATTGAAGAATCGGCGAACCTGCCTCAGCAACACGCGATTCACTACGCGGTTCTCCGCAGCATGCAGAAAGCGACGTACAGTCCTGAAGAAATTGGACACTATGCTCTCAACAGCAAATTCTATTGCCATTTCACATCTCCGATTCGCCGCTATCCGGATCTGATCATCCATCGCATGGTTGGGGCTTTGATCGACGGCAAACGACCAGATGCAAGCTTCGATCGCTTGGCCAGTCTTGGAAAACACTGTAGCGAACTGGAAAAACGAGCGGCCGATGCCGAGCGTGACTTGAAGAAGTTGAAGTTGCTAAATTTCATGTCGGACAAAGTTGGTGAAACGATGCACGCCGTCATCACCGGCGTGGAAGCCTTTGGTGTCTTTGCCCAAGGCGTAGAGATTCCAGCGGAAGGCATGATTCCAGTGGCGAATCTGCCAGCTGATTCTTATAAGTACGACCGCGCCAGCCGAACGCTTAGCGGCTTCCAGGAAGACAACCAGTTTCGACTGGGCGATCATATCGAAGTCAAAGTTGCCGTCGTCGACCCAGATCAGCGGTCGCTTGAGTTTCAATTGGCCGGTGTCGAACCGACTCCGGGCAATGTGGCCCGCCGAAGCGAGAGGCGCACAAACGAAGGGCACAACCGAAAGAATGATTCTTCGAGTCGAAAGCAGAAAAACGACAAGCCAGCAACTTGGTCAAAAAGCGAATCCGGAAAAAGCAATAGTTCGCGAACCAACGAAGCACAAAACGACGAGCCTTCAAAACAGAAGCCGGGCTCCAAGCCTGATGAATGGACCTCACGTCGTGCTTCCGGGCCGCAAAAAGGCCATCGAAAGAAGGCGCGCAAGACGGCTGAAACGACAGATTCAAAACCGAGAAAGAAGAAATCGGTATCCGCTAAAAAGAAACCCTCTTCGAAAAACCCCTCAGCTTCAAAGACTGGCTCTGTAAAAGCCAAAGACAAAAAGAATAAGAACAAACAGAAAAAGAAGTCGAAAGCCAAAATCAAAAAGGCGAAGAACGCAGCAAAGTCAAAAAAGAAAAAGACCAAAAAGA
>CAZPTT010000135.1:14242-18243 GCA_964589435.1 uncultured Pirellulaceae bacterium
CTTAATTGGTTGCTCATTTGACAACGGTTCATTTCATTTGCTTATCGCAAACGAGCCGAACCACCGGCCTGCCTCCCACCCAACTACCCTCAATCAACCTTGCTTGAGATTCTGTTTGCCGTTCACCTTTCGTTGCCAATCCATGCTGACGAAATGGATGGGGTCGGATAGCCGAATTAACTCAATAATTTACTTGCATCCGATTTCCATTAGGCATTACGATGAAGTTCACGGAGTTTCCTTTCGCCAAGAACCGAAAGGATGTTGAGAGTTCTCATGGGAAGGGATCATGATTCACTATTCTTGCGATCGTTGTCGACGCACAATCAATCCTGACGAAGAAGTCAGGTATTCAGTCAAGATTGAAATTCATGCGGCGGTCGATGCCGCTGATTCAGACGCGGACGATGACCGCGATCATCTTGTCGAACTCCAAGATATACTTGAACGACTGGATGACTCAGAGTGCGAAGAAATCAGCCAGTCCGCTTACCAACGTAGACGATTCGACCTCTGCCACGAGTGCCATCGAAAATACGCGAAGAATCCTCTTTCAATGGAATCGTCTACGAAGCTGGAATTTAGTGACAACTAGGATTCCATCTCAATCGAAGTTTCGGGTAGTGGACAAGGGCAAACAATCAAAACCCCAAGAGCTAAAGTCGCAAGAGCTAAAGTCGCAAGAGCTAAAATCCCAAGAGCCAAAGTCGCGATCGGTGCCATGCCCTCGCTTGCGTGGGCATGCTTGTGAGAACACAGCACTATTCGCTTCAAAGATAACGAACCGCCTGCCCAAACCCCAATACTGGCCCCGAATTCAACGGCTCAACTTCAACAAGTCATCACGAGCCGCGACGAACAAATTGGCAGCCCTCTCGACTTCAGCCGGTAAGTGCTTCCGATATTTTTCCAGATAGACGTCGCTAGATTGAATCAAGTAGTGAACCCAATCATCAGGAAGTTCGCTCGATCGTTGCCGCGAGCTGCTAACCGCAAATACAGACTGGAACTGCCGAATTGGGTCGCGACTGCTGCTGCCCTCCTGCCGCTGATGACGACTCCAACGCTGCCTCAGTCTCTGCTCTGAACGCACGAATTCAGTTGCCTTCTGCCGCGCCTGATCGTCGCCTTCAAGATAAATTGGCAAAACGAAAGAGCGGCTGCTTTCAAAGGGTTCGCTCCATGCACCAAGGACTTTGCGGGCTCCCTGAGCATGACATTCGATTTGCAGCACGCCTCCACGCCAATGCTGTGGGACTTGAAATGCGACGACCAGATCACGGCCTCCCTCCAGGGTTTCCGACCGAGACGGATGAAAACGAAAGAACGCGCCCGTCCCTCGATGAATCGTGCCGCTGGCAACCAACACTTCATGCTGCGGAACCTCCTGGTAACTTCGCTTCGTCGATTCCTTCGTTCCCAGATCACCGCTGACCGTTCCGTTGGCTGTTCCCACCCCTCCACTCAGGTTCAAACCGATACAGGCATTTAGGTCGCTCCTTTTACTAACCCACACCAAGCCATCGATTTCGCTAAACGTCTGCGTTCGCGGCCCATAATCACAAATCGGATAGACATTGCGATTCCAAAAAACGTCAAATCTAAACTCCGCAATGCCCCCCCGATCCGCCAATTGAATTTCGGTGCTTACGGGAATAATGACTTCGATTGTTTTCTGAGTCGAGGTGATTGAATGTTCGGAATCGGTAAGCAATTGCCGAACACTCGCCAGCGCGGGCACATCAAACTTCACTGAGGGAGCATCAGCCGACGCCAATAAACTGGTCGCACATAAGAAACTGAAGAAACAGATCGCAGAAGAGAATTGACTGGCAGCAAAAGCTGAAAACTGGTCGTACCGTAACATGGGCACTCCTGTGTTTGACGGCCCGATTCATCGTTCACCTTCCTGGCAACAACGACAAATCAATCACAAAACTCCGTCATGGAGTGCGGCGAGAAAAATCAAAAGCAATGCAAACAGCAACCGACCTCCAACCAATGGCGATCACAATAACTGGGTCAAGCTATTGGGCACTGCGATATTCCGAACCGATTACGAGGCCGAAACAACTTGCCCTGCAATTACGTGGCGACTGAGAAGACGGTTCGAAATAATTCCGAATAAAATTCAATCCGGGATTAATGCACAAGCCAGCAGCGGCAAAACCACACTTCGTGCAGGCGAGGAGTCGATTTAGCTAGCGGGTACTGTCGTTTCAATCTCAGAAAAACTCTTTAGCGAGTCGAAGCCATGGCCATCCTCAACCGGCTTGTTCCCCGGCCGAAGGCTAAGTGCCGTTTGCATACCAGCCGCATCGGCAGCCACCAACTCCGCCACCACGTCGCTGACAAACAAAATTTCATCTGCCGACAAGCCATAGGCGGCAGCAATCTTGGTGTAGCTGTCCGCTTCCTGTTTCGCGCCCGTCGTCGTGTCATAGTGCCCGGACAAACAGTCAAGCAAATCCCCGTCGACCGTGTGCCCAAAGAACAATTTCTGAGCGGCGATACTTCCGGATGAATAAATCCGCACGTCGATGCCGCTGCCCGACCACAGCTTGACCGAAGCGGCGACGTCGTCAAACAAGTGAGCGACCATTTGCTTGCTGTGAAAACCATCTTTCCAAACCAAGCCCTGTAACTGCTTCAAACCGGTGGCTTTGACGTCCGCATCCATCAATCCGATAACGCCTTCACAGACAGCAGTGCACTTCTCCTCGCCGGTCATTTCGTCCAACCAACTGGCGACCGACGAATGTTCCAGATCCTTGGCCAATAATGGCAAACATGATTGAACGCCCTCATCATCCCAATTCGCAGTGAGAAACGTTTTCACGTTATCGCGAACGTACGGGAACATGACGTCATAAACGAAACTGATCGAAGACGTGGTGCCTTCGATGTCCAAGAGAATGCCGCGAGCTTTGGTTTGAATCATTTTGCCGGAAATAAAATTAGACTGATTGAAAGTTTTCGATCGCAGAAACACTGGCCACTTTTGTGAAAAGCTCGGCAGTTTAGATCGAATATTCGCTCAAACACAACACCCTTCAATGACGAAGGACTTCGGCGTTTTTTGTGCCGTAGCTACTTACGCCAGACGGTGGAAAACCGAGACTTCACTACGATCAATCCACGCTCTGGCTGGCGAGCGTAGCTACGTTTATTGAACGGCACTGGGTTGAACAAGGAACTCTTTGTCATGGTCTATAAACGTATCTACACAGGCAGTTACAGATTTAGGTGACCGCAGCCTTAGAGTTTGACCGCCTGATCCACATCTTCACCGTCACCGCCCTCAAGATAGCTTGGCCCCATGCAAAGCGGAGCGTAGTTGGCGTGGGTTCCCTCTTCCATGTAGTGAGGCGTCCAACCAGACATGTCTTCAAACAAACGAATACATCGAATCGTTTTGTCACCACACAAATTGAACCAGTGATGCGTCCCGTTTGGTACGCTGATCAAATCACCGGACTCAACCGTAATGCTGAACACCGGAGCCGACTCCGGGTTAATGTGAAACACGCCGCTACCGCGAACGGTAAATCGAACTTCGTCTTCGGTGTGCAAATGCTCTTTGTCGAACTTGGCCAGCATTTCATCGAGACCGGGAGTTTCCGGTGACACGTTAATCACATCGGCGGTAACAAATCCGTGTTGCTCTTTTAACCGTTCGATTTCTGGGGAATAGGCAGAGAGGATTTCTTCGTTGGTAGCATCTGGCCCAATTCTCCCATCAACATCCCATTGTTCAAAATCGATACCGTATGGTTTTAGAAAAGTTGCGATTTCAACCGGGTCTTCGATGGTTCGGTTTTCGTCTGGAACATTTACGCTTGCCATTTGCTTTTCCTGCTTATCAAAACTTCGAGGATTCGAATTCACTTCTGAGTAAAGCTTTACCGGTTCTCAACAAATGTTGAGCCTCCGCGAAAGCCAAGCCACTAGTGCTTTGTTCCAATTCAAAGTTCCGGTTCTTCATGTGAGCCGTTTGGGCG
>CAZPTT010000136.1:0-18129 GCA_964589435.1 uncultured Pirellulaceae bacterium
GCACTTTACTGTAGGGTCGGGTTCGGAAAGCTTGCCAATTTCCAGATTCAACCAATTGCTTTTGGACGTCTTCAGCGGTCAGCTCGTCCAACGAAGTGTGCGCCTTGAAAGTCTCTTCGTCGTCTCCCGAAAGCTCGATCTCGATCGACTCAAACTTTCGTTTGGCGCCACGGTTGATGGCCGTCACCGTTCCCGCTCCCGGGGCCGTGTAGGTCACGCCTTCCGTTTTTTTGTCGACGAAAACTGGCTGACCCAATTTCACCTTGTCGCCAACGTTGACCAACATTGTCGGGCGCATCCCGATATAGTCATCTGCAATCAAAGCAACCCGCGAAACAGCGGGGCCTGGCTGTATGTCTTGAACTGGCTCACCGCTGATCGGCAAATCCAATCCTTCTTTTAGCTCGAATACCATTTGTCAGTTCTTTGAACCTGAAACAAGTACATTTCCAATCCCTGATCACTCAAAAATGCGGCCGAAACCGACATCGTGAATTTTTTCACAGGGAATCCTCGAAAAAAACACGCTTTTCAATGGATTTGGGAAGCAGTCAGAGTCCGTTCTGCCAACCAACACCTTCAACCAAACTTAAAGCGTGTCACAACTGTGTCTCTAATTAGCTTTCTGAATCATTCCGAATTAGCTGAATCCGAATTAGCTGAATCCGAATTAGCTGAATCCGAATTAGCTAAGTCTGATTTGAAAGCCGTCTTTATTTAAGCAAACCTCAAGAAAAGAGTTCGCTTAACACGTGAAGATGGAATGATCCCCACGATGCCGCAAATTCTCCCATATTTCGTTTTTAAGTAAATGCCATACGGTGAATTATTCGCGCAAAGTAAATAAAAGTCCGCTGACTTTTTTAGGTCTAACGCAAAATACTGAAGCTGGGGATTTCCCTTAAAGAAGTTTCCAGATTCAAATTAGCCCGAACAGATAAATTGGGGGATCGCTATAATCGCACCTTGAATCCGTTAGCGCCAGTCTTGATGCCGCAAAACGAACCTTAAGGCAACGGATCCTCCAACATCGATTCAATCAAGGCTTCGAACTTCTCTCTCAAAAGCTTGAACTCAACTCCCGTCGCTGGCCCAGTGAACCCTGTATGGACGGCACGAATCTGCCCATCGCGATCAACAAAAATCGTAGTTGGATAGCTGCGGACTCGATCAAGCAGCGGCAATGCTTTGGACGCCTGGGCCTTATCAGCCAACCCAGCAATGAGAACCGGATAACTGGAACCATGTCGCTTCAAGTACTTTCGAACTTGCTCCGCGTCCCGATCGAAATCACCGGTCAACTCGAACGCCAACCCTAAGATTGAAAGACCGCGCGATTCATACTTTTGATTCAACTGCGAAAAGTACTCGCCGGCATCATGACAATTCGGACACCAACTCCCAAATACATAAATGATTCTCGCTTCACCTGCGAACTGCGGATCTTCCAAGCTTTTTAAGTTCCCATCCAAATCCGGAAACCTAAGCTGTTGAAGTTTCGACTTGTCAGCAACCGAAGTCTGGCCGAAAGCGTCAGGCAACTTCGCCGCTTCGTCTTTCCTCGCAATCCAACTTTCCTGCCAAGTGTTGGACGACCAGAATTTGCCTTCGATATTACCCGATTCATTTAGCTTCCCGCGAAACAGGAACGCGTGGGCACCGTCAAAACAGCTCAATCGCATCTCCTCGCCCCCTGCACCGCTTGCTGTTGTACCCTCTTCTTTCAACACGACGCCATCAAGGAATCGGTAATCTCCAGTGGTCGTCAGAAACGTTCCGTGTACACGGTTGGAGCCCTTGGCCTGTTCGAAAATCCCCACGGCTGAATCTTCGCTACTTTCAAAGTCGACCGACCAACGCCCCAGAAAACGCTCAGGCGATGAGGACTTAGAATCTATCTGCGGCAACGCAGAAAATTTCATTTCGACCCATTCCCTTTTGCCACGGCGTTTTTTCCAACTGCCAATCAGCCCTTCATCTGCTTCATCGCGTTGAATCACGATCTCGGAATCGTAGTGCTTGATCTGCAATTTGAGCCTCCTGGCACTCCCATCGCCCTCCACTATTACGCTGGGCACAGAAATTCGCTCATCACCATTGATCAAGTGCGCCGACAAGCCGTCTTTGGCCATCTCTACTTCGAGCCCAAACTCAATCATTCCGCCAGGAGACTCAATCGCGGCTTGCCAAGCTCCCACGAATTCCTGACCGTTCGTCTGACCGTTCGCCTGACGGTTCAAGGCCACCGAAGGCTGCACGACCAGCAGCAGCACAGCTATCTGACAGAAAGAGAAAATTGCTTGCCGCATCGAAATCACCCCACCATGGACAAAAATTGATTACAAACATTGTCACACCTATTTCAACCACAAACCAGTCCTTGCGCTGGTTTCACATTTTTGAAAACAGGGGCAAACAACAAATCCATCGTTGCAGAACGCACCCTCGCAGAAAGTACCCTCGTTCTCTGCACGCAATTGAACGACTAAGATGACAACTTGATCTCTCCTCGAAAATCAGGAACACCTGCAATGGGACTCGGAGCAGCCACCAAGGCTTTTTGTAAATTGCTTTTTAATCGTGAACTTAGCGAATCGTTTCAACAGATGCTCGATGGCAAGCTACAGCCAAAAATCGAAGCTCCGGCAAACGCCGCGAAATCCACAACGCCGAAATCGGCCGCCAACCCCATTCCAAAACCAACGCGAAGCGACGCAATCACCCTGCTCTCGTCTTTGCAACGAGAAGCCCGCTTGCTGGACATCGTCAACGAATCACTCGATCAGTTTTCGGATGACCAAATTGGCGCGGCGGCTCGAGACGTCTTAAAAGACACGGGTAAAGTAATCGAAAGAATGTTTGGCCTGGTTCCCATGACAGATCAAGGCGACGGCTCAGAATTAACAACGCCAGCCAAATTTGATCCTTCAGAATTTCGGTTGACCGGCAACGTGACCGGAGAAGCTCCATTTTCAGGAACCGTCGCCCATCATGGCTGGAAAGCGACGAAATGCGATGTCCCTAAATGGTCGGGCGATTCGTCCGTCGAATTGGTTGTCGCACCTGTCGAACTGGAACTGACGTAAATCTTCTTCAACTAGTCGTCTTCGCAAATCCAATACCAAATCGATTCGGAACATGAAGCAAAACCCGCAGTACACGATCGGCATCGATCTTGGCACAACCAATTCCGTATTGGCTTATTGCGAGCTCGAAAAAACCGACTTAAAGCAGGGAGCGCAGGGCACCGGATCCAACAATGCAGAACCCAACAACGCCGAATCGAACAAAGCGCCTCAAATTGAACTTCTCCAAATCCCTCAACTCGTCGCTGGCAACACGGTTGCGTCACAGGACTCCCTTGCTTCATTTTCTTACCTCGCCAACGAAGCTGAATCTCGCGGCAACGCACTCGATTTACCCTGGGCCACCGATCGACATTTCGCCGTCGGCGCTTTAGCTCGCACGCGCGGCGCAGAAGCCCCCGACCGAACCGTCGGCGCATCCAAAAGCTGGCTGTGCCACAACAAAGTCGACCGTCGAACACCGATTCTTCCCTGGAATGCGCCCGATGAAGTTTCCAAAATCTCGCCTGTAACCGCAGCCCAACAATATCTCGAGCACTTGGTCGCCGCTTGGCATCATTCATTTCCTGACGCGCCGATTAAAGAGCAGCAGGTCGTCTTAACGGTGCCCGCCTCATTTGACCCCGTCGCGCGCGAGTTGACTCGAGAAGCCGCAATTGCCGCAGGGCTGCCGACCGATTTCCTGCTTCTCGAAGAGCCGCAAGCCGCATTGTACGCTTGGCTCGCGGAGCAAGGTGATCAATGGCGAAAGACGTTGTCGGTCGGCCAATCGGTGCTGGTCTGCGATGTGGGTGGCGGGACAACGGATTTGACTTTGATAGCGGTTGACGAAGAAGACGGAGAACTGGCTCTTCGCCGAGTCGCTGTTGGCGACCATCTACTCGTTGGCGGCGACAACATGGATCTTGCGACCGCACACCTCGTTGCATCCAAATTTTCTGAAAAAGGCACACAACTCGATGCGTGGCAATCGGTTTCCCTTTGGCACTCCTGTCGCGACGCCAAAGAAGCATTGCTCGCTGCAGACGGGCCCAGCTCTCATACGATCTCGGTGCTTGGCCGCGGCAGCAAATTGATTGGCGGCACCGTCTCGGTCGCCGTTGAACGAAGCGACGTCGCGGAACTACTGCTGGACGGATTTTTTCCTCAGTGCGGACTTGAAGACGCACCACAACGCCAACCCGCTTCCGGCTTTCAAGAGATTGGACTGCCTTACGAATCCGACCCTGGCATCACCAGACACATTGCATCTTTTGTCAGCCAACATTGCATCGACCCAGCAGGTGCCCAACGGCTACCCAACTACGTTCTCTTTAACGGAGGGGTTTTCAAAGCCGGCGGTTTTCAACAACGCATGCTCGATATCATGTCCCAATGGACTGTCCCGAATTCGCCAAGCGACGCTTGTGAAACAGTTGAAACGTTGGCCGGAAATCAAGATCTTGATTTTGCGGTTGCTCGTGGCGGTTGTTTCTACGGTTGGAACAAACATTCAGGCGGCTTGCGCATCCGCGGCGGAACCGCCCATTCTTATTACGTCGGGATCGAAACGGCTGGCTTAGCGATTCCCGGCGCACCACGTCCGCTCAGTGCGCTTTGCGTCGTCCCGTTTGGAATGGAAGAAGGCACTCATGCTGACGTACCCGCTGCCGAAATCGGATTGGTTGTCGGTCAGCCCGTTTCGTTTCGCTTCTTTCGATCAAGCACACGAAAATCAGACCAGCCGGGACTGAAGCTCCAAAAATGGGGAAGCGAGTTATCAGAAGTCGACCCACTGACGGCAACGCTGACAATGGATAGTGCGAACCAATCTTACGTGCCCGTCAAATTTGATTCGCGGATCACGGAGCTTGGCATGTTCGAACTCTGGTGTGAAGAAATAAAACCGGCCCAAACAACAACGGGGCAAGCTTCACCCGCTCCCCACGATTCGGCTGCAGAAAACGACGGCGGAGAACCGACTGACGATCCGAGCGAACAAGCACCTCATCGCTGGAAGCTTGAATTCAATGTCCGAGAAGATGAGTAGTCATTTTCTATCATTGGAATGACAGCCGTGTTTGAAATGACCGCACCTCGAACTTTGTCGCTGGCATAGTTTCCCGACAACATTCACGACGCCTGCGAGCCCGACGGTTCCCAATCAAAAAACAGAGACGCTAACCAGAGACGCTAACGTGCCCCAGCCTGATCAAACTGACGTTGAATCTTTCGATCCGCTCGTGGACGAAAAACCAAGCCGCTACGTTGTGGGAATTGACTTAGGGACAACCAATTCTGCGGTCACCTACATCGATACTGAGGAACAGCCTTGGAAAATTCGCGTGCTGTCGATTCCTCAACTGGTTTCGGCAGGTGAATCAGAATCACTCGATACGTTGCCATCTTTTTTCTTTCAGCCAATCAAAACTGACTCACGACAAAATCCGGCAGACGATTCCAACGGAAGCTCCAATCCAATTCGTTTGCCATGGGAAAAGAAACGGCAACCATTCGTCGTTGGAAGTTTCGCGCGAGATGAAACGGCCCGCACTTCTGGCCGTGGAATCGCTTCGGCAAAATCGTGGCTGTGCCACACGGCTGTTGATCGGACTGCTGCCCTACTTCCGTGGCAAGGCGCTGGGGATGTCGTACGACAATCTCCCGTCGACGTTAGCGCGCACTACTTAAAACACATTCGCGAAGCATGGGATCATCAATTTTCGCAAACTCCACTTTCCGAACAAGACATTGTGCTCACGCTGCCAGCCTCTTTTGACGAAGTCGCTCGAGAGCTAACGGTTGAAGCCGCCTCTATCGCGGGCCTTTCTCGAGTCGTGTTGATTGAAGAGCCACAAGCGGCCTTTTACGCCTGGGTTTACAAGCACGATTCGGATTGGGAAACACGTGTCAAAATCGGCCAAAAAATCTTGGTCTGCGACATTGGTGGCGGCACAACAGACTTTACCCTTATTCGGGTACGAGAAAATGAGGTTGTAACTGACCTGACAACCAACGAATCCAAACCGCCAGCAACAGATCCTGAACCATCGAAGCAAACTGGCCAGGCTCACCGAATCCAATTCCACCGAGTTGCCGTTGGAAACCACTTGATCCTCGGCGGTGACAATCTCGACCTCGCCATTGCCAAATATCTTGAGCAGAAATTATCCACCGGCGAAAAACTGGAAGCCTATCAATGGGATGTTCTCGTTGGAACCAGTCGAAGAATCAAAGAGCAGATGCTTGCCGAAGACGGCGTCGAAGCCATCACCGTCAGCCTTCCGTCGCGCGGTTCAAAGCTGATCGGCGGCAGTTTGCAAACCGAAGTAACCCGCCAAGAGATTCGCGAATTGATTATCTCTGGCTTCTTACCTTCGGTCTCCCTTACAGACAAACCTCAGTATCACAGCAGTGGTTTTCAGGAGTTTGGTTTGCCATACGCCAGCGATCCGGGCATCACAAGGTATCTCGGCGATTTCTTGACGACTCACGCCGAAGCCGGACTGGATCTCAACAAACAGGCTGACGAAACTGAAAAAACATCGAACGATATTCAGGTCACCGCTCGGCCCGACGTCGTGTTGTTTAACGGCGGATTCTTCGCGTCGCCCGTACTACGCCAAAATGTAATCAAACAAATTTCTGACTGGTTCCAGACAACGACCGAGCAGGATTGGTCACCCGAGGTCTTGGAGAACGACCGATTGGATTTAGCGGTTGCACGTGGCGCTGCTTATTACGGAATCGTACGGAGGGACATGGGCGTTCGAATTGCCGCGTCGCTTGCACGCAGCTACTACATCGGTATCGGCGACGATCAAGTCGTATGCATCATGCCGGGCAATGCCCAAGCCGGCCAAACATTTACGCTCAGTGATCGCACGTTCCTTCTTACGATTTCGCAACCCGTTGAATTTTCCGTTTACGTTTCCAGCATCCGACTGGCCGACCAACCGGGACAGGTTCTTCCACTTGAGCCCGAACAGATGACCGCCCTGCCACCGATTCGCACCGTCCTTCGTGCGAGAAGCCGCAATGAGAAACGCGACGTTAGAGTAGAACTACAAATCGGATTGACCGAAATTGGCACCATTGATTTAGCCTGTCACGAAAAGGATTCAGACCGCAGTTGGAAACTTCAGTTCGACGTCCGCTCGACAACCCAAACCGATCGCGAGGATCATGTCGCGGTGGGCGAATCCGAGGGTGTATTCGACGAGCAGACTTGGGTCGAATGCGAGAAAATTCTGCGCGACGTTTTTTCAGGTGCCGCGGAATCAAAAGTCGCGCCCAAAGAACTGGTCAAGCTATTGGTCGAGGTAATCGGCTCCCCGCGTGAAGAATGGCCCATGTCATTGCTTCGAAGAATCTGGGATTGCCTGATGGAGTTCGAATCAAATGAAGACGGCAAAGCTGGGCGGAAGAAAAGTGCGAAACATGAATCGCGTTGGCTTAATCTGCTGGGCTACTCCTTGCGTCCAGGCTACGGAGTGGCGTTAGACGACTGGCGCGTCACCGAAACATGGAGAAACGTTCGCGGAAAACTAATTCACGGCTCGCCAAACGTTCGTACCGAATCGCTGATTCTTTGGAGACGGCTGGCAGGTGGACTTTCTCGCGGCCAACAGGCTGCGTTGGCCGAACCGTTAATGGCTTCCTTTCGTGCGCTTGCCAAACAAATGTCCGGCCAGCCCGTCAAAGGCAACGCTGCAGTTATCCGTCCGGAAGATTCCGTAGAGGCATGGCGTCTGCTCGGATCGTTGGAGCTTCTCGACGAATCCAAGAAAATAGAACTTGGAAACCTGATCGTTTCTCTCAAGGACAAATCGAAACTTTCCAACGCTCGCAACGCGATGATTTGGACACTGGGTCGACTGGGCCAGCGGACTCCGTTTTATGGCCCACTTAACTCGGTGGTCAACCTTGCCCAAACTTCAAGATGGATCGCAGCGATCATTTCCGGTTCAACCAGCTCTCCTATCGAACATCTCGCGGTCGTCCAGATGGCTCGCCGAACGAACGACCGGTACCGAGACATCGATGGCTCCGTTCAAACCGACGTATTGGATTGGCTCAAAAAACAAAATGCGGCCGAACATCTAATTGAGCTTGTCAAAGAGATAGGAACATTTGACGCCGAAGAGCAAGGCCGCGTGTTCGGCGAAGCACTACCTCAAGGCTTAACGATGATTCATTAGCAGCGCAAGCGTTCAGTATCGAATTCGCTTTTGATTCAACTCAAAACAAATCGTCGAATTTGGCTTGCGAACATCCGCTACGCTACGAACTCAACCAAATCAACAAAGAACGAGCCAAGAACTTGGCCTTCTGCTTGATTGCCAGCCGCATCGATCAGACCGCCATCTTCAAGCCGAACAAAATACTGCCCGCTATCTTCCGGCCCCCAACTGCCTCCCGTTGGTGGCTGAATTTGGTACAGCTCCCAATTTCGATTGTTCGCTTCATCAAATCCACCGGCGATTCCAGTTACCGTCTGTGCATAACCATCATTTCTAAAGACAGTCACGTTGTTGGCAAACGGAATTGGATCGCGATTGTCGGTCGTGTAAATCACGAACTCAATTGGCCCGACAACCGGTTCTGTCAAATTTGGAATGTCACCAATCGAAATACCAGGAGCCTCCACATCAGTAGGCGGCAATACAATCGCGACATTGATCGTTCCAATAATCTGAGAAGATGTGACGTTACCAGCTTGATCGGCGAGAGCGCCTTGAAGTAATTCAACTGTGTAGGTGCCGTTATCTGCAGGCGACCAGTCACTTCCATCAGGCTTCAGCAATCCATAGATCAATGTTTGGAACGTATCAGTGCTGCCCGGCAAGCCCGTGCGAACACCGGCCAGCTCGCTAAATCCATTTGGGCCAGATACCTGAAATGGAAATGCTGCAGGATTGCCAAGCCGGAAATCGTCTGCAAAATCGACGGCGAAATTGATCTCTTCACCCGTCGGTTCAGTCACTGTAGCCGGGCGAAGGCTAAGCGTCGGAGGCGTCGTATCGCCCGACAAATTCACTTCCTCAAACGAAATATCCTTTACAACGAGTGGATTCAAAGGCCCCTCTCCAAGCCAAACCCAAACATAAGCCGAAGCGGAGGCGTCTGGCGTAACAAACTCGATCGCCCGACTGCTGGATGGATCTGTTTGAGAAGCCGAAATATCAATTCGCTCTTGACCGAGATAGTTCCCGTTTGCGTCATAAAAATTCACGCCGATGGTTGACCATGGTTGCCCATTAGAAGTCGTTGGTTCAACGTTCTCTCGATAAGCGTCAACGTCTAACGCATGCAAAGTACCACCGACGACATCAAACCGGGTCGACACTGAAACGGCTCCCTCAACCAGCCTCAAAGCGCCACTTCCATCGACAAATGTTTCGGAGAATGCGCCTGAGCCATCAATCGACCATTCTTTCTCACCAAAGAACAGAGTCTGTGCTTCAAACGATTCAAGTTGAAAATATCCATTGGCATGCAGCGTACTGCCTCGGCCAAATCCCGAAGTCACACCGTCTTCAGACCGCCACACGCCGGTGGAAAACATTTCCTGACCGCCAACGTCAACGAATTGGCCATCGACAGAGAATGAGCTGATCGTGAGGTTTCGATCGAATCCTTCTTCCGGTTGATAGAGGTCGTTCGTGAATTCAATTCGAACATCATTAGCGCTGAAGTCGCGTTCCAAAGTTGCTGAAAAGCTCCCACCTGACTGAGAAACCGTGGTCTCAATCACGAGCTCATCGCCCACGAACACGCTCATGTTCTCTGAGCCTTCTTGACCAACGGCTTCGACTGTAACGGTTGAAAGCATCATTCGCTGCTCAAGGTTTTCAAGTTGCAGCTTAGAATTTTCGCGCGGTGTACTAACGGGACTAAATTTCATGATGGAGCTCACGGTGATGGGTAACATGGCTGGCAGTTCAATTTCCAGCCTTGATGAACCCACAAGTCTAGTTGATTCAGCAAATGAAATCCAGAAATCTGGCAAGCCAGCCAGGGGATCTGGAAAGTCTGCTTCCCTCGCAGCGGAACGACGCGAGCCCTCCGGATTCGCCAAGAGATTCGTTGCAGCGGATGTTCATTGCGTTAAAACTCCCGACTACAAGCTGCAATCCTTGCAGGACAAAAATTGATAATGGTGTTCACGGAAAAGTGCTTTGTTTGACTGGATTGAAACACTCCACCGACAACCAATCACTTTTTTCTGGCGTAGATCACTCGATTCATTGGCGTTATCTCTGGCGGGATCTCCGCCCATCGAACACGATAGCCGGCCGATTCCAAACGGTAGGTTCGATCAATATCAAAAGCCGTCCCAAGCCCCAATCCTGTTTGCAGCGCCGCCGGAGCTTCGCACGCTGACTTCGGATAACAACACGGAAGAATCGCCAGCGGCCCACCACACTTGATCGCAATCTCGATACAAAGATCAGACAGAACACCGCACGCGTGAGAACTAACAATTGAAAAACCTGGCTGAATCCATTCGTCATCGCTCGTAATCATTTGACTTCGATTTTCGATCTTGTCGGTTGCCCAAGGCGCTAGTTTTCCCACAATCTCCAGCAATCGTTGACGGCTTTCCGGCTCGTCTTTATCGATCAACAAGACACGGGCAACCTTCCGCTCGAACATCGCAAACAAAATGCCCAGCAACCCATGACCGCAACAGAGATCAGCGACGACCTCAGCCCGACTCGCTTTGCGAATTCTGGCAAACAGCTCAAACGACTCAAACACTTCTTTAATCGGCAGAAGCCGCTGAGCTGCAAGCTCCCGCAACAAAACGTCTTGAATCTTGTCAGTCGAGAAATATTCTTCAACCTGACGCGAATAGAGAGAGTTCGTCGACTTCAGCCAATTCGTTTCCGCCAAATCATTAAGTTGTGGAAAAAATCGAAAACGATTGCTTGGTTTTTGAGCCACCGAAAGCGCCTTTTTATTTGAGCCATCGTTTCACGAACTCGATGCTGGATGACTTAACGCATCGCCACGCAATTTCAATCGTTTTCAGGTTCATCAACTTGGGCGAATTCGTGAACCCAAACGGGAAACTCTTCGTTCCATTCCATCCCAGGATGCATTCGCAAAATCAAATTGCGATACACATCTAAATTTGGATAGCCCTCACTGTGCGCTTCGGCTTCAGTCATTCCTCCCAAGCTTTCCTGCCTGAGATCCTTGATAACAAACTTGACGCCCTTGAGCTCAAACGACTCGCCCGGGTAACCATAAATTCCAGCCCGACGTTGCTGCGTTTTCTTGCCGCTGAGCGCTGATTCTACAAGTTTCTCATGGGTGACCAAGCGATCAATGGAGCACGTCTTTTCTGGAAAATCGGACATAATTCGGGGGAGGCGAAACGTTAGATGACTTAAAAACTGGATCGGGAGAGATGGAATTGTAGCTTAGCTGTTGGCTTTCACTAGGCCCGCTAAACATCCTGACGCCAGATTGAATTTCGCCAAGATTAAAACTTCGAAAACGAATGTTAACCTTAGCCCAGAAATATTCACGCGAGTGACATGTCCTGCCTTAGCCGATGAGGCACTGCTTGATCGGATGAGGCACTGCCTTGCGCAACTCAAGAAAATCAACTCAATGCAACGGCCTGGGTGCGCGCTACTCGTCCAACTAGGCTCACGCCCAAACCGGTTCTTCCATCGACGCGAGAAAGATCGAATGAAGAAAAACGACTATTCCAAGATCGCTACAATCGAAGCTCTGGACAACATGGAAGTCCTTGAAACGCGATTGACCGATCGCCAGTTTCCCGTCCACTTTCATGACACGTTTGTAATTGAGTTGGTAACTTCTGGCTCCGACGTTTGTGAGGGGACTGGACTCTCAGCCCATGCAACCGAAGTATTTGCGCACACGCCGAACGCCAGCCATGCTGGTGGGCCGCTGGCGGGTCAGTCCCTCGAATACAAAGCGATCTATCCTTCGCGAAAATTGGCAAGCCAAATCCTGAACGTAGACCGAGACCAAATTCCAGAGATTTCGTTCGTGAGTCAATGCGATTCATTGCGTCAAGCAATTCAAGACTTTTTTGGCACCAGCACGCTTGAGAAACGAAGTCAAAAATTGAAACATATCCTCGAGTTGGTTTATGACGAAGCCCGTTCCAGACATGGCCACGAAGTTCAAGTTCCCAATACAAAATCAACCAGCAAAAAATCAACCAATACATCAACTGACGAATTGACAATTGCAAGAACATACTTGATTGAAAACTGCCGACGCGACGTATCCATCGCGGAATTGTCAGGTGCCTGTTTTCTGAGTCAATTCCATTTAATCCGATCCTTCAAACGAAGATTCGGAATTACGCCTCGGCAATTTCTAATCAACCAACGCGTCTTGCTTGCCAAACATCTTCTGGCTCGCGGCGAAACAATCGCGTCCGCTGCGTGCACTGCCGGATTCTCTGACCAAAGCCACCTTCATCGTTGCTTCAAACGAATCAGTGGCTTCAATCCTGGCCAATATGCTAACGGCTGCCGATCCGATTAGTGGGTATTCAAAAATGGCTCAATCCGATGACTTCGCCAAAACCAGCTTGACCACTTTCGCGATGGCAACGTGATAGTCAACTTTCAACAAATCGTCAGCTTGAAAAAGATCCATCTCGACTTTAGGTGGAATGCCGACACCTTCATAGCAGACGCCTTCGTGATCAACGTAGACTTCGTTTGAAGTATGAAAAGACCATCCGTTGGGCAATGTTTTATCCAGCACATCCGAGAGCGCACCTGATGTTGCGGAACCAACGGTGGTGACATTGGGGAACGCACGCATACTCATCGTAAAAATTTCTGCTGCGCTTCCAGTCACATCACTCGTAATCAAGTAGACCGGCTTTAAATACTTAACTCCATCATCAATCGGCGTAACCATTCTGTCTTGACGATATTCTTTGGCAGCCGCTGGCCACTTCGAAAACCCAATCCGTTCTTGATCCGCAAAATGCGAAGCGATCTCCAGACTGAAAAGATCCGATCCGCCCGGGTTCATCGAAACATCGACAATGATCGCATCTGCGTCTGCGAGTGACGTCAATATTTCATTAAGTCCCTCATGGAGCGCCGACACCTGTCCATCAATATTACCGATACCAAAACCGGACATTGCAGCGATGCCGATGTACCCGACTTTGGCATCGGCCCAACCCCAAGTAAAACGATTTTGGCATGATTTTTTGCCGGTCCCGCCAAGGGTTTTCTCGGAAACGCATTCTTTCAACCGGGATCTAAACAGACCACTATATTGCCGGTACGACTCAACTTTTTCCTGCTCGGCAAATGCTTTACGCAATTGGGCAGACGTTTTCGACCTTCCAGTTTCGGCCTGGCGGTCTTCGCCGTTGATCTCAGCACTCAAACCTGTGTGGCCATCCTTTAGATCGGCAAGCATCGCCTCCATCACGTCAAAAAGTTCACTTTCGGACATCGAATCAGACACACGCGGACGCTGTTTCTTCAGTCTGGCCTGCCAATCGACGTTTCTGACTTCAAAAAATGAATAGTGGGTCGTCATAACATCTGCGAAAACATCGAACAGCCGCGTTGGAGTCCACTCCGTTTGGTCAAGGCACGCCGCTGGAAGTTTATCGAGTTTTGTCAGAACATAACCATGCTCCTTCGGATGGAAGGTTACCCGAGCATCGCCGATGGGCTGATCCGCAACAAAGTAGCCTTGCATGTCATCATCGTCATCCTCTTCTGTCTTCCAACCAAACGTTCCCGTGTAGTCGTAGTATTCAACCGAGTCCTCCTTTACTTCGACGACGTAGCCATAACCTTTCGCCAGCCAAACACCACGTGCGGCTGGCAGCGTCTTGCCAGCCTTGCCAATGATTGGAATGAGGTTTCCAACCGGCTCAAGCAACGGCTTCTCCGTCTCGTACGGCCAAAGGCCGACATCGGTAATTCGGTGCTCTTGATCATCCGCAACCGTAATCCTGATCTTCACCAGCGGCCCGGTTTTCATTGCACAAACTGTCAAAATGTCGAGTGGTTCCGAGCGGAGGATTTCCTTGACCGTCATCCCTTTTGATTCTTGATGAACGCCTCCAACAATTTCGCGAAGTTCGTTGGGATCCTCTTCAGTTGAAAAGATGCTGACGACCAATTCTTCGCGCACTTTCTCATCGCTTTCGCAAATCGATTTAATCAACTGAGACATCCGTTTACCTGCTGGAGTGCTTGGCAGCGGAACCTGTGCGATGGCAGGCGTCGAGAACACTGCGACAACAACCAACATCCCGCAGCACGACGCCAAACGGGAAAACATAAAATTGCCGGCGAAACGTTGAAAGATCTTCATTGAGCTACTCTCCAATTTACAACTATTACAATTCTCCAAATCTAGTAGAGAATCAAACTGGCTGATTGGACAGAATTGCTAAAACACCTGGTTGATAACAACGTGGCAAAACAGATCCTTTGTGCGTTTGCCGAATCGTTTGCGCGAATTCAGTCTTCCAACTTCTGAATGTCACGTTCGACATCAAACTTCAGGTCTGCATGAAACTTTTCGATGGCTTTTCGAGTCTTTTTAATTTGACCATTGTACATATTGGTCATGACTCTGCTTTTTCGATACGGCGTCTTGCTCGCCCGCAGGCTTCGACAAAAATGCAGCCGAACCTGCACTTCCGTGTCTTTGCTGCTTGTGAATCGCAAACACTTATCCATCCACCGAATCGTTTTTCGCAAGGTCTTCTTGTGGGCGTTCGGAGTCAATTCAAACTGCTGGTCAATCTCTTTGCACAGACAATTCGCATAACCTTGTTCGTCTTCGGACAAGAACAACAAGTAGGTTAACAGCTCTTTGTTGTCTTTCTTGAACCGAGCAAGCCGCAGACATGCGTCTAACAGTTCGCCCTGATCTAGACGGACTAGCGCCTTTTTTAACTCGGCGATCGAGGCTGCCTTCATGGAATTCTACGTTTGAAAAACTGATTCGATCAGCAACGATCGCCGAAAGTGAAAATCGTCACGGAAAAACTAAGCGATGGAAATCAGAACACAGCCCACCCAACGCCGATCAACCAAGCCTGGCTGTCGCAGCGTGACGAACGGAGTTGCAGCTAAACCTCAGCCGTATCGACGCAACTGATTTCAGTAAACCTATCAATTTCTAAAAGAAAACTATGCTTGCGAGTCAAGCATTTTTTGCAACGATGCTTTTTCTTGAAACCCTACGGCACGCTCAACGACTTCTCCGCCCTTGAAAACAAGGATCGTCGGCACGCCCGTGATAGCGTACTGCGTCGCAAGCTCCATGTTATCCCCCACGTTGACTTTACCTACGACGGCAGAAGTAGCATTGTCAGCCGCCAGCTCATCAATGACTGGACCCAGTCGTTTGCAAGGCGGTCAGCCATCGGAATAAAAATCGATCAAGGCCGGACTTGAGGCTCCAAGCACATCTTTTTCAAACGTATCATCTGTAAATTCCGTTGCCATTACTTCTCCAGAACAATTGGTTGTGATAATTGTTTACTTGTCGTCTAAGTGCTTTTAAAAGTTCTTGTTCGCCCGCTCAGTCAATCGCTTGATAACGACCGAGGTTGCGGCCAAACCAAATGCTGACGTCACGAAGGAAGCCGAACCATAAATCAATCGACGTTTTTCACAGGCGTGGGGTGAATCGGCAGCATGGGGGCAAATGCACCGAAAGCCTTCGTCATCCCAACTCGGTGGTACCGGTTGAAGCACTTCTTCCTCGGAAAACACCATTGGCAAACCGACATTTTTTGTTAGATCAAAACCACGACGCCCAAGTTCCTTTCGAACAATTCTGGCCAACGGATCGACCCGAGTCTGACTGACGTCCGCCACGCGAACTTGCGTTGGATCGAGACGGGCACTCGACCCCGAAACACTAACCGCGTTGATGTTGTTGCGAAGACATGTCTCGAGAAGATGAAGCTTCGCCGTCACGTTATCGATGGCATCAATTACAAAATCCGGCTTGGGCGAAAGCAAAGCCATCGAGTTGGTCGGGTCGTAGAAGGCTTGAATTGGATTGACAACGACATCTGGATTGATCGCACGAACCCGTTCCGCCAACAATTTCGCTTTGGATTGGCCAACGGTTCCGGGGAACGCCTGCAGTTGACGGTTTACATTCGTGACACAAACATCGTCAAAATCGACCAGCGTCAGTTTACCAATCGCCGAACGTGCCAGCGATTCGACGGCAAAGCTGCCGACACCACCTAAACCAAACACGGTTACGCTGGATCCCATCAGCCGCCGCACACTTTGCTCGCCCACCAATCTCGCAAAACGATCCCAGCGGCGCGGAATTCGTTCTTCTGGCTGTGTCGCTCGATCGCCGTCAGATTCCGAACCTAAGAGACCCGCCGCCACGGGATCCGATTGGGCTTGGGTTTGTCGCCGCAACGACTCGATCGTCTCATTCTCCCATGGACGATCAACCCGCCTTTCACGCGGAACCTGTAACTCCGGGCTTGCGCTTTTCGGCGTGCAATTCTCGCAGTCTTGTTTACCTTCAGAAATTTCCATCGCTGCAATGTACCAAATTTACCCGCGAGGATCAGGTAGAGCCCGGTCATCCATTACTTGGCAATTCCAACAATAAAACGTGGAAGGCATTCCGTATGAATGAAATGTCTCGCAAACACTAATACATCTAAATCTGTTCAAGCGGAAATACGCGCTCGCGAAAGACAACTACACTGGGGGTGTAGAGGTCGCTGGTTCAAATCCAGTCAGCCCGACTACAAAAGCCTCGGGAAACAATGGGTTTCCGAGGCTTTTTCTTTTCTGTGACGTCAGCGTTTTGTCCAAAACGTCAGAGTTTCAGTACGTAAACCGACCGCTACACTTTTGTGTCAGCGGTCGCAGCGTTTTCTATTCGTGATCAATGGCGATTCTGCTGATTGCTAATTCGGCGCGACCAAGAATGGAAGCACTTTTTTCAGCAAATCTGCTTCGCCCTTTCCAGTTTGTCTGCTCTTAGAGGCAAGTTGAAAGAGCATTCCTCAGCGCAGAAACGTTTCGAAAACGCTGGTCAGCGCTTTTCTCGACACACATGCTGATCACGTCGCGAAGCGGCCCTGCCGAATCTGGCAAGCGATCGAGCGACGGAATCTTATGTAAGTGTTCGACGATTAGGTCATTGATTGAGTCGCCAGTAAAAAGCAGTTGCCCCGTTAGGCATTCGAAGATGACGCAACCAAGTGCGTAGATGTCACAGCGCTCGTCAATCGTTTCCCCCTTTATTTGTTCGGGCGACATGTAAGCAGGAGTTCCATTGACTTTCTGCAGTCGATCCGTTTCGGATTTCATCGCCGCCAAACCAAAGTCAAGAATTTTCACAACGTCTTGCTGACCAGTGTTGTTTGAAAGGAAGATGTTTGCGGGCTTGATGTCGCGATGAACCATTCCTTTCAAATGTGCTTCCTGCAAACCGTCGCAGACTTGGCTGATGAAGTTTACTGTTTCTTCATTCGAAAGCTTGTTGCGTTTTCGGATGCGGCTGAGCAATGTGTCGCCCTCAAGATGCTCCATGACGTAATAGAATACGCCTTCATCGGTTCTGCCGTAGTCGTAAATCTGCACCGAATTCCAATGCGTCAACTCCGCAGACAATTGGACTTCATGCTCAAACTCGGCGATCGTCGTCGGGTCATCAGCGATCTCATTGAGAATCAGCTTGATAGCTGCTGGGCGTTTGAGCATTCGATGCTTGGCTTTGTAGACGACGCCCATTCCGCCACGACCGATTTCTTCTAGTAGTTGATACTGGCCATATTGTTTTGCAGTTTCAGCCTCCCGCCGGATCTTGTGAACGACATGAGCGGCTTGGGTTGCAACGAGTGCCATCACCATTGTCAAAGTCGGAGCCGCAAAGCCGGGGAAGTTTTCGACTTGTTGGAGCACCGGGTAGCATTGCGAAAGAATCAACGCCGCCAAAGTCGGAATGAATGCAGACAAGCACGTAACTGCAGCAGTTCGCCGCCAGTTGCTGGGGATGAACATTCCGTAGATCGCAATGAATATCG
>CAZPTT010000137.1:0-350 GCA_964589435.1 uncultured Pirellulaceae bacterium
CAAGATGTCATCGAGCAGATCTTGATCTCCATGTTCAGCCGAGGTCACTGCCTACTAGAAGGAGTTCCTGGACTCGCAAAGACATTGATGATCAGCACATTGGCGAATTGTCTCGATTTAGAATTCAATCGAATTCAATTTACGCCTGATCTAATGCCGGCCGATATTACCGGCACTGAAATTATCGAAGAGAATAAATCAACTGGCGCTCGAGAACGTCGATTCATGGAAGGGCCACTTTTCTCAAATGTAGTCCTTGCCGATGAAATCAACCGTACGCCGCCCAAGACTCAGGCTGCCCATTAGGAAGCCATGCAGGAGCCAACCGTTACCGTTGGCCCAAAACCCCA
>CAZPTT010000137.1:360-8570 GCA_964589435.1 uncultured Pirellulaceae bacterium
ATCCATTTTTCGTACTGGCAACGCAAAACCCGATCGAACAGGAAGGCACCTATCCGCTTCCCGAAGCGCAGCAAGACCGATTCATGTTCAAGGTTTTCGTTGAGTACCCCAACTTCGACGATGAATTCGAAATCGCCAAGCGAACAACGACTCGCTCCAACGCCACCGTCAAACCTGTTTTGAACGCGGCAGACATCGTCAAACTCCAGGACATCATTCGCGACGTCCCTGTTTCTGACCATGTGATTCGATACGCCCTCTCGTTGGTTCGTCAGACACGAATTGGATCGGAAGGAATCCCCGAATATGTTTCCGAGCATGTGGCTTGGGGAGCAGGTCCGCGTGCCGTTCAGTTTCTGATTCTTGGCGGCAAGACTCGGGCGCTAATGCATGGCCGAACCCACGTCTCCATCGAAGACATTCAATCTCTCGCTAAGCCTGTCTTGCGGCATCGATTGGCAATTAACTTCGCCGCTCAAAGTGATGGAGTCAACTCTGACAATGTGGTTGAGAAGCTAATCGAATCGACTCCGACTCATGAAAACGAACTGATCAATGACGCCCGATTCCAAAAGATTTTTGCATCCTGAAGCGATCAAGCGAATCTCGCGAATGGAATTGCGAGCTCAGCACATCGTCGAAGGCTTTTTGTCGGGCATGCATCGCAGTCCGTACTTCGGCCAGTCCGTCGAGTTTCTTCAGCATCGAGAATACGTTCCGGGTGACGATTTGCGTCACGTTGATTGGCAAGTGTGGGCGCGGCAAGATCGACTGTATGTCAAACAGTTTGAAGAAGACACCAACATGCGTGTCAACTTGTTGATCGATGTTTCCAACAGCATGAGCTATGGTAATGGGCCGCTCAACAAGCACGAATATGCCTCGACAATAGCCGCGACGCTTGCGTTCTTGATCTTGAAACAACAGGACGCGGTGGGCTGCTTGACGTTTGATGAAACCGTTCGTTCCAAGCTCCCAACGGTCAGCCGCCGGGATCAGTTAAATGCGATCATCGAAAATCTGAGCGCGACGCGACCCACCGACAAAACCAGTCTTTACGATGTTATGGTCGAAGCTGCCGAAACGTATCCGCGGCGCGGATTGATGATCATTATTTCTGACCTATTTGGTGATGTGCGCTCAACGTTGAAGGGTTTGCGTTTGCTCCGGCAGCAGGGCCATGACGTATTGGTGTTTCACGTGCTGGACGACGATGAATTGGATTTCCCGTTTAACGGCCCGACTCGATTTGCGGATATGGAATCGGATACTCGCCTGAACTGTAATCCGAAGGCGTTGCGTGACGGGTACTTGGAAGCGATTCAGGAGTTCCTCGACGAAATCCGTCGAGGTTGCGCTAAATCCGGAATCGATTACGCGCTGATTAGGACTTCTGATGCACTCGATGCAGCACTGGCGAAGTTTCTCAGCCGACGAATGAACCGTTAGTTTTACTGTTCGCAAAGTCGTTAATTGAACCTAGTTTAAAACTTCTAAGCATGGAAAATCTATTTACATCTTCGCCGGCCGGTTGGTTCACTCTTGTGGGGAGCATGGTGGCGTTGCCGCTGTTGATCCACTTGATCAATCGCTTGCGCCATCGAAAGGTGGAGTGGGCGGCGATGGAGTTCTTACTTCGAAGCCACAAAAAGAACCGAAACCTGATCTGGCTGAAACAGTTGCTCTTGCTGCTTTCGCGGATGGCGGTGCTGCTGCTTGGACTGTTTTTGTTGGCTCAAGTCGGCTGCCATGACGATCGAATTGCGAAATTGCTAGGAGGATCAACGACCCACCATTACGTTTTGCTCGACGATAGTTTCTCGATGTCCGATCGAAACCAAACGGAATCGGTATTCGACCGCGCCAGAGAAACGTTGTCATTGATTGCGGCTCGGGCCAAGAACCGGCAAAATCAAAAAGTAACATTGATCCGATTTTCGGCTGGTCAAACAAGCCCCAAAAATACTCAGGCTGATTCATTTCCGCCCGACGAACAGCCGCTCCTGCTGAGGGCCGACCTTGACGGTGAGTTGGTCGATGACCAGTTTGATCGAACGATGGAAAGCCTGAAGTCAAGGCTGACGGCGTCTAATCTAGCGGTCAACATTGAAGAAGTTCTCCCTGTGATTAAGCAATCGATTCTGGATCATGAATCCGAAAGTTCGATCGTATATGTGATCTCCGATTTTCGAAAACGTGATTGGGGAAGCCCTGCTGCTGCCCGCGAATTTCGTGAGATACACGAAAGCGGAGCTGCGATCGAACTGATCGCTTGCGCATCCGAGGAACGTGCCAATCTCGCGATCACTTCTCTCGTGCCGTCTGGCAATGTGCGCGTCGCTGGAGTTCCATTGATGATGGAGGTCACCGTCCGAAACTGCTCATCCATTGTCGCAAGTAAAGTCCAAATAAAAATCAGTACGATCGCAGTTCCGAAAACGACGGCAAACCCTGGCTCATCGCGGGTCGTGGAGTTGCCTTCAATATTCGTACAGACCATTCCGCCTGGCGAAACCGTGAAGCGAAAATTTCCCGTCTTCTTTGAATCGACTGGTGACCATATCATTTTTGTCGATCTTCCTGACGATGCTTTGCAGGTCGACAATCGTCGTTGGTCGACGGTTGAATTCAAAGCGCAAGCCAAAGTACTAATCATTGACGATGAGCAACAATTGCACAGTCGCTATCTCGCACTGGCTCTCAATCCGGGACGAATGACTGGAGTCCGACCCGAGATTCGTACCAAAGACTATTTGCGAAATGCGAGTGCCGCTCAGTTTCTTGAGTACGAGTCGATCTTTTTGCTTGACGTTGATTCGTTTGAAACCTCTGTCGTTGAAAACTTGGAATCGTACGTTGAAGCAGGTGGTGGGCTCGCGTTTTTTGCTGGCCCGAAAACCAATTTTGAATTTTACAACTCGCAACTTTATCGAGATGGAACCGGCTTACTTCCGATGCCGTACTTCAGAACGATTGAGATCCCTGAATTGCTTGAGGAAAAAACCGCTGACATTTCACCCAATTCTCATCCAATTTTTGCTCCGATTTTAAACGTCAAAAATTCTTTGCTTGACCTGGTTCAGGTCAGCCAGATTGTCGAACCAACAATCGACTGGGTGGCAAGCCAAAATCAGCCTTCGAGGAAGGAAACCGTTTTAGCGACGGTTCGGGGACAAGCCGGCTGGCCTTTGGTTATAGAGAAATCATTCGGAAGAGGCCAAGTCATCCTGTTCACGTCGACGGCAGGTTCGCTTTGGAACAACTGGTCTCGTAACGCGACTTTCCCTCCCGTGTTGCTGCTTCTGCAAGACTACTTGGCCGCGGGCAGGTTCGAATTCAGAAACCATCTTGCGGGCGATCCGATCCATGTCGAATTGCCAAGAGATGCGTATCTACCCCGCGCAAACTATTTCTTGCGTGCCGGTGGTCAAACCGATTCGAATGCCGATACCAACCAAGAATTTGATGCCGTCGTTGCGCAATCTGATAGCGATCCGAGTGCTTTGTTGGCAACGATTGGAGGCCATGTTCGGTCATCGTTATTGAATCCGATCGATTCCGCTGGCATTATCGATTTGAATTTGACCTCGATTGATGGCGCGCCGGACACGCGCCGTTTTGCAATCAATGTCGACATCTCGGAAAGCGACATGAAGCTGGCTGAATCACAAGACTTGATCAACCAACTGGAGGCTTCGCATCCGACATGGGTTGCTTGGGACAAATTTAGTCCACAGCCAAAAGAAAAGGCGGGCTCGATACTGAGTCGTCTGCTATTGCTTGGGTTAATCGCGTTGTTGATCGCCGAGCAATTGCTCGGTTATTCTGCCAGTTATCATCGCTAACATGTTCAAGTTCGAGAGAAACAAAATTCGCTGCTTAGAGAAACGGTTCGAATTGCGAAAGAGCGTCAAGCAATTTTTCTCGCGTTTGCTCATTTTCGATTGAAGGCGAGATGGATTTAATGAGATCGTAAAACTCGCGAGCTTTGACAAATTCTTCATTTCGAATCTGTTCCCGGATGACATCAAGCGCGAACTGGTAAATCGTCACACCTGCGTTGGGGTACGCTTGAAGCGCTTTTTGAAATCTCCGAATCTCTTCCGCCGATTCTGCTGGAACACCTGACATGCGATCGACAAGCGTCGGCAAATCGAGCTGGGCAAAGTGAACTTGAATTTCAAAACTTGTCAGGGTTAACTCACGCTTGCTGGTACTTGCTAAAGTTTTCAACCGATTCAACGTTTTCGTCGCAATCCGCTTTGTTTCTGCTTCATGCACTTCTGATATCAGAACTCGCGTGACGAGTTGCGCAAGCTTTTCACAACTTTTGATCGATACCGAAAGTTGATCAAAATAAGCGTCGATCGCATCATCAAACTTTTTTAGGTCACCGGCGGAACGGCTGGCTAAATAATCGCAACCAGGAGAGACAGTCAAAACCAAATAGACCAACCCCCGAATGTCGTCGTCTGGATTCTTTAGAAAACGTTTTGTTTCCTCGGTAAGATTTACTCTGGCTTCTTCAATACCCAATTCGGACCGAGTATTGATTGAATCCATAAGGCTGAGTGATTCGAGGTAACTGATGGTGGCGAACTTCATTCGTTTTTTTGAAATCTCCATCTCCATCAGTCGCTCAGCGATCTCTTTCTGCTTGCTGACCGTCAAATAAGCAACGGGATCCGTTTGCTTAGGCCAGACATCGCCAAGGCGCAAAAGTTCGGCGACTAATTCGGCCGCAGAACCGTCGCTAAGCAAATCAAACTTCTTCGTGTCGTCCTCTGACAGGTCTCCGCTTGAGGAATCTTTTTCGTCTGATTCGACGGGAGAATCGGCGTCGGCAAGCATGACGTCAGGGCGATTGTCTCGCGATCGATTTGGAAACATTTCCTTGCCGTATCGTAACCAGTACAACAGGCCATAAATCAACAACAAGCCTATGATGATTCTTCGATGAAAGAAAAGGAAACCAAAGACCAACCTGATAGTTTCCATGCCAGTTTTTTAATCGAGTTGAAGGTTGTGGGAAGGTAGGGTCGCACGTCCAAGACGACCCCAACATCGTTAGCTCTATACGATTATAGCAGGTCTTTCTACATCATGGTGAATTCTTGATGAACCCAAAACTGATTGACCGCCAGTTGGGACATCGACAATAGTGTCAATAAACGAAACAATGCAGAGGCAGCAGTTCGCCGTCTACTGTTGATGGTTTCACCATACGTTTATTATCTCGAAGCGACTGTGCCTCTTTGGGTATCGGCTCCCTCGAATTCAAAAAATCATGAACTCAACTCCAAGTGTTCGAACGTTTTATGAATGGCAGCCACTTTTCCCAACCAGTCAAACGTGGCAACTTCTTCTATTCGTTGCCCTCTCTTTGAGCGTCGTCGGACTGTCGACCTGGATTGCTTGGCGAGGTTCGCGCGGTCTCCCCCGGCCGTTGGCTTGGCTGCTGCTGAGCCTGCGATGGATGGTTTTAGGCAGTGTTTTCGTCTACGTCTTAAACCCAGCGCTACGAAGTGAAACGAAATTGGTGAAGCATTCGCGACTTCCGATTCTCATTGACACGAGCCTCAGCATGGGACTTCGTGATGATTCGGCTGGTTCACTGAAAACAAATGATCAGGGTGCTGACAATCAAGTTGATGTTCGGCGAATCGATCAAGTCGTCGCTTGGTTGTCGGGTAGTGATAATATCGCGCGGCTTCGCGAACAGCATGAACTGCCCGTCTATCGTTTCGGAGAAGGCGTGCAGATTGAACACCTACATACTTTTGCGAAATCAGATTCCGGTGATAAACGACAAACCGAGATTGAGGCACCGGGTAACGCAACCGGAGTTTCGAGTTCTTGGCGTTGGTTGGCTTATGTGGCGATGCTGATATTCATCGTGTCGTTTGCCGGTTCCTTGTTCTGGCTGTGGTCGCGAAATACTTTGACGGGGAGCGATGAGGCAGAATTTAGAAACCGGGCCACGTTGCTTGCCAGAAGCACCCTTGGAATGCTGTGCGGAATCTTGTTGCTAACTTTGATTGACTTGACATACTCAGATTCGAATCTGGTTCATGTGATGGGGTTGCGCAAATTCATCGCCAACGAAAGTTTGCAGAGTTCCTCGCAAACTTCTGATCCTGAACGCGAAGCATCCGCGCAAGTCGACTCAGAAGTTGACTCGAAAATACAAGTCGATTGGCTGACGGAACTTTCGCCGCGAGGCACGGCGACGCAGGTGGGGGATGCTCTGCAAACGATCGTCAACCAGGAGCGCGGTGGTTCAATTGCTGGAGTCATTTTGATCACCGATGGTAGAAATAATGCTGGCCTGAATCCGGCACGCGCGACAGCGGCGGCCTCCGCAGCAGCGATTTCCGTTTATCCCATTGGTATTGGCTCGAGGGAAGTCCGGAAGAACGTCGCGGTCGCCGATGTCCAAGCGCCGCCAAGAGTTTTTCCGGGAGATACGTTTCGTGTCAAAGCCATGATAAAGGCGGAAGGACTAGTGAGCACCTCCGTGCAGGTACAATTAGTTTCTGTCGACGAAAAAGCTGAAGAAGCCGAAACACTCGAAGACGAAACGATTATCAATCTTGGTGAAGCGGGACAGGGTGTCCCCGTCGAATTCAAAGTCAGCCAATTGGAACAGGGCAAGCGCAGGTACATCGTTCGAACGGTTACTATTCCCGACGACCAAGATCCACGCGACAACGAGAAAGCCGTGTTGGTGGAGATCATTGATCGCAAAACTCAAGTCCTGCTATTGGCGGGAGGTCCGACACGCGAGTTTCGCTTTTTGCGCAATCAACTTTATCGCGACACAGATATTAACTTGCATGTTTGGTTGCAGTCGGCAACCGAAGGAGCCGATCAGGAGGCGCATGTCCTTCTAACAGAGTTTCCTCAAACTCGCGATGAACTTTATCAGTTCGATTGCATTGTTGCTTTTGACCCTGATTGGCGTGATCTATCCGGACAGCAAGCGAATTGGCTGGAGCGTTGGGTGGCGGAACAGGCTGGCGGATTGATCGTCGTCGCCGGCCCGGTCAACACTCCTGAGTGGACAAGACGGCCGCGCGGTGATGAGGCGATCGACAAGATTCGACGGTTGTATCCAGTTTCGTTCTACAACCAGGGCTCGGCTCAACTGAAACTAGGACGCTTTGGTGGCGACAAGCCCTTTCCGATTCAATTTTCCAGAGAGGGACGAGCGGCTGAATTTTTATGGCTGGGCGATTCGGCTGTCGACAGTCAAACAAGTTGGCAACGATTCGCGGGCGTGTTTGGTTACTACGCCGTGAACGAACCAAAATCCGGCGCCAATATATTGGCGAATTTCTCTGACCAATCGACCTCTATCAATGATCGGCTTCCGATTTATCTGGCCAACCATTCGTACGGCGGCGGCCGAGTTTTTTTTCAAGCCAGCGGAGAAATGTGGCGGGCACGTAGCTTAGAAGTCGAGTATTTTCGTCAGTACTATACGAAGCTCATCCGTTGGGCATCGCAAGGTCGACTACTTCGCGATTCAAACCGCGGAATTTTAACGACGGATCGACAACGCTGTTGGATGGGCGATCAGATTACGGTGCAAGCGATGCTACGAGACCGACAGGATGAACCTTTACTGGTTCCAGATATTGAATCAGTGGTGCAGCTCCCCAACGGGTCGTCGCAAACTCTCGTGTTGCGTCCCGCCGAAAATACAATCCGGCCCGGCATCTACTCGGGGAGGTTTTCCACAACTGAAGAAGGCGACTACCAAATCAGCCTGCCAATCCCAGACAGTGTGGATTTAGAAATCCTCACTGCTTCGGTTCAGGCCGCCATTCCAGATTTAGAAAAGGAAAAGCCGCAACGCAACGATCGGCTTCTCTCCGAGATCGCGTCCAAAACCAATGGCCAGTACTTCATTGGGTTGGATAAATTCTCAATGTACGATTCAAATTCACCCAGGGACGAAAGCCGATCCCTGATCATCGCTCCCCAAGATCAGGTGACTTATTTGACCGGAACCATTGATCTCAATTTCAAACGAAAATTGATGACGTGGCTATTTGTTATTGTTGTCTATTCCCTGACAATGACGTGGGCGATTCGAAGACTTCACAAGCTCGCATAAAATTAAGGCATCGAGAAGAATCGATGAGCCCTCCGGAAACTACTTAGCTCCAAACCACTTCGCCCCAAACCACTTCGCCCCAAACCAC
>CAZPTT010000137.1:8670-17768 GCA_964589435.1 uncultured Pirellulaceae bacterium
CCAAACCACTTCGCCCCAAACCACTTCGCCCCAAACCACACGCGTCGGAAACGTTCGCTCGAAATTCACCAGCTTCAAATTATTAAGCAATAAACTCACTGATGCCTGATTCGGATTCTTACCGCCCAGCCCAACTAAGTTCGACCTCTCCGTCGATCTACCGGTTGATTTCTCGATTAAGGCGAGGTATTCGGATGCACATCCTGATTGAGGGACTGGCCTTCCTCGTCATTTGGCTGGCGGGGCTTTATTGGCTAGTTTTGGCGATCGATTACTTGCCCGTTCGTTTTGGTTTGAACGAAATGTCTCAAGCCGCTCGTTTCGTCGCGATCGCGATCGCAATGGTTGGAAGTGGATGGATTTTTACAACGCGAATCATCGGACGCTTGAACGCCGGCTTGAAAGACGAAAAATTAGCGCTGCTGATTGAACGGAAATACCCGAATTTCAAAGAGAGCCTGGTTTCAACCGTCGAAGGGCTAAGCCAACGAAAAGTTGATGCGTTGCCCGCTTCCGAGCAAGCCATGCGTCTGAAAACACGAAAACTGGCGGAACAAATGGCGACACAGGTAAGGGTCGCTGAAATTCTGAATTCACGTTCACTGCGATGGCCGGTCGCTTTGGCTTGCTGCTTCGCTCTCAGTTTAATCGTAACTCAAATCGCTCGCCCCGCATTTTCCCAAACGGCTTTCAACCGAATTGCGATGCTTGGGGCAACGCCATGGCCGCGATTTTGCCAAATCCAATTGGCAGCCGTCAAAGTGGCACGGCAAAATCCGGTTGAAGGAATACCGGATCTCGACGCTCCCGTTCAACAGCGAAACAATCAATTTAAGATTGCGCGTGGCTCATCGGTCACGATCTTGGTTGAAGCTGAATCAACAACGGAAGCGACTCCAAGCCGCCAACTACCCGATGCCTGTTGGATTTACATGACCGGCCTGTCCGGCGTCCGAAGCAGTGCAAGAATGACGCGTGTCGGAACGCCACGAAACGGGAAACAGCTTTATTCATTTTCCGATCAAATGATGTCAAGCGTACTCGATGACATCGCTTTTGAAATTCGCGGTGGCGACGCTCGGACAAAACGCTTTACGTTGCAAGTCGTTGTTCCTCCTTCCATCGAAGACACGCGATTGGCTTGCGTTTTTCCTGAATACATGACTGACGTGAAATCTGGACGATGGATGCCCCGAGAAAAACCATGGGCTGGGACGAGCGAGTTACCAATCGGCACCACCGTCACTATTCGATCGAAAACAAACAAACCAATTCGCTGGGTCTACCTGTACGACGTTTCAAACAAACGTATGGAAGTTGTCGCCGCCAACGGTAATCAGTTTGACGCTCCGTTGCCACCACTTAACGAGCCGTTGCAAAGAGAAATCTATCTGCGTGACTCGGATGGAATCGTCTCGGAGCAACCGTTTAAGTTGTCGATCTCTCCAACTGAAGATCAACCGCCTTTTGTGCAAACCCGCTTAAATGGAATTGGCACTGCGGTCACGCCAAATGTGCGCATTCCTGTAGAAGGCATCATCACAGACGATTACGGAATTAAGCAGGCGAGCCTTGAGTTTACAGTTGGTCAAGGCGAGGTAGTGAGCGATTCGATTGACTTCAACCAGACTGGCGCGGTGGATCATGTTCTCGATTTTTTAGATAAGTTGAGAACGACCGCAGACTCGGAGGCTAGGCGGGCTTACGAATTACCAGTCACCGAAGGCTCGACGTTATCGCTTATCGTCAAAGCCAGTGACCACCACAACCTTGGAGCCGCGCCGCAAATCGGGTTTGGCGACAAATACGTTTTGGATGTCGTCGAAAGTAATGAGCTGGTTCGAATCCTCGAACGCTTGGAGGTTGGCCAACGTCAACGGCTTGAGCAGATTTACGTTGAGGTCGGTGACGCTCGAAACAATTTAGCCCGCACCGGCTCTAACTCAAATCATGATCGCGCCTTGTTGGAACCGGGTGATTTGGAAGACGACTCGGCTCAAAGTGCTGATTCGAATTCTGATGCATTGAGCAAAATAGATATTCGTTTGCTGTTTGCTCAGCGGGCGCGGTTGCAAGCCGAAAAAACGAAACAGGAGTTGCTTGGCGTTACGGATGCTTTTGAAAACATTCGGCAGCAGTTGATCAACAATCGGATCGATTCAGAAGATCGACAAGAGCGAATTCAAGACAAGATTGCGATTCCTCTTCGCGTAGTGGCCACTGAATCGGTTGTTGATTTGATCAAGGTAATCACTGAACTTGAATCCCAACTTCGCAACATCCAAGACACCTCTCGTTTGGAGACCAGCGGTCGTTTGAGAATCGCGGCAACCCAGACAAATCTGGCGATCGCTCAAGCCGACTCGATTCTGGCAGAACTAAAGACGATTCTTGATTCGCTTGTGAAATATGAAACTCAAAACGAACTGCTAGAGATTGTCCGTCAAATGATCCGTGAACAGAAAGAGATTCTGATGCGAACGAAGCAAGAACGACAACAGAAAGCTTTCGAGGGTCTGTTGGATTGACTGGAGTCGTCGCTGTTCTTGAATCGATCGCTCGATTTTATTAATTAATGTGATTTTCTAAAGAAATCACAATATTCACAAATTCATTGCGAATCGCAGCCGAGTACAATCCGAATTGTCCAAACCAATGCCTTTCAAGGGAAGCCAATGATGCAACGTATTCTCAATTCCAGCGCCGCCGGTTTGTTGGCAGTTTTTATGGTTGCGGCTTGCGTCGCCGTGTTGCCAAGTCAATCGCTCGCGCAGGAAACGTTCGCTCACCAAGAAACGATTGACGCCCTTTTTAAAGCTGAACTTGACGCAGGCAAATTCAATTCAGCCGTCGTCGGCGTCTACTCAGAAGGCAGGAACTGGGTGAAAGGTTATGGCCAACTTGCCGCCGACGATCCAACCGTCCCCGATGGCAATACGCTTTTCGAAATCGGATCGATCAGCAAAGTATTCACTGGCATCCTGTTGGCCGACGCTGTTGAGCAGGGAAAATTGAAGCTTGACCAAAAGATAGGCACGCTGATCCCTGAAATGGATGATTTCAACAAGGAAGTTGGCGATTCGATTTCACTGCAACATCTTTCACAGCACATGTCTGGGCTGCCAAGAATGCCGCCGAATATGCGCGCCGTTGACCCAACCAATCCGTTTGCGAATTACGATCAAGCCATGCTTTTCGACTTGATGACGGAAGTCACCCCTTTTGCCGCACCCAATGAAAAGCATCAATATTCGAACTTAGCCGTTGGGTTGTTGGGTGAACTGGTTGCTGTAAACGCCGGCAAAAGTTACGAAGAATTATTGACAGAACGAGTGCTCAAACCGCTTGGGATGAACGATACTTCGCTAACAGTTGAGGGCGAGAAAAAGTCCCGATTTGCTCCGGGCCACAAAATAACGCTCGCGCCCGACCATCAATGGGACTTTGCTGCCCTCGCCGGTTGCGGGGGAATTCGAAGCTCGGTCAATGACATGCTGAAATTTGCAAAAGCGAATTTGGAAACGCCAGACGGAGAAGTCGGCTCGGCTTTAAACCTTGCCTGGAAGCAGCAGTTGGATGCAGGAGTTGGCCACGGCCCGATGGGCTTGGGGTGGTTCATCATTCCCGATGTCGGCGGCACCCATTTTCACAACGGCCAAACTGGAGGCTTCCATGCCGCGCTGTATGTGAATCGTAAATTGAAAACCGCTTCGGTGGTTTTGTACAACACCGCTTACATGCAAGGCGACGCGTTGGCCGAAAAAGCATTTCAGGTTAGCGTCGGCATGGACATTCAGGCACGCGTCAAAGGCGAGACAATCGAAGTTGAAGAATCAGTCGTCAAGCGACTGATTGGCAAGTATCAATTGACGCCGGGAATTGTCATCGATGTAACCGCTGAAGGAACGGATGTGAAAGTTCAATTGACCGGTCAAGGAAAGCTTAAGGTTGTGCCCGAAAGTGAAACGACTTGGAATCTTGTCGACGTCGATGCGACGGTCGTGTTTGATTTCCCCGCAGACGACGGGCCAGCGACGAAGCTTACGCTGCTTCAGAATGGACGCAAAATGCCTGCTTCACGCGTCAAAGAATAGAAATCCTAACCCGTGGTGGTTCGTCAGATTTGAAATAGTTGGTGCCATGCTTCTCGCTTGCGATTGCGTGAGCATGCCCACGCACCATTGAAATTTATCATCTCACCGCCGACAAACGATGAACCAAAATTGATCCAACGGAAACGATATACAGATAGAAATCAATGTTTCTATTGAACTCGACTTTGAAACGCATCAGAATTGCGCCAAAATGGGGATTCTCGTGTTTCCGTTTCGTACTTGGTTTCGATGAAGTTGCCTCAAAACATTTCGACATTGATTGCTCAGCAGCAAAATCGTTTTCTCTCATGGGAACGTTTTTCTCCACAGCCATTGCTTGGGCTGCGTTTGCGAGTTGTTTTTTCGATCGTTGTTTTAGTTTCACTCGGTCACTTATTGACTCTTGCCCAAAATTCTCTTGCGCAAAATTTACCGTCCCGACCTGCGTCAAAACAAAGCGCGGCAGATGTCGGGAATACAGGTGCTTCGCCGATCGAGCAGCTAGAACGAGATCAATCGGCGCTTGCTGAGAAATATAAACTGCTTGAAGAGAAGTTGTTTTCACTGCAAGCATTTGAGCAAGAGAGGAATCCGGAGAGATCGGAATTACTCCAGCGAGCTTATATTCAGTCGCAGGAAAAAGTGACCACGGCTCAAATGCAGGCTATCGTCGAGAGCCTGGCAAAATCGCGTTTCCGGGAAGCCGAACAAAATCAAGAATTGGTTTTGGCCGAATTGGAGTTGTTGCTGGATCTTCTACAAAGCGAAGATCGCGGCAAACGTCTTCGCGACGAACTTCAGCGACACAAGGCTTACCTGATCGAAATTGAACGCGTGCTCCGCATTCAAAAAGGAATCCGAGGACAGCTTGAAGGCGGAGTCGATACTCGACGACTAGCCAAATCGCAAGAGAAGACTGCTGAACGTACGGAACGGCTTGCCGATGAAATTTCTGCAAACGAAGAATCAGGCGGCAATTCTCCAAGTAAAACAAACTCAAGTTCCAATCGCTCTGAGGAGACCGAAAACGGCTTCGGCGATGATTCCAAAACTCCACCGGGTGCTCCGGAATCACAGAAATCTCAATCCGAATCTGATGGAGATGTACCAGCTGACACCAACGCTCAATCCAACGAAGCCAATCCGGTTCGTCAACGAATTTCAATGGCACAACAGCGGATGCGAGAGGCGCAAAGGAAGTTGGAGAACGCTCGTCGCGATGAGTCTGCAGAAGAAATGAATCTCGCTGAGCGGCAGTTGGAAAAGGCAAAGGAAGAGCTTGAGGATATTCTACGCCAACTCCGTGAAGAAGAAGTCGAACGAACACTGATGATGATGGAAGAAAGATTCCGTCAGATGCTGGAAGGTCAAATTCGAATCTATCAAGCGACAAAAAAGGCTTCTCAAGCAGAAGCGACGTCGAGGGCTCCAGCGCCTAGTTCTTCTGACGCGGGGCAACGGAACACAAACAAAATCGCTATACAAACCGGAAAGCTCGCCGCTCAGCAAAACGAGTTGGCAACTCAGGCCGCCCGGGCATTAATGTTGCTGCGAGAGGACGGATCGTCCGTTGCGTTTCCTGTGACGGTTGACGAAATGCATGATGACATGCTTCAAATCGCCTCACGGCTGTCGGCATCCCAAGTTGGAACCATTACGATCGAGATAGAAGAAGATGTCATCGATACACTGGAGTACTTAATTCAAGCTCTGGTGCAAACGCAAAAGGACTTGGCCAAATTGGAGAGCCCTGGCAAAAGTCAGGCAGGCGGAACGTCAGGTGATCAGCCGTTGATTGATCGTCTTTCCGAGATAAAAATGCTGCGAGGTTTACAAGTGCGAATTCTCAAGCGCCACGAACGTTACTCCCGTTTGCTTGCCGACCCCAACGATCCAATCGGTGTTTCTGAAAAGTCTTCGTTGGATTCCGCGCTAGAGCGACTGGCTCTTCGACAATCTCAACTGACGGATATCACACGTGACATCGTTAACGAAATGAACCAATAGTGATCCGATCCAATGTTATCCAGGTGATTAGACCAGCATTCGCATGGGCACGCGTGGACCGCATGCAACTGCTGCTTGCTCTCATTTTTGCCTTTTCCTTGCTACTTTTATTTGACGGTCAAACCGTCGTGGGTTGTCAAACGTCAAGCGATGAATTTTCGAAAGGATCGAGTTGGCAACCACCAGATGCAAAGCGTCTGAAGTCTGCATTCGCGAAATGGATCAACGAATCCAACCTTGACGCTAAGTCGAAAGTCTCCCTTCAGATCAACTCGATTCTTGACGCCGAATTTCTAGAGCCCAATAGAACCTCGGGTAGAGAATTCATCGACCTGATCCTGGAATGTTTGATTATCGGTCGACCAGAATTGGCAAACGTGCGGCAAACGCTCAGCCATCGTCGAACCGATAACGTTGTGCCGGATTTGTCCGAGTGGCTTTCCGATTCAAACAGGTCCGATTTTTTGAAAGACCACGTTCGACTATATTTTGGTCGTTGGTTGGCGCAGAACGAGTTTTATGATGAGGCACTCGATCAGTTTGATCAGATTGAGCTTTCAAAAACCCAGGCCCCCGCGACTTAGATGTTTTATCGTGGGCTGATGGAGCATCAGCTGCTCCGCAAGGATGAATGCCTTGCCACGCTGAAAACGTTGATGGAACATTCCGGCAATCTTCCACGTCGATTCAGCGTGATGTCGAAAATGATGATGGCTGATATCCAACCGCTTGAAATCGATTCGCTGGATGAAGTCGCTCGAATCATGGGTGACATTCGGCGGCGGACGAGCCTTTATCGAAGTGGTCAAATTGTACGCGACCAAGAAAAAGACGTGGTTGCAAAACTGGACAAGCTAATCGAAGATTTGGAATCACAACAGAATTCGCAGCAACAAGCGAGCGGCAGTTCGCCCAGCAAACCTATGCAGGATTCGCTTCCATCGTCCGGCAAAGGCTCGGGGGGCGTCGCACGGAAACTCCAATCCGACGGCGGACAATGGGGGGACTTACCTCCGGCAAAGCGTGCGGCTGCCTTGGCCGAAATGGCGAAAGATATGCCACCGCACTACCGTGAAGTCATTGAAGAGTATTTCAAGCAGCTCGCCAAGGAAGATAAATAGCCCAAACGGAATTTAGGCCATGAGTCATTTTCAAACTCGACATCAAAAGGATAACCCGCCGACACGATTCGCAGCATGCGCGAGAATTGTTTTCCATCCCAGTGTTCCAGTTCACGCGTTAAGGTTTCGCAAAATATCAGTTGGGTTACTGTGCGGTTTAAGCATTTGCTTGGCTACCAAGGCTGGATTTGCGCAATCATCTAACGCTGAAACTGAAGTCAAACTAGCCGATGGAAAGACAATCGAGGCAAGCCAGGTTCTGATTGAAAACGGCGCGGTGGTAGTTGTCGATGCCGCTGGCAACCTCTCGCCTGCAAAGCCATTTGAACAAATCAACAAGATACAATTTCGCACCACGGCCGAATCGCTTTCAGTGCCAAACTTTTCCATTGGACTTCGTGATGGATCGACAATATCCGCGAATCAGCTTTCAATCATTGACGGAGTGGTGAACATGCGAATGGTGGATGAGGCCGTTCTTGAAAGTTCGCTACGAGAAATCACCTGGATTAAATTACGATCAGACAGCACTATTGACGGAAAACAATGGAATCGAGTTCTCGAAGAGGACGCTCGAACTTCGGACGCAATCATCGTTCTTCGAGAAGGCGAACTGGAAGCAATCGAAGGTGTCGTTGGTGATTTAGCAGAGGGCAGGATCGACTTTACGATTGGTGGACGTACAGCTAACGTCGAGTTGGCAAAAATCTCCGGCATCACGTTTTTCGCGATCGCTGCAGAAAATCCGTTGCTGCCTGTTTGCCAAGTCCACCTCCTGGATGGCTCGGTGCTTTTCGCACGAGAAATCCTGATGTCCGCCAATCGTCTGGCAATGAAAACCGTTTCGGGTGTTGAAGTAGAAGTGTCGCCGTCCAGCCTTTCAATGATTGACTTCTCCATGGGTCGCGCGTTGTACTTGGATGACTTGAAGCCGGCAACGAACGATTGGAGGCCTTTACTTGCCAGCGATTCAACAGTGCCCGCCCTTCGCGCGCTCAACGTCGCCAAAGCAAAGCAATCTTACTCCAATGAGCCCTTGGCTCTGCTATTTCCTGTTGATGGTTTTACGATAGCACCGCAGTCGGTACAGTTCGAGCACGGATTTGCGATGCGATCTGGCGGCCGCTTGTCATTCAAGCTGGACGACGAATACTCGACGCTCAATGGATTCGTCGGGTTTGATCCAAAGGCGAACCGCAATGGAAGCACTTTGTTGACGGTGCGCGCCGGTGGCAAGCTCTTGCTGCAAGAGCGTCTGGAAAACAAAATGATGGATCGACCATTGAAATTAGATTTAGATATCAACGGAGCCAAGCGGATTGTGTTTGAGCTTTCTTACCACGACGGTCGCTCGGTTGGCGATCAAGTTCATTTGGTCGACCTGAAGGTGTCTAAATGAAGCTCCGGCTACACGTGCAATGTTTGCCGCAAGATTCCGGGGAAAACGGCTACCCAATCGGAATCGTGTTGGCTTGTTCGAAACTGCTAATCCTCCTGTTTGCATTTGGTACGCTTCCTTTGCTCACCAAGGATGCCAACGCAGATGATCTAGATACGATCGAGCAAAATCGAATCGCGGCCATCCAAAGAGCGATTCCAGCGACGATTGGAGTCTTCGGTCCTGCAGGACAAGGCGGTGGTAGCGGCGTTGTCATTTCACCTGATGGTTATGCACTGACGAACTATCATGTTGTCGAATCGTGCGATCCGTTCATGAAGTGCAGTATGCCCGATGGCGTGCTTTACAACGCCGTCATTGTTGGAATTGATCCGACGGGCGATGTCGCTTTGATCCAATTGCTTGGACGCAACGATTTTCCTTCAGCCACAATTGCTAACAGCGATGGCGTCCAAATCGGTGACGAGTGCTTTGCCG
>CAZPTT010000138.1:0-1847 GCA_964589435.1 uncultured Pirellulaceae bacterium
CCGCTGATTTTCCAGGCCCAATGGCGACACCCGTATTAAAGTCAACAACGCGACATTCCGTGACTCGTTTCCCTAGACTGAGCCCTTTGACGGAGTCTTTGAAGAGAAGGTATCCGAGCAGTCCGAATTCGAGCATCATTGAGATTGAATAGACTAGGCCTTGGCGTAATTCGTCGTCATATGCAGCGCCAGAAAGACCCCAAAGTGCAACCAGCGCGACCAAAAATATTGGCCCACTGTCAATTAGGAACGCCCACTCGCGCCGGCGCAAGACGTTGATGCTTTCGATTGCCGTCATATCAGTTCGCCAAGTCGTCAGTCGGTCAGGGTCGACCGTTGGAGTAGGGGTCGATTCTTTTTTCGTTTTTCGCTTGATCGCATAAAGCACCAACAACATTTGCGATGCTACGGCGGCAGTCAGCAACATGAAGTTGTTAGTGTGGTAGAGAAGTTCAAAAATTCGAAAGTTTTGCACGCCAATGGTTGAACGGGAATATGCCGAAATAAGAAACAGCATGAGAAGTAAGAGTTCGAAAATTGGGAGCGCCACAAAAAACGAAGCAATGAAACCGATAAAAAGCTTTTTTCCCGGTTGCGGATCCCAACTGGAGGCAATCGAGAGTGTGACGATCCCACCGACCAGGAGGAACAGCACGAGCATTGGGTAAAAATACATCGTTGGGCTTTTCCGACGAAAACAGACTTCCGAGCGTGAGTTGGCTGCCTATTTTTTACCAGCTCAATTTTCTGACACAACAATTTTTTTTACCCAATGTCTTAGCCGTTGCCTTTGACGCAAATTGTGCAGTACGTCTTGGTCGGTGTGGTTGCGGATTGAATTTGAACCAAGGTAAAATTTTAGTCTTGTTCGCTGGCGTGCAATGGCGACGATGAAGAGGAAGTTCGCAGTCGTAGGTCAGGCTATTGCCTGAATGATCTCGGACGGCGTCAGGCAATAGCCTGACCTACTCGCGGCGATGAATAACGCAGATTGGTGATTTCAAGAAATTACGCGAAGTAATTCACGGCATTTTCAAACATCACCAAGCCATCTCCTTTGTCCGACAATCCTTCCCGAGTCCAGCGAGGATGATGGGTTGGATCGATGTGGCGCTCAGGATGCGGCATCAGCCCGAAAATTCTTCCGGTCTCATCACAGACGCCCGCAACATGCGCCGTCGAGCCGTTGGGGTTGTGCGGATAGGGTACCGTTCCGTTCAGGCCGCCAGGACGGCAGTACTTGAGTGCGAGTTGATTGTTCGCGGAAAGTGCATCGAGAATCGAATCGTTCCGAGGAACAAACTTTCCTTCGGCGTGGGCAATCGGCAGATACATTTGGTCAACGTCGCGAAGGAAAACACATTTTGCATTGTCTGTTTTCAAGTTAACCCAGCAATCAACAAATCGGCCTGAGTCATTCCAAGTCAAAGTTGCTGGCAAGCCTTGATCGTCGGACGGCAACAGGAATCCGGATTTGATGAGAATCTGAAACCCATTGCAGATTCCCAATACCAACTTGCCTGCATCTCGAAAGTTTGCGATCGCATCGGACAATCGAGTTTGCATTTGGCTGCCCAGAATTCGGCCAGCCGCAATATCATCGCCGTAACTGAACCCGCCAGGTAAGCAAAGAATTTGAGAATCCTTAATCAAATGAGGGGATTCAACCAATTGATTGATGTGGACGTAACTTGCCATCGCGCCAGCGGTTTCGAATGCGAATCCCGTTTCCTGGTCGCAGTTGGTTCCTGGAGCTCGTAGGATCAAGACGTTGGGTTTGCTCATCGTGTTTCCTTTTTGTTTGCAGCGTCGCGTTGACTTGCCTCGAGTAGCGCTGAGTAGCTTGC
>CAZPTT010000138.1:1947-17675 GCA_964589435.1 uncultured Pirellulaceae bacterium
GATTGCTTGCGTTGGGTTGCTTGCCTTGAAGCTTATTTCCAATCAAGCGGATTTTGCCAAGCCGCTTTCAACTCTTGTGTTGCGACGTCGACGACAACGGTTGACTGGTTCTCGATGATCAACTGCTCGTCGGTTGTAACTGTTCCAATGTTCGAGCAGGCGACTCCCGCCATCGCGGCTTCAAAAGCGTCTTGATTGTTTGGCGTGACTTCGACCACGAACCTCGAATTCGATTCAGCAAACAAGCGAATCAACGAACCTTCATCGGAGACGCCGTCACGCAGTGGAACGGAATCAAGCTCTATCTTTGCACCCAGTCCGCCAGCGAATGCCATCTCCGCAACCGCGGCCGCCAATCCGCCCTCGCTCAAGTCGTGGCAACTACGAATCATTCCACCGCATATCGCCGAGTAGACAGCTTGAAATGTTTTCATGGCCATCGGTGGATCAACTGTCGGAACTGAACCGCCGGCCGTTTCTGTTGCCAACCCCCAATGCGAACCCCCCAACTCATCGTCCGTGATTCCAATTTGATAAATTAAGTTCCCGGCGGTCTTGAAGTCCATCGAAATACATTTGCCAACGTCAGGCACTTGTCCAAGGGCACTGATCAACAGCGTCGACGGGATCGAAATCGTCTGACGCTCACCAGCACCGTCGGTGTAGCTGAATTCGTTATGCAGACTGTCTTTACCACTGATGAAAGGCGTTTTGAAGGCGATCGACAGGTCGCGACAGGCGAGCGCGGCACGGACGAGCGAACCTAACGTGCTTGACCGATCCGTGTGACCCCAACAAAAGTTGTCCAAGATGGCAATGCGATTGGGGTCGGCACCAACGGCAACGCAATTTCTAATTGCCTCATCAATCGAACTGGTCGCCATGTGGTAAGGATCGATGTCTCCAAAGTATGGGTTCATGCCGCAAGAAACCGCGATGCCTCGTCGCGAGTTGAGAACGGGCCGGACGACTGCCGCATCACCGGGGCCATCGTTCTCGACGCCAACCAGTGGTTTGAGTACGCTTCCGCCCTGGACTTCGTGATCGTACTGACGAATGATCCAGTGCTTGCTGGCTACGTTCAACGAACCAAGCACCTTTTTCAGGTCGTCGTTCCACTGTTGGGTCGTTCGCCCGGAGACATTGGCGTCAAGTGGTTGGGGCGGTACCAATTCGAATTCGGCTTGGCGAATGACTGGCGGTCGTCCTTCGTGAAGAAACTTCATCGACATCAGCCCGACCGACTCGTCACCATACTTCAGCTCGAGATTACCGGTTGGTTTGAAGACGCCGATGACGGTCGCGGCAACTGATTCGGCCGCACATAAATCGTGAAACGTTTCCCAATTTGATTCCGGGATGGAAAACACCATCCGCTCTTGAGCTTCGGAAATCCAAATCTCGGTGTAAGAGAGTCCTTCGTATTTGAGCGGGACTTTATCCAGCCAAACTTCGGCTCCCAATTCTTCTCCCATTTCGCCAACCGCGCTCGAGTAGCCCCCTGCCCCGCAGTCGGTGACTGCTGTGTAGAGATTCAAGTCACGAGCTTTAAGCATCACGTCCATCAGCATTTTTTCGGTGATGGCGTTGCCAATTTGAACAGCGCCGCCGGAGGTGATATCGCTTTCGTCGGTAAGTTCCGCCGAACTAAACGTTGCCCCGTGAATTCCGTCGCGGCCGGTCTTGCCACCGATCGAGACGATCAAGTCATTGGGTTGCGGCTCTTTAAAGGATTTGTCTTTTGGAAGTAGCCCGACATTGCCGCAGAAGACAAGCGGATTTCCAACGTATCGATCGTCAAAATAGACAGCTCCGTTCACTGTCGGAATTCCCATTCGATTTCCGTAGTCTCGAACTCCGGAGACCACGCCTTTCATGATCATCCGCGGATGCATGACGCCCGGAGGAAGTTCGTCGTAAGGCGTCTCAGGCGGAGCGAAGCAAAACACGTCGGTGTTGCAGATGGGTTTCGCGCCCATGCCGGTTCCAAGCGTGTCACGGATGACTCCGCCGATGCCAGTATTGGCTCCACCGTAAGGTTCGAGCGCCGACGGTCGGTTGTGAGTTTCGACTTTGAAGCAAATGTTGTGCTCGTCGTCAAAGCGAACGATCCCGGCGTTGTCCTTGAAGACGCTGACGCACCAATCGTCATCGCCAAGGGTTTCTCGAATTTGCATGGTCGCAGAAAAGATCGTTTCCTTGAGCATGTTCTCAAACGTCTGTTCACCGTTTTCGTCCCGGTAAGTGATGCGGCCAGCAAGAGTCTTGTGGCTGCAGTGTTCAGACCAGGTTTGCGCGATTGTTTCAAGTTCAACATCCGAAGGTTCGCGATCCAAAGTCGCGTAGTGTTCGCGAATCGTATGCATCTCGGTTAACGAAAGACTCAACTGCCAGTCTTTACTGATCTTGGTTAGTTCGTCGTCTGGCAATCCCGCCAGGGGAACCGACGTTCGGGTAAATTCGTAGGGCCGACCCAGTTGCAATTCGTCCAGCTCCAATTTGCCTTGGACGATCATTTCAATGGAGTCGTTACAGAGGACTTTGCCGCAAAGCAGTGTCATTTGATCCGGCGAAAGTTCCGACACCCAATACTTCGTGAACGTCCGCACGGCTTCAACGTCGTAGCCCAGCTGCTGAATCGCCATCAATGCACTTTCCGCTTCCGGATCGGTCACGCCGGGCAGCGGCATGACGTGAACCAGGCTCAGGTTGTCTGCTGGCTTTGCGGAAAGCGAGTCGTCACCGACGGCCGCCAATTGTGACTGCTCCACAACGGGTTCGACCAACAGCTCGTTTGCGATCTTCTGAGCATGCTCTTGATTGATGGAGCCCTGAATCAGAAAGCCGCGGATGGCCCAGATCTTGAGCGAGTTCGGCAGTTGAAGATCCAACGCGTTGGCCAAGACAGCGTTCGCGAGCCGATTGGGCTGTCCGGAAGTTGGCTCAATGTCGAGTTGCCAGAGGTTGCGGGTCGTTGTCACGGAATCAGACTTCATAGCAGGCGATGATGTGGCCACAATCTCGATCCATTTAAAGGTCTCAAGCGAATAAGACCCTAGTTTACCGCCGTTCGTTTTCCTTCAAAGGGGTGCCAAAATGAAAGTCCAGTTGATGAGGATGTCGGCATTTTCTGACTTGCGCGGTTTGCATAATCCGGGACATCGACTTCAGGTTTGAAGAAATGCCAATCGGGCAGCAATGGCAGTGGCTGCCTCAATAGCTCCATTTCCAACAGCTCTATTTCCAATCAACATTTCGATTTCTGAGTTGCACGCACATTCGCGAATTCGCAAATTCTCCAATCTCGTTTTCAACTCTGGTAAATCAAGTCCAGTTTGACGATCCCTGAGAACGCGCGAAGATTGGTTGTCGTATTTACGCATGCGCGGAATCAATATCCGCTCGATTCCCAAAGAAGTCGTTTCCCAATGTAGGTTGTACCCAGCCGACCCAATCACAAAATCAACTGCCGGAAGGCACTCGAGCAACGGCCAGTGGCTCACCTGATGTTGGTTCTGAACGCTAGAAAGTCCATCTACCGTAGCCGGAATGGCGATTCGCATTTGAACCTTTGTCTGGAGTTGTAAAAGCACTTGGAACTCGGCAATTGCCTGACGGCATTCCAACTCGTTTCCACTTCCCACCATTAGCATGACCGGACGGGTCGGATCGACAGCCAAAAACTTTGCCGCCGAAATGCGATCCGGAAGTTCGTTTGCGCTTCGAATCAGGAACGGTCGGCAAGCCAGAAATTGAGTTGTTGAATCATGGTTGGCCTCTAAATCGGTCGCCGAAACGCCAAACGGTTCACCCGGGCTGATCGCCAAATTGAAATGATCAGCGACAAATTTACCCAACTGTTTTGCCTTCACATATTCTTGAGGCAATTGTCGACTGATTAAGACCCGCAGATGGTGACGTGTTGACTGAAAAAGTTCGACCAAGTCTCCTCCCAAACCACGTGGGAACGTGTCGACGATCATTACGTTTGGTTGAAATTGGTCGTGCAGTTCTCGAATGGCGGTTGCCGTTCGGTAGGGATCCAAACGTGGAGAAAGAGAAGTAAAGCTGACGCCGGGTTCTGAGTCGACAATCTTGGCGAGTGTTTCAGTAAACGGAGTGTTGGTTACGATTGCGTGTTGATGCGATTTTGAATTGAGTTCGGTGTTGGTTTGAGAATCGAGGCGTTGCTGTAACTGCCGAGCCAAAGAAACGGTTCGAGTTAAGTGACCCAGTCCACCGCCGAGCGCGTAATAGAGGATTCGGTTCACGCTGCGGTTACCACAAGTGTTGGAGTTGCCAGAAGTGCTAGAAACGAGGTTGTCGGGAAAGGGATTAACTTGAAGCGGCGCAGTTGTTTTTAAGTTGTGGGGTGCGTTGGCGAGATACTCTCTATAGCGGAATGGCGCGATCCATCCGGTGGCATTGAATTCCGTTTCATAAATTCGCTTTCTGGCTTCCTCGTTTCTGTACAAGTCGAAAAGACTACAGCGGGGTCGGATCAGCTCGCGCCCATATCATTTTCCCATTCGACATCGCCATCATCGTTACCGATTAAAACGCTTTCGTCGGCTTCGGTAAACACGTCATCATGCCAAGAATAACTTTTGTAGTGGCGCGTTGAATACCAATAGGGATCTTCGTCTAGATAATCATCGTCGTTCTCAACACCGTACGGTTGCTTTGTTGTCGTCTTGCTTGGCTTCTGCTTGCTGCACTGGATGCAGATTTCGATTCCGTCGTGATAGTCGACATGCTGAGTGCAAATTGGTTTGCCACATCGCTGGCAAGCGTAACGCGCCGTTTGCTCGCACGGATGCGAAAACAGAAAACCACTCGTCTCGTGACAAACTTGTCCACTCGCTGGATCCGGATGTTGATAAGACTGATCGCTCAAGATTGTTCCAGTTTTTGAAGTCGATAATCGGTTGAGAAAGTGTTTTGAGTCTCAATGCCGCTCAGTCGCAGCGTTATTTATCCAAAAACATCAAACAGCAGGCGGCTTGCTGTTCTAATGTCAATTCATCGATACGAAAGAAGACTAATCCGAGCGTCCCAGGAATGTCGTTGGAATAGAGGACGGTTTTGTCGTCCAAACTTCGCAGCACTTTTTTTGTGCCGGTGTCTTTGGCTCGAAAAAGCGTTTTGTCGTTATTGTCTTCAAGTCGCCAGCCGTAATCCTGTTTCTTAATTCGATAAATGCGTTCGTCGTTAGGTTTGTAAAAATCAATCGTGTCGCCTTTGAATTTCAGTTTAAACAACTCAATTTCGCCGGTCGCATCCTTCAACATCATCTTGCTGTCTTTAGGTTTAAGCTCGAAGAGTGGTTTGTCATCTTTTGTTTTGACTTTTAGTTTTCCATCAGAAAAACTCAACTTGCATAACTCTTCGTCTGACGAGTTGTAAAGTTTGCAGGCGGTGCCTTCATCTTTGGGGCGAAAGGAAAAGACTTCGTCACCTTCCCCGACTCGAAATTCAACTTTGCCAGCCTTGATCACATCTGGAAGGCTGGTTCGTTTACCAGATGTAATCGCGCCACTGGACTTTTGCTGAGCTGAATTTGCCGCTGTGTTCGATCCGCTTGAAGAGCCAACTTGGGTGCTTGGTTTGTCGCAACCCAGCGAGAAGACGCAAATGCAAACAAGCATTCCCAGCAGCCAAAAATAGGCGAGTTTTGGGTATGTCTTCATCGTGGGTAGAATAAGTGATTGATGGTTAGTCATCGGTTGACATCCGTATTGCTCTGATTTTTGCGTGTTCACGCCGGCTTCCTGCGGAAAAGATTGCTATTGAGAAAGTTGGATGAGCTGCCCGTTCAGGCCCTTAGCATCATCCAGTCGCGATTCGACGGTTTTGTTCTCTTTCAGATACTGGTCGCAGTTTCCACAAATGGCTAATCGCTCGTGCAACATTTGCTGGCGGAATTGTTCATACTTTTCGCCTTGAAAAATCTCTGTCAAATTTTGCTCTTTGACATTTCCAAGTGACTCCATTCGCTGACGAGTCATGCAGCACGCGTAAACGTGGCCGTCATGGCTAACAAACGCGTGCAGCCAGGGCGCGTAACATCGGTTCGTCTCGTAGTAACCATAGGCGTACTGCCCCGTGCTCGCCATTGTCATTTCGTCTTTGGTGCGGCCGAATGGATAAATTCGCTCGGCATTAATCGGCATGCCGTACTGTTTGCGAACAGCCAAAGCAGCCGGCGCGACCTTGCGATTGAAGAACTCGATCTCGGAGACGCTGGGTCGCACCACCCGTTTGCCGTCAATTGGCATCGGAATGACATCGATCGCACCCAGGCGGCCGGCTAAATCGGTGAGCGCGGGCAGTTGTCGGAAGTTCTGTTGCGAGAGGACCGTGTTGACGCGCAGTTTGAGCTTGGTTTTGCGACGGCCAATTTCACGTTTTAGAATTTGAATAGCGGTACAGGTTTTCTTAAACGCTCCGGCGACGCCGCGGATCTTGTCGTGGGTTCGGGAATTGACTCCGTCAAGTGAAAACGAAGCCGCCCGTAATCCGGCCGCGATCCACGCTTTGGCCCTCTCCTTATCCATGGCGATACCGTTACTCGTCAGGTTGACTCGCATGCCAAGACTGGTCGCATGAGCAATGAAATCGATGTGGTTTTTGTGCAGCGTGACTTCGCCGCCACTAAAGTGAACTTTCTTGCTTCCGAGCGCCGCAGCATGGTCGAGCAGAGAGAAAACCGTTTCGCGAGAAAGTTGTTGTTTGGCGATTCGCCAGTAGCGGCACATTTCACATCGCAAGTTGCAATTGGAAATGATCTTAACTTTCACCGAGCGCAGAAACGTTGCCGGAGCCTGAGCATCAATTTGCTTTTGCAACTGATCGCGCTGGGCGTCTTCGATTAGCAGTTCGCTCAAATTGTACATGCGGGATTCCTTAGCTTTGGCGACAGAGGCCGAGGCAATGATAGGCTGTTAAGAACAACTGCAAACATGGGTGGGCGTTGGCGAACTTCAGCGGATCGGCGGCTGTACTATTCAACGATTGGATGCGTCGAGGCGTAGTCATGGCCTGAACTTTGATCCTGTTCTCTTTTCTGAATGCCTTCACCGTCGACAAACCCATGGGCGAAGGTGCAGATTTTAGATGCATTTCAAAGTTTGCGATGCCAGGATAACGCGTCGGTTTGACCGCCAGATTCAAGTTGTATTTGTCGCGGAAGGTCTCGGTGATCTTGGTCGATTTGCGTTTTGATTTCTGCTTGCGTTTTACGCTTTGAATGACTTCCAAGCGAAATTTGGTTCCGTCATATAGCTGGCTGGAAATGTGCAGCCAAGGAACCGCGTATTGAAATTCCTTGATCGTTGACATCATGCCACCGGACTTGCCAGTTTGGAATTGCTTCGAATGATAGTGTTCGAAACCAACCTCGATATTGATTGGCGTATTGGGAGGGATGTCGGCCTTTAAATACTTGAGAATCTTGAGCGGAATCTGATATCGCCGATCGGGGACATTCAGACGCCCCACATATTTGTAGAATCCTACGCAAATCGTTGCGGCAAAAAATGCAATGCAAGTAAACGTTATTGCAGTTGAGTCCATCTCAGACATGAAACAGATGAAAATCGAAACGAGCAAAATCCCGATTGACGTTATCGTGGCGATCAACCACCAGCTTTGAAGCCGGCCATATTTGTCATCGATTCGCCCAATGCAAACTAATTCGTCAAGTAGTTGGTTAGCCGTTCCCGAACTAATGTACTTGAGATTCTCGCGAATCATTGCGGAGACTTTTTTCGACGTCGCAGCTTGTATGGCTTCTTCGTTCAATGTCTGATTGGAATTCTGAACCACGTTGGCCATGTCGCATCCGAATTACAATTCGCTTTTAAACGGTCCCAACATCCAAGATATCGGCTTTCGCTTGATCTTTCAAGCAAACTTAAGTCGATGATCGACGCTGTGATAGGGAAGCTTTGAGTAAAAACAGGATAGCAAATAATGTCCGCCGACGAAGACAAATGAGATCCGCGAAAGCAGCATGCTGGAATTCTTGAATTATGCCGCATCCGAAAATTCTGTACGTTTCGTTCGATCAAGTGCCAGCGCCCAAAGGGGCGAGCACTCACATTCTGGCGTTTGTTGAAGCGTTGGGGAAACGATATTCAGGCGATGATGGTTCGGGCGATGCTTCGGAAAGAAATGCGCCACAAAGGAATGTACCCAAGGGGAATGTTGTGTTGGCGACTCCTGCAGCGGACGATGTTTTGGTTCGCCAACTACTGCCGGGCGTCAGGCAACTCCAATTGGGGTGCAGTGATGACAACCCGTTAGGACGAGTGAAGATCTTCCAAAAGAAGCTCTGTCAATTGCTGGAAGATCAGCCGTTTGATCTCATCCATTTTCGATCGATCTACGAAGGCGTTGTTGTTTGTGATTCGAAAATGAATCGCGGCGCGAAATTGATTTATGAGGCAAACGGATTCCCTTCACTAGAGCTAAAATATCATTATCCTGAAGTTCGCTCGGATATTGGTCTGACGGAAAAGTTAGCCAAGCAGGAAGTCCGATGCCTCGCAGCGGCTGATCAGATCATCACAATTGCGGATGTGTCCAAGCAGTTTATTGAATCGAGAATGAGCCAAGAAAAACCGATTCGAGTGATAAGAAACGGATACGATCCCAACGATTTTGTTGGACGCCAGCCGCAACCTACCGAACGGGGACCGATCCGGATCGCCTACGTTGGAACGCTTTCGCATTGGCAAGGGATCGAAACGCTGTTGGAAGCGGTTGAGCTGGTCAATAAAGAACGCCGTTGCTTGCTGACGATTTGCTGTGCAGCGAGCCAACGGCGAAAGAAGGCGATCGCCAAAATTCTAAAGCGACTAAATTTGGAGGAATTCGTAAACCTACAAGTGGCTTATTCGAAGTCTCAGGTTTGCGGGCTGTTGCATCAATCTCATATGACGGTCGTGCCGCTATTGAATGTGGATCGAAACTCGGTGCAAGGTTGCTGTCCGATCAAAATGATTGAGGGAATGGCAAGCGGATGTCCCGTTATCGCATCGAACTTACCAGTCGTTCAGGAGTTGGGTGAACCGGATGTCGATTACCTGGCGGCCAAGCCGGGTGACGCGAGGAATTTAAAAAACCTGATTTTGAAATTGGCCACCGAGCCGAAACTCGCACTCACCTTGTCTCAGAACGCCCGCCGCCGAGCCAGCGAGAATCTGACTTGGCGACATGCAACCGACCAACTCTTGGAAGTTTACAACGACGTCTTGGGCGAACAATGGCTGACTTAGCTGTGTTTCATCATCGCGATCTCTTCCGCTTGAAGAGTTACTTCGCGGCAGCTTTGAGTTCGGCAAAACGGGTTCGCATTTCTTTGAGCGTTTTGGCATGAGCAGGATCGGCGGCTAGGTCATGCTCTTCTATTGGATCGTTGTTTAGATCGAACAATTGTTCTCGCTCAAATTCGGGCCAATAAAAGTACTTCCAGTCTTTCCGAACCAAAGCTTCCGACGCGGGAATGAAGTCCGTACTCTTTAGCATTGGGTGTTCGTAGAAGAATTCGTCGCGCCATTCGACTTTCTCGTTGGCAAGGTAAAGTGGACTGATGTCTTGTCCTTGCATGTTGGTCGGGGCATCGATTCCGACCGCCGCCAAAATGGTCGGCGCGAGGTCGACATTTAGGGTGAAGTCGTCGTTTGTCTTACCATGTTGATCGGACTTCATGCGAGGATCTTGGACGATCAGGGGAACCCGAATGCTCTCTTGGTGCGGGTACCATTTGTCAGCCAATCCATGTTCGGCGTGGTAGTAACCGTTGTCGGTGGTGAAAATCACCAGCGTATTTTTCAGGACGCCTTGTGCTTTTAGTTCTGCCAAAACGATGCCGCACGTCGAGTCGACTTCGGTGGCCAACCGATAATAGTTTTTCATCATCGATTGATATTTTTCAGGTGTGTCGAAACGCCAATGCCAGCGATTTCTGCCTTCGTTCTTTTCATTTCCAACGAAGGATGGTAAGCGATCAAAAGATTCCTGAGTTGCGTTTTCAGGCACTGGGATCGTGACGTCTTCATAAAGTTTCATACTTTCCGGTTGCGGAAGAAACTGAAGCGGGCTGGAATCCTCTGCGTGCGTTGCAAAAAAGGAGACGGTCAAGCAAAACGGTTTGTCGGCGGGCCTGGATTTTAAAAACGCGAGGGCGTCTTTCTCGTTTTTTTGGGTGACATGGATTTTCGAGCCGTCCGGTTTCTTGATCCAATGTCGGCCGTAATAGGATCTGCCAAAATCAAAATGCTCAGCGGGAAATTTTCCGTTGTGCCATTTTCCGACGTGGCCAACGTGATAGCCATTTTCACGAAGCAATCCAGGATAGGTCTCCGCCCATTCGGTTTTCCACGGCTTGAAAGAACGGTTACCGTGACGCGACATCCATTGGCCAGTGTAGAGAGAAGCACGGCTGATTCCGCAGATCGACGTCGTCACACAATTTTGAGTAAATCGCATCCCGGTGCCCGCCAGTTGATCCAAGTTTGGCGTCTTGACGACAGGATTTCCCGCGATTCCCAATGTGTCATGACGCCAATCATCGGCGTAGAGCACGAGTACGTTCATGGGTTCGGAGTGAAGGTTCTCCTCTGCGGCAGCAGTCGTTGAGGTGCTGTGCGTCGAGGCTACCGCAGCTAGAATTAGACAAGAGAGTAAGCGGAGTGTTGATTGTGTCATGGATATTTTTTCTCGACGAAGCGTTTAAGAAACGTTAGCGGATGCAACTCGGTTGTGGTTTCGCCATTTGAGACGAGAGTTTGATTCCCTCAAGTGTAAACGAGGATGGTCTTGGGACGCATGCGTGCGCGGCTCATTTTTCCAAAGTGTCGCGAATTAACAACTCTAAACGTTTTCGTTCCAGTACGGGCGAGTGATATTCTTCGACGTATGATCTTGCTCGCGTGGCCATCTCGTTTCGTTCCGCTGCCGGCTTGGACAAAAAGTGCTCGATCTTGTTGGCCATCTGGTGAAGATGTGTTCGAGGAATCATGATCCCGTTTTGACCGTCGGTGATGACTTCGCCAATGGCTCCGGCGTCCGAAGCGATCACTGGAATGCCAACTGCCATCGCCTCAAGCAAGCTGTTTGGCAATCCATCCCACAATGATGGCAAGACAAAAACGTCGCCAAGTCGCAGGTGTTCGACAACATCGGCTAACTCAGGAAGGTGACCGGTGCAGACGATATCACGTTTCGCCGCGGGCAAGCCAGCGGTCTCTTTTTGAAAACGCCCCTTCTCCTTGACTCGCACGTCACCGATGATCAGCAGTTTTGTGGGGCGCTTGATGGCAAGTTGGCGATAGCACTCGATCAACATCGGCAAGCCTTTTTTTGCTCTTAGCTCGCCGGAGAAAACCAGCACCAACTGCTCGGCAGCAATCTTGTATTTCTCTCGTAAAGCTTCGCTTGATTTGCCAGAGCAAAAAACTTGAGCGTCTACTGAGTTGGGTAAGACTTGAGCGGAGACATCGGAAATCGTTTTGACTTTGGCCGCCAAGTCACTGGAAACTGCCACTACTTGTGTGGCGTTTTGAAGTGACCAATTTAGCCGTGAAAGGTCACCAGGAGGCAGGATCTGTCGGTCTACATCGTTGCCTCGTACCGCCAAAATGGACTTCAATCCAAAGTGCTTGGCGAACCAGATTCCGAAATAGCCGTTGCTCATTGCATAGTGTGACCAGACCAGATCGATTGGTTGCTTGCCATCATTTCGCGTGTGCAGCCATTCCAGAAACATCATGGCTTGCTGGAGCGTGAAATCAATTTGTTTCGATCGGCCAAAATGATGAACGGTCAAATTGTTGGAAACTTTTTCAGAGCTCGCCTGCCCGGATTCAAGTTCTGCAGAAAGAGCGAACACTTCGACGGAATGACCAAGCTCCGCCAGCGTACTCGCAATTCGTTGTCCACTGCGCGCCAACCCACCAATGTCGGGGTAGTATCTTTCGGTGACGAAAAGGATTCGAGCCATGGAAGTAGGTTTGCTTGAAGTTGAAGCGAAATGCGGATGGGGAAGCTATACGTTTGCGGTAGCGATTAAATCAGAGTTTAAGTCCGAGCATGAGTTAGGCTTGCGTGGGGACTGGGAATTTCATTCTTTGTTAGTTTCCGTTGTCGATTCGGTTCGCCAATCATAGCCCTTCGTTTTTGCATCTTCGAGTACTTTGCCAATGAAGTGTGTCTTAAAGTCCTCTGGGGTGGCGGTCTTCCAGTGGAACCAGCTAATCCCCATTCGTTCCATTGACTGTACGCCAAACTCATCACCATCGAAACCGCTGCCGTCCGGGTCATTTAGAGTTTCGTTCATCGCTTTGGGGAGATTGGCTTCGGTATTGATGACGGCAAACTCTTCCATCAACTGTTCGATCTCGGTGCTTGAGTTGGGTTTGGGGTAGTGCGTGTTGTAAGCATGAAGACCGACCGATGAATTTCTGAAATCGACGCCGAATTTCTGCAGGCGTTGGGCAACCTGCAAGATCGAATGCTCTTCGGGTTGCCAAGAAATATGATTCGCCGAAGAGATCAAAACCTGGTGTGTTTCGGGAGCCAATTTTCGCACATGATCCGACAGCGTTTTGATGTCTTTAAGAACTTGATCGGTGTATTGTTCAGGAAACCATTGAACCGGCTCATTCATCAATTCGAAAAAAACGTGTTCCCTATTCGCATAACGTGGGGCCATGATCGACCAAAATTTGGTGATGTAGTTCATCGTCGAGGCATACTTGAATCGCTTGCTTTTATCTGGAAACGATTCGTAATCAGGATCCGTGTATCCGCCGGTGTCGTGGTAGTTGATCATGACATGCATGCCGTGACGAGCCGCGATTTCGACGACGTGATCGACGTCGCGTAGTAAGGCCTCGACATCGTCCTGGTTTTCTAGGTCGGCGTACGGGTAAGGCGAATGGGAATCTTGCTCACCGTGAGATCGTTGCCATGGGTCGAAACAAACTAGCCGGATCGAATTGATGCCATTGGATTGAAGTAGCTTCCAATATTCGTCGTCATTGAGGTAGTCAGTTTGCTTGGAGATGCGGCCCCACTTAAAAATGAATGGCGAACTTCCTCGGAGCAGCGTGCCATCCGGCTTCGTCACCGTCATGCCAAATTTGCCGTGATGGATTTTCACGCGACCAAGATCGCGTTCCGTCTTCAATTGTGTGATCGAAAGCCGAGCTGATGGAAGGCGATCGCTTGGGTTGAGTGCCGGTCGAGCCGGCGTATTTGCTTCAACGGATTCTTGCGCAAAAGAACGTCCCGTGGCAACACATGATTGTTGCAAAATCGCAACCGAGAAGATGACCAATACACGAATGGAAATGCGAAAAACGAAAATGCAAGGAATGAAATGGGGGGTGTTCATTGGAGTTTCTGAATGTTCGGTGTTTGGGATACAAGACGCGCCTCTCACGGAATTTCTCAATTGTCGGTCGATATTGTAACACTCAGCCAGGTTGCTGTTCTCAAGCGGGAAAGTTTGGTTGGATAACACAACGGACGTGGCTTTCGATTTGTTGTTTTGCGTGTCAGCGAAACCAAACCTACAATCGCGACGTGGGTTTTCTTTTGCTGATAGGTCTTCTAATTCGAGACCGGGTAAAACTCCAATTCCTCAGAGACTTCCACTTCCAATTTTGTAACCCCGTTGTTGCTATGAAAGTCAAATGCGCTTGCGGCGCGAATTACCAGATTCATGAAAAGCACGCTGGTAAAAAGTTTAAATGTAAAAAGTGCGATTCGGCATTTACGATTCCGCAGTCGCGGAGCGAGAGATCGGGCTCGCGACAGGCGGGTGGAGGCCAGTCAGGTCAATCGCGTTATCGGAATCCGGCCGGTACGCAATCGAATGACTCGGGCCGTCAAGCGGGCGGCGCAAAAGCGGGCCGTCAACTCGATGACCTGTACGATCCGACCAGCGGCCCTCGCCGAGCACCCATGAGCCAAGCGGAAATCGTGGCGGCGAAGAAGAGACAAAAGGAAGATGCGTTACTCAGCAAATTCATGGACCCCGACAAGAAATCGCTTGAAGAAAAAATGCATGAAATGCGCGACGATCGAATCGAAAAGCTGCGTATCCCAAATGCGTTCCGGTATATCTTTATCAGCCTGATCCTTTTCGCTGTCGGCATCGTTTATCACTGGTTAATTTCCAGTATCAACACCGAGGGAGGTTTTCTGCCAATCTATCTAGGTCTTCTTTGTTATTCCGGATCGCGTTGGTGGTTCCCGGCAATTTTGTTTCTGATTGGAATTTATGACATGCTGGTTGGAGTCGGTGCTCTCTTTCGCGTTGTGGATATTGACGACGAAGAAGCGCTACCAGGAGCTTGGTAGCGTGTTTCGGCCCAATTGTTTTTTCTTGTTCGTTTGAATCTCCGAATCAAGAATTGAATTTCTATTTATTTTCATAGTTCGAATTGGTGGTACTTGCATCGCCCTCGAATCATTTGTCTTTTTGCTCTTCGTTTGAATCAGTTGCTGCCTCGGCAGTTGGCCGACTATTTTGGGAAGAGATAACAGGAAGGTCTTTGATGAAATTTTCGCCGGGTTGAAACAACGTGTGAACAGCAAGTTTCTTCGTTACATCGATGTTGCCTAAGTCGAGTGTTTCGCCGGGCTCCAGTTTGATTCTTTTGTAGCCGGAGAATCCTGTCAGGCCGGGAATCGAAAACAGGTATTCGCCAGGCATCAGCGATGTCGAGAAGTTGCCTGCTTCGTTGCTTGCCTTCCCCGGGTAGATCATCGTGTTGAGAATTCTGTTCTCGTAAAGTCGAGTGAAATTCAGTTTCGTTTTCTCGTCTGGTTTTCCATTCTCGTCGGTCAATTGAGCGGTGACGGTTCCGTTTGGTTGCAACTCAACTTCCAGTGGCGACTCGTCGTCCGCAGAGACATTCAGCAAAGCGCCAAGTTTTAAATCTTGATGCTGAAACCAAATTGTTCGTGTCTGTCCTGGGGAAAAACCAGTGGCTTCAAATTCCGGCGTTTCAGTGATCGTGTTGTTTGCTGTGGTGAAGGATGGGACGTACGAAACGTTGACGCCCTGGACGGGTTTTCGGTCAGGTCCAACCATCTTGATTGTGATGCTCAAGCCCTTTGTAATTTTGAATTCAAGACCCTCAATGCCGCCCGCAGGAACATCGACGTGCTTAATCGCCGTCGGAGAAGTCTTGGAAAATCGCCTGTCTTTTGTCAAAAGTGTTCCGTTATCGGATATGCGATCCGCCGGGATTGCATCCCAGCCTTGCCCCATTTGATATCGGTTGTTGTTGACGATGTTCAATCCCACTGCCGCGGCACCTTCGACGGCAACGAATCGAAATTTGCCGTCGCGATCGGTCGTCGGCCCCCAGCCATAATCATACAGTTGAAAGCTTTGATCAAACTCGTTGGCAACTTGATTGTCCGCGTATGGGCGGTAGTTAAGGTGGGCGTTGGCGATTGGTTTGCCGGTGTCAAAGTCAATGACTCGTCCCTGGATCCAGGCTCCGGCTCGCACAGTTAAGTTCATCTCGACCGAACCAACTCCTGTTCCTTTTGGCACATCGAAAGCCTGTGTGACGATCGCCGGGCCGATTGGGCCGCTGAGGGGCGACGATACCTGAATCTGGTTTCCTGTACCCATCGGCATACCCAGTAGGCTGAAATTTCCGTTTTCGTCAGAGACTACCTTCAGGAAGTCTTGGCCCGCC
>CAZPTT010000139.1:0-10114 GCA_964589435.1 uncultured Pirellulaceae bacterium
GTTTCGCAATTCGAACGTTTCGCAATTCGTACTCTTCTCCCAACTGAATCAGAAAGTGTTACGCACCTCCGGTGAGTCCGGCGGGGAAAAGCAGTCGTATGATATCACTCTCTGTTCTCAAAATCGGCTCCTCACGGAAATTTGTTTCATTGCTTTTCGGTCGTTACCGGAGGTGTTCACTGCGTTCAAACCCCCGGCTACTAGCTGCAATCCTTTCACGATAAAAATTGATGTTCGTGGTCAGCGAGAAGTAGCCTGATTTGATTACTTTTTCCGCGGCGTGTATTTGCTGGGAACCTCCATTTCGATATCCCAAGTCTTTACTTCTTGATCGGCGGGAATTGGTTCACGATTCGTTGCCCAATAGACGCTGTTGAGAAGCATGCGAGTGAAGGAAGCTTCCGCGAAATCGCCTGCGTGGCCCAGCGACGTCGCGAAGACTTTGCCGCCCCATTCGTTTTGCCATGTCCAGGCGACGACGTCGGTTTCAGATTGATCGACGTGGATCGTGCCAAAGCTCTTTTCCAGCAAGCGAGGTTTGCCTTCGCCTTCACCGACGACCAACGGAACACAGCCGGGCTCAAGTCGAGTCAGGTAAAGCTTAGCGGGCGATTCCCAATTCGTTGTGGTCACGCCATGCAATATTGGGTGCGTCTTGTGCTTCGAGACAACGTTGATGTTCGTTTTCGTGGCTTGATGCGCGATGTAAGGAGTTCCGAGAACGCGTTTTCCGAAACCGTCATTCCAATTTACACGAGGGTCGTCCGCCGGGAACTTGAAGGCGTGATTGGCGGTTCGCAGTCCAATAACTGGTTTACCGGATTTGACGTAATCTACAATTGGCTGCCACTCTTTAACGGGTAGATTCAAAAAACGTGTGTAGAAGATTGCCACGTCGGCGTCGGCTAACGCTTGGATCCCCGGCAACACGTTTTTGGTCTTCTTCTCAGGGTCGCCTTGCCCCATGACCAACGTTGTTCGAAAGCCTAAGCGTTTGAGCTCTTCTGCAAACGGCGGCATCGAGCGGTGGGCTGAGTAGTGATGCGTGCCGACGATGACGACGACATGCAGGGGATCCGTTTCGTCTTGGGCAATGGAATCAGTGATCGGAATGATGCAACCAACAACGAAAGCCATAACCATAGTGCGGACGGAGGAATTAAGCAGCATGAGGGTTTTTTCTATGCGATGGATGTAGTCGGTCTAATTTCGGGCGGCAAACGTCTTATGCTCAGATGCTTCCAAATATAGTTGATTGCAGCAGTGTTTGTTTTGCCGTCGTTGAGTCGGAGGCGCGAGAATGATAAAGTTCAGGTTTTCGTTGCCGTTAAGGTTGATTGCCCATGCTACGACCAAGAAAAAAGTACAACGTCTATGAGTTGCAACAGCTGAAAGGAAAACGCTGTTTGACCCACATTCATGTCAAGTCTCCGGAAGAAGCGGCCGCCGCTGAAGAGGCTGGGATTGATTTGCTGAGTTGCAGTTTTGACTCACCGGAAGCCCAGATGCGATTGCCTCGAATTGTCGCGGCGGCACCTGCCAGTTTTGTTTCTTGTGCGACACCGCATGGAATGGCTTCTGCCGATGAGGCGATTCGTATTTCGTTTCAGGCTTTGGAGTTGGGGGCGAGTTCTGTCTATTGCTCATCGAGCCCCAAGATCATTGAAGCGATGACCCGTGAAGGCATTCCCGTTGTTGGGCATCTTGGCTTGGTTCCCAGGCACGTGACTTGGACGGGATATCGGGCGATTGGGAAGACTCCAGTTGAAGCCAAGCAACTTTTTGCTCAGATGAAGGACTTAGAAAACGCTGGGGCTTACGCGGCCGAACTGGAAGTCGTCCCGGCAAAGTTGGCCAGCTATTTATGCTCGCACACGAGTATGATCCTGATGTCGTTAGGGTCGGGAAGTGGCTGTGACACTCAGTTCCTGTTTTCGTGCGATATCTTAGGAGACTATGACGAGCGAATTCCGCGACATGCGAAAGCTTATCGAAACTTCTTCGCCGAAAATCAGCGCTTGCAAAACGAACGCGTCGCGGCATTCAAGGAATATGTCGCCGATGTTCAAAACGGAGATTTTCCAGCACGCAAAAATACGATTGGAATGAAGGATGACGATTTCGCTGAAGTCGTAAAAGCGATCGAGGCGGATAACTCTTGATGCTCAACGAAATAGATTGGGGCGTGATTGGGTTCGTGCCATGGGCCGAGATGAAAAAGGAACACCTAGAGAGAATTTTACTGCAACCGAGAAAGCGTGAACGAACAAGAACCTGAAAACTTGATTTCGGCGATCGAAGACGATCCGATCGCTCAGCAGTTGCCGCCGAGGCCGACGTTTATTCCGCTGCGCCATGCGGATCTGCGATTGAAGTTGCGGGAGTACTTTTCGTTTTCGGCCATCGACCAAGACTCGTTCGATCAACTTTGCAATCATCTGCAAGCGATCTTCCATGTGGAACATCTTTCGCTGCTTCTTCAGTTGGAAGAAATTTACAGCCATCTTGATCCAGACAGCGAATATTTGGAGCTTGAGGATTTGGATGCGGCGAAGCGGGATCACTTGAGCGAAAAGCTTGTCGATCAAGTTACCAGCTTGCTTTTCAGTGCCCACTACAAACAACTGACTCGCACCGAGTTGGAAGCCGCCATCGAAATTGGTTGTCAGTGGGGGGTTAGACTCGATGTCGATTTCGAACTATTCCACCAGCTTGAGATCTTTGCGCGTGGTTATCGAACGGTCACGATCACTCGTCGTCGTTGGCAGAACTTGTTTCGTGAAGAATCAATCGAGCTGCCAGAATTTCAACGGTTGATTATGGTATTTCGAACGCGCCCAATTGAAGCCGGAGAGATCAAAAATCGAGCGGATCAACCAATCGATCCAAATCGGGTTTACCTGAAAACATTCAAGAACATACCGGAAACGGATTTGGAAATTCTGTTGCCCGGTTCAAGGGTTCGTTTGTCTCGCTTTGACAAAGCCAAGATCATTTTGCCAACTTTATCGGGAACCGTGATAACGGCCTACAAGTTGTTTCGAAGTCTATTGGTTCTGTCAGTTGCATTCACGTTCAACGCAATTTTCGGTTGGCTGGTGTTTATTGGTGTTTCGGGTGGATACATCGTCAAATCGTTCTTGAGTTACTTTCGTACCAAGAACAAGTATCAGTTCGGTTTGACGAAAAGTCTGTACCTGAAAAACATGGACAATAATTTGAGTGTCATTTATCGAATACTCAATGAAGCCGAGGAGCAAGAGTTGTGTGAGGCGATCTTGGCTTATGCGATACTTTGGAAACACAAAGACGTGGATCCCGAGGGGGCAACGAGTGAACAGCTCGATCGTTTCGCCGAGAAGTTTTTGGTTGACGTGACCGAGCTTGATGTGGATTTTGAAATCGATGACGCACTCGGCAAATTGGCTCGGCTGGGCATGGCTAACGTCGATGCGATGGGGCGTTGGAAGGCTGTTGAAATCTCAAATGCGATTGAGTCACTCAATTCAAATTGGAAAAAGCTTTTCAAAGCAAAGACCGGCATCGGCACGGTCGTGCCCCCCACTCACAACGACCTGTTCACCAGTTAGCTGATCGGTGTAAACGCTGCCTGCCTCTCGCCGCTACTGCGAGAAAGGTGACTGTTTCGTCGCGAATCAAAGCTCAGGACCGGCGTGGTGTATCCGAACAATTTTTCGTTTAGAATACGGGTTCAAACAGTCCGTCAGGAGAGAGCCGTGATGAAGAAGAAATCAACGACGCCACGTAGTAACGAATCGGGAAATGGGCAAAGTAAACTTGGTCGCCGCCACTTTATGAAAACTGCCGGTGCGGCGTCGATCGCTGTCGCTGGAACGAGTGCGGTTTCGGCAAGTAGTTATAACCGGATTTCCGGGGCCAACGATCGTCTTGGAGTGGGCCAGATCGGTGTCGGTGGAATGGGCTCCTCTCACTCGGGTGCGATCGTTGCTTTGAAAGAATCGAACAATTTGCAGCCGATTGCGACAGCCGACTGTTGGGTAACCCGCGCCGAGAAGGCGGCTAAAACCATCGGCGCGGCCAACCATTATCAAGACTATCGAAAGGTGCTTGATCATAAAGACATCGATTATGTGACGATTGCTTCGCCAGAGCATTGGCACTGCAAAATGACGTTGGACGCTTTGGCTGCGGGCAAGCATGTTTATTGCGAAAAGCCGATGACTCACACGCTTGAGCAGGGCTTGGAAGTTGTCGACGCGCAGAAAGCATCAGGTTTGAAGATGCAAGTTGGCGTTCAAAGCATGTCAGATGATAGTTACATTTCGGCTCGTCAGGCCATTGACGATGGCATGATCGGCCAGGTTGTACAGGCTCAGATTGAGTATGTTCGCCGCTATAACCAAGGCCCATGGCGAGATCCGAATCTCGATGAAACGATGCCAAAGCCAAACGATCTCGATTGGAAGGCTTGGCTTGGCGAAGCGCCCAAAGAGGCTTGGAATCCACATCACTATTTCGAATGGCGAAATTATGCGAGGTACTCTGGCGGCATCGCGACGGATCTTTTTATCCATCGTATTACCCGGATCATGAAGGCCTGCAATCTAATGTTTCCGTCACGAGTCGTCGGGATGGGCGGAATCTGGCAATGGGATGACGGACGTGATCTACCGGATAATTTCGAAATGATTTGTGAGTATCCACGCGGGATGACGGTTTACGTACTCGGTACGATGAGCAATCGCGTCGGAATTGATCACCTCATTCGGGGATATCGTGGGACGCTTCAGTTTACCGATACAGGTTGGGTCGCTAGAGACAAGGATGGCAAAGTTCTTGGTGAGCACAAAAAAACCGGTGCCGAAGACATTGTGCCGCATCACTCAAATCTACATGCTGCGATTCGCGACGATGCGGAACTCAATTGTCCCGTCGATTTAGGCTTGGCTGGTGTGGCTGCCGTGACGATGGCCAATCAATCATGGCGAGATAGTACGATGATGGCTTGGGATGCTGAGAATCGAAAAGCTGTTCCGGCTCACACGATTCCCAACGACCACCGCCCACAATTGAAAAAAGCAGGCACGCCTTAAAAACTGCCAGCTTAGATCTTCCAGAAAAAGTTTTTTGAATTCAGCCAATTGGTTCCATTGTTCATGTTAGTTCACAACGTCTATTTTTTGCTTGTCGATAATTCCAATGAAGAGCAAGAGAAGCTTGTTGCCGCCTGCGACAAGTTTTTGTCGGGGCATCCGGGGATGGTTTCGTTCTATGTCGGACGACGGAAAACTGAATTTCAGAGAGATGTGAATGACCAAGACTTTGAGGTTTGTTTGAATATTGCGTTTGAAGATCAAGCTTCGCACGACGCGTATCAAAAAGCCGAACGGCATTTTGAGTTCATCGAATTATGCAAACACAATTGGAAGCATGTGCGAGTGTTTGACTCTTGTTCTTAATGCGAGCGGCAATTGAGTTCATACCTCCATTTGTACATCGGACACTCTTGCCCGCCTGGATTTGAACGGCAGAAGTGCCCGTTCTACGAAAACTATTCGAATTGAGTCAAGAATGAATCGCGAACGTAGTAAAGTCGAGTACGCTCGAGCCAAGAACCTGATGCCCGGAGGCGTGAACAGCGCGGCTCGTGCTTTTGGGGCCGTCGGTGGGGAGCCAATCGTTTTTGAGCGTGGCGAAGGCGCGTACTTGATCGATATTGATGGCAATAAATACATCGATTACATCGGCTCTTGGGGCCCCATGATCTTGGGGCATCAATTCGCCGCCGTTAAAGACGCCGTTCATGCGGCTGTCGAGCGTGGGACTAGCTTTGGTGCTCCGACGGTCGCCGAAAATGAGTTGGCTGAAATGATTGTTGCGGCGGTACCTTCGGTCGAAATGGTTCGGCTGGTCAACTCGGGCACCGAAGCCACCATGAGCGCGATTCGGTTGGCGCGTGGATTCACGGGGCGTGATCTCGTGATCAAGTTTGCTGGCAATTATCACGGGCATGTTGACAGTCTCTTGGTAGCTGCAGGTAGTGCGGCAGCGACGTTGGCGGTGCCGAACTCGCCTGGCGTGACGGCCGGTACCAGTCAAGACACCATCGTCCTTGAGTACAACGATGTCGAAGGTTTCGAAAAAGCGTTTTCGGTTCACGGTGACAAAATCGCAGCGGTGATTCTTGAGCCAGTCTGCGGGAACATGGGATGCGTAACTCCAACAGAATCGTTTCTTGGTTCGTTACGAAACGTGACTGCGAAATACGGATCGGTGTTGATCTTTGATGAAGTTATGTGCGGTTTTCGTGTTGCTTACGGCGGTGCCCAAAGCATTTTCGGGGTTACGCCCGACCTGACGACGATGGGCAAAATTGTTGGTGGCGGTTTGCCCTTGGGCGCCTTTGGCGGTCGGCGGGAGATCATGGAACATGTTCTGCCCGCTGGGAAAGTCTTTCAAGCCGGTACCTTGAGCGGTAATCCGATTGCTACGGCTGCGGGAATCGCAATGCTAAGCTCCCTTCGAGACGACCCTCCCTATGAGAGGCTAGAGAGTTCCAGTCAAAAATTGGCTGACGGTTTGCAAACGGCGGCCAAATCCGCTGGCGTCGAACATTGCCTTAATCGCGTCGGCAGCATGATGACGCTGTTCTTCAATCCGGGCCCGGTGACCGCTTGGGAATCGGCCTCTCGATGCGATACGGGAATGTTTTCAAAATACTTTTGGGGGATGATCGAACGCGGCGTCTATATGCCGTGTAGTCAATTCGAGGCACTCTTCGTTTCCGCAACCCATAGCGATGAAGATATTCAGAATACGATTGATGCCGCGACGGAAGTTTTGGCTAACGTCTGTGTCTAGCTGAGGAATAATCAGCGAGCTTAAACCAGCAGCCAGGCGTAGCCAATCACGCCCAGTCCAAGGACAGAGGTCACGCCGCACATGGAAAGGATGACGGTTGGGGAGAGCCGTTTGTCTGGGTCTTTGGGATTTGCCAAAGCGATACCGTAGGCGACCAGCAGGATTGCGACGCCAATCATTGTCAATCCAACACGGTAAATGAACATGGCCCGCTCTTGGGCAGCATCAGGTTGGGCAATGAGTGTTGTTAACTCATCCATGATTGAGCAATGGGGAAAGACGAATTGATTTTTTTCGACGAAAGCGTCGGCAGCTTTTGAGATCAGAGGCTGCTAAATCTATTGTATCCCGCCAACGAAAATTTGTCAGTCGCACGCAAGTTTGGTAGTCACTCAAATTGCAAGTCGGGCTTAAGAAAGTCAGGCCTAAGAAAGTCAGGCCTAAGAAAGTCAGGCCTAAGGAAGTCAGGCCTAAGACATGGGGTTTGCATGAATTTGACTGACGTCGCTCGGCCTACCAACGTCAACGACAGGTAGCGCTTTGCCCGAGGTTACTTCAGGCTGATCTTCAGCCCCAATTCGTTCTTCATCTGCAGCAGTGCTTCTGCGTTGCCACGGGCATCGTCAACTGGATGGTGTGTATGCTCAGTCTTTCGAAGGTGTTTGAAGTTCTTGAATGTGTCGCTTACCAGGCCTTTGTAAAGCGAGCCAAGATTGGTTGAGCTGTGGCCGAATGGATTAGCTTTCAAAAAATGGTGTAGGTACCAGTTGATGAATTGCCAGTCGAAGCCATTGTTGTCGGAGATGAAAAACGGTCGGCCATGACTTTCGGCTGCGATCCAATCAACAAAAGCTTGCATTACCTCTGCCGGCTGGCCAAAGGCCTCTGTTTCTTCGCGGCTAAATCCGGACACGGCGAGAGCATCCGGAATCCAGTTTTCCGAAATTGGTTTTAGCCGTCCGTAGAATGTCTTTGACAATGAGGGTTCGACAATGATTGCGCCGAAGCAAATCATTGAATAGTCCCCCGGTATTGGGCCGTCTGTTTCGACGTCCACCATGATGTGGCTCATGTCATGATTCCTTGTTGATTGTGATCGAAGTGTTTTAGTTAGAGCTGGATGATTTGTATTCCCGACCAAGACAATTTTGAGGTCATTTGGTTCGCTGGCAAATGTCATGGTGGCAAATGTCATGGTGGCAAAAAAGTACCTCCGTGTAGAAAGTCCCGCCAGCGTTTGTGATTTTTACGCGATGGCATTTTGATTCATGGCTCAAGAATTGAAACCACCTCGCGATCTCAGTGATTGATGGCGTTCAAGGAATTATCGTTGCTCGTCATCTCGTTTGGCATAGCTTGTGCGATCCGGCAAAGGCTTGATTGTATGTCACATGTTTAGGGAGTGGCCGAAAGGCCAGACGATTATGTCCAAACGGAAAATGAGACGCTTTCAGTTTGAACAGTTGGAGAAACGGCAACTGCTTGCTGCGGATTTCGCTGTCGGTGTGATTCAATGTGAAACGATGCCAGCAGAACAATGCGAGATTGCTGCGACTGATTTGGTCGATTCAGGTCTTGCAATCGATTTTGAAGAAACAGAACTGCCAGGGAGTGAACCGATCGACTCGATTGAAACAGCGCTGGAGGGAGGTGATGGCATCGCCGGAGATTTGGTTGGCGAATCCGCTGCAACAGTCACCGATGCAGCTGGCGTTGGAATTGGTCTGACCGTCGATGAGGAACTCGTCGAGGTGACTGAAACGGCACATCGGTTGTCGGATCCAGTGCTGGGAACCGTCGGCTATTTTGGGAAGCTGGATGCTGAGAATGCCCAAACGAGCATGGCGATGACGCCCAGTCTTGATGGAGAGCTGAGCGTTGTAGTTTCGACTTCGTTCGGTGATGCCGAGACTCGAATTGAAATCACAGATGGTGAAGGAAATCTCATTGTTGAAACGATGACTGAGGAGTTGGATGGATTCCAGAAGATGTCTATCGATGTCAACGAAGGGGAAACGTATCAGGTGAAAATTTCGACCGATGAAGCTGGCGAAGGCTATTTTCAGATGACCGCGAGTTTCGTCGAGGTTATTCAAGAAGAATCTGTCGGCGAAGCGGATCCAGCAGGCGAACCACCAACAGATTCGGCGCAGGATGCAGCAGGTCAAGAAGCCGAAAATGATGCCACGGAATTCGTTGACGGATCAGAACAAGTCGACGCGGGAACGGATGAGACGGAAGTCGATGAGGTTTCTGTAGAAGCTGCTGAAGAAATGGAAACTCTCCAGATGGTCGACAACTGCGCGGCGTTGTCGGGCGAGTTGGCGATGCCTGGAGAGGTCGATTCGTTCCGCCTTGTCGCGGATGCCGATGGGCGGGCGACTCTAAACGTTTCTGAGTTAATGTCCGACAATGGAACAGAATTGGAAGTTTCGGTTCTTGACAGCCAATCTGTAGAAGTCGCCAAAGGACTAACCAATGAGTCCGTCGAGCTTTCGTTTGATCTTGAGGCAGGCGGTGAGTATGTGGTCGCGCTGAGCGCAATCGGAGAGCAAACGGGCGTCTACTATTTGTCATTGGAGATAGTGCCGGATCCGATCGATCCTGCTACGGTTGATCAACACCCGAATGAGATCGGCGAAGACGCTACGCTTCTAGCCGTTGAAAACGGTGTCGTGGCGTTGGATGGCGTGTTGGAAACGGGAGAAGATCGGGACGCATTTCGATTTGTTTCGCCAACTGACGGCGAAATTGTCGTGGCAATGAATGCAGCCAGCGAGAACTTCGAATCCAACACTCAGGTAACCGTTTTTGATTCCAATGGCACGCCGGTAGTGTCCGGCTCGACCAATGATGACGTTGCGATTCGTCTAAACGCCGAAGCCGGCAGTGAATACCAAATCTTGGTCGATTCATCGAACAATTTAGCAACAGACTTCAGTCTTTCGTTAACGCAAGAGAGCGATTTGACCTCGGAGATCATCGAGGCTGATGATGGTGGCGAAGTTGGTGAAGTGTTGAGCGGTGTGTCTGAAGACCTGCTCGTGTCGGAGATTGATCAGGTTGAGGAGCCAAAAGGTTGTTTGCAGGGCGAGCTTGGCAATGATCTGAGGGCTGAGATTGAACGGATTGATGCAGCATTCGACTCACTGGCTGATTCGATTGAATTGGAGCTTGACCTGTTCGAGCGTCATTTGAGCGCAACGCAATGGTTGCCTTGGTTCATGCGATCCTGAGCAGCAATTCTGAGCAGCAATTCTGAGCAGCAATT
>CAZPTT010000139.1:10214-17262 GCA_964589435.1 uncultured Pirellulaceae bacterium
ATTGATTGCGAATCCATTTTGAATTGATGAGCTCAATTGGAAACGCCATGGAGCCAACGAACGGGAGAACAAGGATGTTCTCCCCCGTTTGCGATTAGACGCGAGTAGCCTAGGACGCTTGCATGTTCTTATTCTCTGAACTGCTTCAGCGAACAACACTGCTTAATGGGCTCCGCTTTTTTCGGCCTCGCGCTGCGCCAGCAGTTTCTTCTGGTAGCGAGATTGAATGATGTCGACAACAACCAAAATTCCAATCACGAAATAGAATGTCGATTTCGCCATCGGTTCAATGGCATAACCGAAGAGATGCAAGTGTGCGAGGTGGCCGCCTTCGGAAACCAGCATGACGCCCACGATGAAAAGAATAAACAGGCCGAGCACCTCGTACATTCGGTTCTTCTTCAAAAACTCGGCGACGGTATCAGCAAGGACGATCATCAAGATTCCACTGATGATGACTGCCGTTCCCATCACCCAGACATTGTGGGTCAACGCGATCGCAGAGAGGATCGAATCGAACGAAAAAACGAGGTTCATCAAAACGATCCAGGTAACCGCATTGGCAACACTCTTGGGTTTCCTGTCTTTAGTTTCGTGCTCAAGGTGGTCGATCGCCAACATGTGCATGATTTCTTTGAAAGCCGTATAGATAATAAAGATTCCGCCCAGCAGCACGATGATGCTGTGGATGTTGAAACTGCCAGCCACGATTCTGCCAGATTCATTAACATCGCGACGAACATGAATGGTGGCTCCGTGATCGCCATCACTCCCATGTTCGACCGTGCCGCCGGCAAGATCTTCGCCGTGGTCGGCGGCGTGAACAACGGCATCCTGCAAACCAAACTCGAAGAGTGGAGCGGACAAGTTATCGATGGCCAGGAGAATCACGAACAGAAGCACGATTCGCAAAAAGATGGCAAGAAAAATCCCCATCCTGCGCACATAGCTCTGTTTGCTCTCCTCAACCTTTTTCGATTCAAGAGACAGGTACAGCAGATTGTCAAATCCCAGCACGGCTTGCAGCAGGATCAGCATGCCAAGTGTGAAGAGGGCCTGTAGCGTGAACGGTAAGGAGAAATCAATCATGATTTAGGCTGTTCTGGTGGAGTTGGCGTCCTTGGAGATCTGCTACAGGTTAAAAATTATTTTCGAGTAACGCTACCCTACTTCACAAGCCAACTCTCCAGATGTCCACGTAATGCGTTGAAGTCAGTTTGCCTGGCCCACCCATTGAGCCGAATTCTCGAATTTGGCTTTGGGTCCGACGGGCATCCGATTAAAATGGGAATTGCGATCAAAGTCAGGCTTCGGGCAAACGATCTACGGTCGCCCTGAGTTGATGTTTTGGCAAAAAAAGACGATTGAAAATTTCTCTATCACCTTCGGCAAATGCTTGCGTTGCCACCTCGTTTGAAAGTTCTCCATGACGATTCGTAAGGCGGTGATTACCGCAGCGGCTCCCGATCAAAAATCTCTCCCACTACAGAATCTTGTCGATCGGCAGGGCCGAAACAAAACCGCATTGCAATTGATTGCAGATGAGGCCGTCAACGCGGGCGCCGAAGAAATCTGTGTCGTCATCTGTCCCGGCGAAGCAGAGAGTTACGGCGAAGCAGCTGGCGAGCATGCTGGTCGCCTGACGTTTGTCGAGCAGGCCAACCCACGCGGCTATGGCGACGCACTTTATCGGGCCAAAGACTTCGTGGGCGACGAGTCATTTTTGCACTTGGTAAGCGACCACGTATATATCAGTCTCCATGAAAACGGATACGCCAAACAATTGGTTGACGTGGCAATGTCGGAATCGTGTGCTGTTTCGGCGGTGCAAGCGACGCGCGAAAACCTTTTGCCTTATTTTGGTGCCGTTGGAGCGAAGCGAGTGGCCAACCGGTCAGGCCTTTATGAAGTCAACACTGTCATTGAGAAACCGACGCCGACACTTGCAGAACAAGAATTGATCGTCGCTGGCCTGCGAGCCAGCCACTACCTCTGTCTTTCTGGGATCCACGTCCTGTCACCAACGGTGATGGAACTGTTGGGTGAGATGCTTGCCAGTTCGAAACCCGACGAAACCATTCAATTGTCGCCAGCCTTGGAAACGCTGGCTCGTCGAGAACGATACTTGGCAACAGAGATCGATGGTTTTCGATACAACATCGGTCAGAAATACGGCTTGCTCAAATCTCAATTGGCGTTGGCACTTTACGGCAAAGACCGCGACGAGATCCTTTCGGACTTGTTGGGGATGGTAGCCACTCGTCCAGGTTCGTTGAGTGGAATGCCAACTGCGGGGGCTGGTGCCTGATGAATCCTACTACTTCAGCGAACTCAAGTTCTAAGAATTCACAAACGAATGATGCGTCCGATAAAGGTCATGCGGTTGATGTCTTAAGTAATCGCCTCGTGCAGACGATTGTTTCCGAAGACGACGCCGTTCGAAATTGTTCGCTTGACGAGCTGTGTGCTGGTGTCGAGTTGAACTCTTTGCTGGAAGACACGAATCAGCTTGATCAGTTTTGGCGATCAACTGAAAACCTTTACCACCGGGTCAGGACACTGTTTTTCCTGTCGGCGATCCATCGTTATCATTTGCCGCCTCTGCTTGAAGGCGCTCCGCTCGGTCACATTCCGTTTGGAAGTTATCAGCACCTGTTGGGACGTAGGTTCGTTGAGGCCATCGATTCACTTCTGGAGCTTCAGTCAAATGCAGGCCCCAGCGACGCAGTTTCAAGTGCTCTCAGTCATGCCTATCGTGACCTTGCGTTTCAAACGTTGGCAGACCAAGTCCGGCGAAGTGTTCGAACGGTGCGCGGCAATCAATGGATGTTCCGTGCTGGCCATCCAGATGATCACCCGCTGAGATTTCGTAAGGAACTGTTAGCTCGAAATGAAGACAGTCCTCAGTTTCCGATTCTCTCGGAAACGACAGCGGTTCGGATGGATTTTTCTCATAGTGGTTGGAGTGATATCTTTTTCCTTGGGATGGATTTTCCGGCAGGCGCACGCGTGATCAATGCTTCGATCAATTTGGGCGTGATGGATCGAGATGACGCGCCGCGACCTCCGATCGAGTGTTTTTTACGGGTCATCGATCAGCCGGTTTTACGATTGGTTAGTGTGGATCTAAAGGCGTCGGCTGACATAACCACGATCGCTGAAGTTTTTGATTTCGCTCGGGACTATCTTGGTTTGCTCAAAGCGGCAGTGATCGCGGCGGGCATTGTTCCTCCCGGCATGGAAGGTTGCGGTCAGAATATCGAAACGCTGCTCAATCGAGTGGTCGGTCCGGGCCTTGGACTGGAGATCGTCAGTAAAGTCAACGATATACCCAAGGGCTCTCGTCTGGCAGTGTCAACGAATTTGCTTGGCTCGTTAATTTCTATGTGCATGCGTGCGACCGGCCAAGTCACTGCTTTGGAGGGTGGGCTGAGCGAAGCGGATCGTCGAGTCATTGCGGCGCGTGCGATTTTGGGTGAGTGGATCGGTGGATCCGGTGGCGGTTGGCAAGATTCCGGCGGTGTATGGCCGGGAATTAAATTGATCCAAGGCGCTCCAGTCGAAGAAGGCGATCCAGAATTTGGGATCAGTCGCGGTCGATTGCTTCCCAAGCACACCGTCTATTCTGATGAACAGGTAACTGCCGATTCTCGAAAACGGCTTCAAGAAAGCTTGGTTCTCGTTCATGGCGGAATGGCTCAGAACGTGGGGCCAATTCTTGAAATGGTGACCGAGAAGTACCTGTTGCGTTCACCGGTCGAATGGGAAGCCCGTCAAGAGGCGATGGCAATTCTTGATGAGATCTCCGAAGCACTGCAACGCGGAGACATCAAAGCCGTTGGTGCGGCGACGCATCGAAACTTCTTCGGGCCACTTCAAAAGATCATTCCTTGGTGTACAAACTTGTTCACCAATTCGGTTGTCGAACAATGTGAAGAAAAGTACGGCGACCAATTTTGGGGTTTCTGGATGCTGGGTGGGATGGCTGGCGGCGGAATGGGTTTCATCTTCGATCCGGCGATCAAACCAGAGGCGCAGCGTTGGCTGCAAAAGGTATTGGCCGAAACCAAAGCGGGGATGGACGAGCGGCTGCCTTTCGCGATGGAGCCAGTCGTCTATGATTTCGAAATCAACGATAAAGGTTCTTGGGGTGAGCTTCGACAAAACGGTTCGGCTCGCATGCCGGATGAGTATTTTGCTTTGATGGTGCCCAGTTGGCTCAAGCGTTCAGCGCAAGAACTTTCGATGTTGCAGCGATACGAATTGGAGCAACTTGGAAGCGAATATCGCAACGCCGATAGTTCGGCTGCGTTTCGAAAACTTGTCGAAGGCATCCTCCCCGGACGTGAGAAAAGTGATGGTGCCGATGAATCACTCAATGATTTACTCAAGAGGATTGGTTTTGATAGCGAACTTCACGAACAGGTTCAAACAGATGTGAAGTCAGGGCGATACGGATTAGCGCAGAATCGACTTCCGCTAAACACTTCGATCGCTGACGTTGAACCGGACGACTACACCGATGCCCGCAATGGCGTGTCGGACGAAGTTAGAGCGATTGGAGAAGCCGCAATCGCGGACGGAAAAGTCGCGGTCGTGACACTGTCTGCCGGTGTCGGTAGTCGATGGACTGAAGGCGCGGGAGTGGTCAAAGGGCTGCATCCGTTCTGCCAAATGTCGGGACGTCATCGAAGTTTCCTTGAGGTTCACCTTGCCAAAAGTCAAAAAGTTGGTGATCAGTTTGGTAAACATTTTCCGCATGTGATCACGACCGGATACATGACTCATGAACCGATTTTGAATCATTTACAAACGGTTAACAACTGCGATTACAAAGGTCAGGTTGTGCTCTCGCCGGGAAAATTTGTCGGCTTGCGAACGATCCCAATGCTTCGAGATTTGCAGTTTCAGTGGGAAGAAATGCCGCAGCAATTGCTAGACGAGCAACAAGAGAAAATGCGTTCGAGTCTTCGCTCGGCGCTGACGGGATGGGCGAAGCAAATGGGCGAAGGCAGCGACTACCGCGACAACATGCCTGCTCAATGTTTGCATCCTGTTGGACACTGGTATGAAATTCCCAATATGCTTTGCAACGGAGTCTTGGCGAATTTGTTGAAAGATCAGCCGCAACTTTCACACTTGATGTTGCACAACGTTGATACACTGGGAGCCAACGTTGATCCTGGTTTGCTTGGTCTGCACATAGAGAATGACAGTTGCCTGACGTTCGAAGTGATCGCTCGTCGATTGGAAGATCGTGGCGGCGGACTGGCGCGAGTTAACGGACGGCCGAGACTGCTGGAAGGATTGGCGATGCCGCGCGAGAAGGATGAATTTCGTTTGTCCTTTTACAACTCAATGACGACTTGGATTCACATCGACAAAATGCTCGATGAATTCGGACTTGGCCGCGATGATCTCGCCGACCTGAAACGTGTCGAACAGGCAGTTCGTCGTTTGAGCCAGCAAATGCCGACCTACATCACGATCAAAGACGTTAAGAAACGCTGGGGGCATGGCCAGGAAGACGTATTTCCGGTCGCGCAGTTTGAAAAACTCTGGAGTGATATGTCGGGGCTGGCGGACGTGAAAACATGTTTCGCTGTCGTGCCGCTTCAACGAGGTCAACAATTAAAGGAACAAGCACAGCTTGATGCATGGCTGCGCGATGGAACCGCCGCGTTTGTCGATGGACTGTGTAAGTTCGATTGAAATCAATTGAATCGATTTTGGGGGTAGGCCCATACCAAGTCACCTGTGACTACCGTTGAATCGGTTCACCTCCGTTTCTTGTAAACATTGCATTCAACGTTGTGGGCGCGATGAAATTGTCGATTTGGGTTACAGAACCATCGACAAAACCAGCCAGGAATTTCCCTCGCTGCGCGTTGCCAAGTGATCGCATCGGGTTGTTCGGATCATAAACCCAGTCTTCGGGCTTTGTCCAAATGACGGCGGCTGCGGGATCAACCTCAAGAATAAAAATCGTGTTTGCCGATCCATCGGAGACCGTGCCGAAACTGGTTTTCTGATGCTCTACAAAAGTTGCTTCGGGCCTTGCGCCCTGCATGTTTTGTTGCAAACTGATCGGAACAACGTATAGCGTTTCGCCTGGCGGAAGGTTGTGGCTTGGCGCGACAAACACTTCGGGCATCTCCGCGACAAGTTCCAAGTTATGAGGGCTGTCCCAGGGCTCGTTGTGATGAAACCGATCGTAAAGATCATTCCGCTCGAGGAAAGGCAGGATCTGAACTCGCCAGCTCAATTGAGACACAGGTTGATCAGCGGGATTTGGCATCGGAATCGGAAAGTGCATGAAGGCCGATTCATGATTGTGCATCGCAAGGGAAAGCTGCCGCATATTGTTTTGAGAAGTTACCGATCGCGCCGCAGACCGTACCTGTTGGACGGCCGGCAGTAGCATGGCAATCAAGACAGGAATCGTCCAGAGACAGCCCAGCACACCAGCAATGATTCCGATGACTGCGAAGGCATCGCCCTTCATGCGGCCTTTCGAATTCTTGATTTCTTTGAGCGCCAAGATGCCCATGATGATCGCGACGATGCCCGTTAAGAACATGCAGATAAAGCTGCAAACTCCCAAGATCATGCTCGTGATCGCTTTGCCGCTATTAACTTGATACTTAGCCGATTTCGACACGTGGGGCTCCTGATCAGAATCCAAAGGTTGGAAGGGATTGGATGGTTGAAAGCTTTCGTCTTGCTCGTCGAGTCTAACCGATTACTATCGCAATTGAAAATCGACTATTCAACAAGTTGGTTCAGGCTTTATTCTGTTTCGGCGGAAGTTGCACGGACAACTGTTTCCGTTTTCTCTTCAGCCGTCGTTTGGCCAACGGTTTGGCCAACGGTTTGGAAAACGGTTTGGAAAACGGTTTGGAAAACGGTTTGGCCAATGGTTTGGCTACTCAAGCTGAGCGGTTGTAGGCCGCTATCAAGGAGCGTCAGCGACGATGATACGGCAAAATACAAAAACTGAAGTTGCCGTAACTGCGCTACACTTGTTACGGCCTACTTTCTTACGATC
>CAZPTT010000140.1:0-12027 GCA_964589435.1 uncultured Pirellulaceae bacterium
TAAGTCAAATGGGATCTAAGGCTGGGAAGGCTGAGGACAAATTCGCCATGAAAGATTACCATGGTGAGTTGCTGGCATTTGGGAGGGTTCGGTTGGAATCGGTAGGGCTAGGCAGGGCTCGATTTTACAGCCTCTTTGGTCGGGTTCGTATTGATCGGCTTTTAGTGGGCCGTTCTTGCAAGCTTGCCAGTCAAACAACAGATACGTTCGAACGGATATTCCTGTTCGTTTCAAAAATCGAGCTTGAACCCAACGAAGTTCTTTTTAGCTTTCACACAATTAACCAATAAAACGACTCAATGCGAATTGGAATTTTTGGCGGATCGTTTGATCCGATTCATCTTGGACATTTGATCTTGGCCGAGCATTGCCGAGAGTCAGCCAAGCTCGATCAAGTTTGGTTTGTCCCGTGCGCACTATCGCCTCACAAACAAGAGGGAGCCCACGGTACGGATCGTCAACGAACGGAAATGATTGGCCTCGCATTGGGCGGGCATGAAGCATTCGTGTTGTCCAAGCTGGAACTGGAACGCGGAGGCGTCAGCTACACAGTTGATACTTTGAAAGAGATCCAGCAAAGCCATCCGGATGACGAATTGTTCTTGTTGATGGGTGACGATTCACTAGAGTCTTTTTCGAGTTGGAAAGAGCCGCAGCAGATTTGCGAGTTGGCTTGTCCAATTGTTGTCAATCGGCCAGGCTCTGGCACCGTTGATCTGTCAGCCCTGAAGGAATATGTCGACGACGATCGTTTCAAAAAATTTGAGTCACTGAACGTGCAGAGTCCACAGGTCGAAATTTCCAGTTCCAATATTCGCCAACGTGTGTCGGGGAATCAGTCCATTCGATACCTGACGCCCCGCCCTGTTGAAAAATATATTGAGACTCAGAAGGTCTACCAATCAAAGATGCAAAAAAAGTAAGAATAGAACGCCGCCAGTGGCAAACGACAGCCATCAAGAATATGGGAGTACAAGGATCCTAATATGCTGAAGTATCAAGATTTCGTACCCAAGGAAATTGAGGCACCAGGATTTCTCAAGCCGGGTTCGCATGAAACATTTGACGATGCGGTCGCCGCTGCCAATCAATGGTTGGTCGAAAGTAGTGTCAAGCTAATCAGCATCGAAACGGTTGTGCTTCCAAATATTTGGAGCCGCTGGGAAGAAGGATCTGCTGACGCATCGTTGGGGATGAGCGGCGAATCAACCAGTCGCTGGCACCAGTTCGTTAGATGCTGGTATCACGATTGAAGGCGGTCGCTGGTCGGCCACAATTTTATGAGACGGACTGGTAGTGATTCAGTAACCGTCTGTAGCAGCTCTTTTCTTGCCCGGCTCTTCTCTTCCGTTTTACGCTGCCCGACGAGAGTCTTTGGGTTGATTGTTTGAACGTGAAGGTTGAGCTGTTTGCAAAAGTGGTTCGTCGGCTAGTGCCGTCTCCAATTGCTCCAGTTGCTCAACCGAATTCAAAGCGAGATCCATGAATATCCACTTCTTGCCGGCGACCTCGCAAATGCCTCCACCGGTTCCGCCAAAGTAGTCGTAACGAATTCCGTAGCCAAGCTGTTCCGCTGTCTCAATCATTTGATCGAGTATTTCGATCGTACTCATAAACATCCTTGTTTTCGTTCTTGTGCATCGCTTTCACGACATCGCACGTTTGTTTTGGCCCGTTTGTTTTGGCCCGTTTGTTTTGGCCCGTTTCGCAGAGCGGACTCGATTGGGTTTGACGCTAAAACAGAAAGCTCAAGAAATCCGTCTCGTTAAGCTTGGGAAGCAGACGCAACATCAACGATTAGGTTGCGGTTTTCGAAATGAAAAACAACGCAACCTACCGGCAAAATCGCTTCCGGATTATACGGAGATGCGGTTTAGAATCCGAGATCGATTGGACGATACGAAGGTAACCACCCGCCCCTCACATTCGGGTCAATTTGGCCACGCATTCAAACTGAGTTGATTGCGGAGATTATTGGTTCGGCGGCGAATCCCTCGCTGAATCCCCCATATTCTCTTCAAACGCTTCTCTGATTGATGGTTTTCCGTCCGCAAGAATTCGCTTCGGAAAACATAGGCTCAAGAATTCTTCGGGAATTTTGTTTCCGGAAAACTCGAATTTTATCACCATGGAAGGATTGCTAGTGTCCCAGTGCCAGCAGAATGAAGTCGAGCAACTAAAAGAAGAAGTTGCCGTTCTAAGAAAAAGACTGGACGAATCCCAGCGAATGACTGCCCTGGGCGAGCTTGTCAGCACCACGACGCATGAATTCAATAACGTGCTGATGACGATCATCAACTACGCGAAGATGGGGATGCGCCACGACGACAAGCCGACTCGTGATAAGGCGTTTGATAAAATCAATTCGGCTGGGATGCGAGCTGCAAAGATCACCAATTCGGTTTTGGGCATGGCTCGCAATCGTGGCGAGAAGTTTGAAATGACAAGCCTCCCGAGCTTGGTTGAGCAGTCAATGGTGCTGCTGGAACGCGAAATGCAGAAGTATCGCATCTCGGTAGAAATGGAAGTCGATGAAGATTTGCCAGAAGTTTCTTGCATCGGAAATCAGATCCAGCAAGTGCTTATGAATCTTTTGATCAACGCGCGACAGGCGATGCCGGATGGTGGCCGTCTCATTATCCGTCAGAAACTAAACGCCGAAAATAACTCGGTTGATTTAAGCGTTCGCGATTTTGGTTCTGGCATTCCGCAAGAAACGCTTCGCAAAATCTTCACGCCTTACTTCACGACCAAGTCCGGGCCGGACGAAACTGGCAAAGGCGGCACCGGCATTGGACTGGCGACTTGCAAGAACATCATCGAAGCCCATGGTGGAAAGATTCGCGCGGAGAGTAGCGTCGGCAAGGGAACTTGTTTCACGTTGATGCTTCCGATCGAGCGTCAGAAGGTGCCTGTTCCGGCAGCACGCGGAATCGGTGCCGTGTCGCAAATGAACAGCGTTTAATCTTTATTGGGCGGTACGTTTAACCCCAATACCGTAGGCGAGGATTCGCTCGTTTCATACGCGCAGGCTTGTAGAGCTTCTAGTTCAATCCTCGCAATCATCGTTTCTTTTGACACTTGGAACAAAAGAAAGTCGATCGCTGCGCCTGGACGATTCGAACGATCGTGCTCTTCTGGCAATTCGGACATGGTTCGCCGGCTCGATCGTAAACTCGATGTTCGTTTTGATAATTGCCCGCGTCATTGAGCGCGTTTCGATAAGTCCCATCAGACAACGTCGAGCCTTCGTATTTGATGGCGGTTTCCAGAATCAAAACCATGCATTCGAAAATCTTTTGCCAACGCTTAGCCGTCAACCGGTCACAGCGAGTAGCTGGATGGACGCTTGCCATGTGAAGAATTTCAGAAGCGTATAGATTCCCGATTCCTGCGACCGCCGATTGGTCAAGCAATGCGACTTTGATTTCACGTCGACTGCCATGGAATCGTTCGGCAAGCTCTTCCGCTGTGATCGCCAAAGCATCCGGGCCAAGCGTACCGTCGGTTAACTTGGCTTGGTACTGTTTGTCAGAAAGCAAAGCGACTTTTCCCAGGCCTCGACGATCCCAAAATAACAGCTGCTTGATCGGGCACTTAGTCAGTGTCATTCTGAATCGCAGGTGTTCTTTCGTAGGTGGTTCGGTGATTAAAACCAAACCGGTCATGCGCGGCTCAAAGATCAGACGGTCGTCAGTTTCCAAGCGAATGACGACTCGTTTGCCAAGTCGATCCACGCTCGTAATCTTTCGACCAACGACTCGACGGTTCAATGCATCGATTCTGGGGGTGATCGAGATGGGCCGTTTCGAGCATGGGGGCCGCTCGGCTTTTGTGATTTTTGCACCGACGATTCCGAGTACGCCGCGTCGCATCGTTTCAACTTCAGGGAGTTCTGGCATAGGTGAATCAAACTGAGTTAGATGAAGCACTTTTTGGATGAAGCACTTTTTGGATGAAGCACTTCTTAAATTGAGATAGGGCATTTCTTCGGCTAAGCACATCTTGTCATGCATTGTAGCAATTCGCGATGTGGCTATTTGTAGTGTGGAAATTCGATTTCGATCGTTGTTCGATCGTTGGTTAGTGAATCGGGCTTGGGGCTCGTGTGGCTTGGTCAACAGCAGACGTTCGGCTGCGTTTCGGTCTGATTTCGGTTGCATTTTTTGAGAATCAACGGTTCTTCACGACCGGTTTGCGGGGCGCTGTCTATTGACGATTGTTGACCTCGAATCGACAATCGACCCTTCCTCTTTTTGTTTAACCCAATTGACGTTTTTATGGCCAGTTCGTTTTTGCCTTCGCCCAGTCCCGATGCGAGTCTTCCGGATGAAAAAGGCCGTTTTGGAGAATTCGGGGGACGATATGTTCCTGAGACGCTGGTCGCGGCGCTGGATCAATTGGAATCGGAGTACTTGAAGGCGAAGCAAGACGCTGAATTCCAGGCGGAGCTCAATGTACTGCTTCGCGATTTTGTGGGCCGCCCTTCCCCGCTCTATTTTGCGAAACGGTTGACCGAAAAAGCTGGCGGAGCCCAAATCTGGTTTAAGCGAGAAGACGTCAATCACACCGGCGCTCACAAGATCAACAGCACGATCGGCCAAGCCTTGTTGACGCTTCGGATGGGTAAGACGCGAGTCATCGCTGAGACCGGCGCCGGGCAACATGGCGTCGCGACGGCAACGGCTTGTGCGCACTTCGGATTGCCATGTATTGTTTACATGGGAGAAGAGGATGTTCGGCGGCAACAACCAAACGTGCTCAGTATGAAAATGCTGGGAGCGGAAATTCGCCCGGTCACAACCGGCTCACGAACACTGCGTGATGCGGTTAACGAAGCGATGCGAGATTGGATGAGTTCGGTCGCTGACACGCATTACATTCTCGGCTCTGTGGTCGGCCCGCATCCATTTCCGGTCATCGTTCGAGATTTTCAAAGCGTGATTGGAAGAGAAACAATCGAGCAATCAAAAGAAAGATTCAATCGCCTTCCCGACGCCGTCGTTGCGTGTGTTGGCGGGGGTAGTAACGCTGCAGGAATGTTCTACCCATTCGTCGCGGAAACAGATGTTCCGCTGGTTGGTGTCGAAGCCGGTGGGCACAACGATTCGCCTGGCCAGCATGCGTCCAGCTTGACATTTGGTAAACCGGGCGTGTTACACGGCAGTTTCAGCTACGTACTCCAAGACCAAGACGGGCAAACGGACGATGTCCATTCGGCTTCCGCCGGATTGGATTATCCAGGCGTCGGGCCCGAACACAGCCATTGGAAATCAACTGGCCGCGTTGAGTATCGTGCTTGCCGGGACGACGAAGCTTTAGCAACGTTTGACTTGGTTGCGCAGATGGAAGGCATTTTGCCAGCGCTCGAGTCTTCTCACGCGATTGCCAAAGGAATCGAAGTCGCGAAGGAACGTGGAAAAGACGAAATTGTTGTCGTGTGTTTGTCCGGGCGCGGCGACAAAGACGCAGCGGAAATTCAGCGATTGAAAGAGTCTTTAGCTACTTAGCTCCACGCGAGCCAGAGATGCCAGTGCCCGCCGCTGATTGCAACAACTGGTCAGTTCGCTTTGTGCTGACTCATCACATGTCATCCGTCTAAATTTTGAACCAACATCTTTTCTTTGAAAGCCAACTTGTATGTCTGCTATCGACGATCTTTTCTCGAGTCTCAAAAAGGATGGGCAGAAGGCGTTCATGCCGTTCGTCACCGCTGGCGATCCAAATTTAGAGATGACGGAACAGTTGTTGGTCGAGCTTGCCGAAGCTGGCTGTCACCTGGCGGAAGTCGGCATTCCCTACAGCGACCCAATCGCTGATGGGCCAGTCATTCAAGCTTCTTATACCCGTGCGCTCAACGCAGGCACGCGGCTGGATGATATTTTTGCCATGCTCAAGCGAGTGAATGCAAAAGTCAAAATGCCGACTGTCACGATGGTCAGTTACGCGATCATATTTCGTACAGGCGTCGATGAGTATTTGGACAAAGCCATCGATGCTGGCGTCAGCGGAGCCATCGTTCCCGATATGCCAGTCGATGAGTCCGCGGAATTTGCAGCCAAATGCCAGGCTCGCGATTTCAGTTTGGTTCAGCTGGTGACGCCAACTACGCCGCCGGAGCGAGCGATTGAAATCGCCAACCAAACGACGGGTTTTATCTACTACGTTTCGGTGACGGGAATTACGGGAGAGCGGACGAAATTACCCGCTGATTTAGCAGAGAAAATCAATTGGTTGAAGAGCCAAACAGATCTGCCAATTTGCGTCGGTTTTGGAATCAGTCAGCCTGAGCATGTTCAGATGCTTGCGCCCGTTTCCGATGGCTTGATCGTAGGTTCCGCGATCGTAAAAAGAATCGCCAAAGCGACCACCGAGAGTGTTGCGGCCAATGAAGTCCTTGAAGAAGTAACAAGTTTTGCAAACGAGATGTTGTCGGCGATCAAGCAACATTCGAATTGAATTCGATTTCGCGGTGATCAATTCAGAACGCTTAAAATCAACAAAGCGTCCGCCCGCAGGCAGAAAAATCTCCGAACATTTGGGTGCAGTTGTTTGGTTTTTACACTTAAAAAACCGACGTTTTTGCTCGGTAGCGGTTGCGCATGCAAAAATGTCTTGACGCAATTCGTGATTCGGAACTACAGTTGAATAGAGAGATTTGATTTTGAGGAAACAAGAAGTTTCCGGGAGGTCTTCATGAACGAAAACTCAAACTCACCCCAGCCACGTTCTTCGATCGCCAAGTATTTTGCCGGTCTCGCAGAGAACACTTTTCATTCGCAGCTGGGAGTCGTCGATCCACCCTTGATCGATTACGTGACCGATCTGTTAATTAGATCCATTCGCAATGACATGGTTCACCGGATACGCAGCGTGACTGGACGGCCACTTTTAAGTGTGCAAGAAATGGTTGCCGAAGCATCCGAACGGCTTGGCGATGCTCGCCGGGAAGTCCACCAACATGTTGGTGATTTCACCTTGTTTTGGGCTGGTGTTTATCCAGAAGCACTTCGAGGCAACGAGTCGCAATCGTCTGGCCAATTCGAATCGTATGTTTCATTTGGCAAGCAGTCTTATCGGATTGCCAGTTCGATTGAGCCGGCCAAAGAAGACGCGCCGTCGTCGACTGTACTGGAGCGATTGAGTGACCGCTTTGATATTTGCTGTTACGGGCTGAGGGAAGTTCGTCGTCAGTGGGAAGAAGGCGACGACTCGTCATTTGGGCCGGGTTCAATTCTGTTGAATTGAAATTCAAGTCCGGTTGGGAGTTTGTTCAGGAAACCCTTCCCGGCCGCTACGGCGTCACGCGAGCGGGAGGGTGTTCTGCGCGGTGATCGTCGTCGGATTGACTCGAACGATCGTCAGCCCAGCCTGCTTCTGGTTCGACTGACCGAGCCTTTGGGCTTGGGGTTTGTTTTCTGATTAGCCGGGTGCCATGTCTCTCGCTTGCGTGAGCATGTTTTGTTAGACCGAAGCGATGGAGTCGTGAGTACCGGTTTCCATTATTTTAGCCACGAAGTGGCGACCGCATTTAGCCGCGAGGCGTGAGCCCGCGGTTCAGTTGCCTGGCAACCAAAACCACGAATTGGCGACCGCATGTGACCGGGCGGCTCGCGCCGCACCGCTAGGAATTGAGCGGATGGTTGGAAGCTACTTGTTTTGGTAGGCCCCTCGAGTTTGTTGACCAAACGTCTCGTGTTTACGGAAGCCCTTCGTGATAACCGGCCATGCTTCTTATGTAATTTCACGAAGCCCTTCGAGTTAACCGACCAAGCATCTCATATAAGTTGACGAGTTTCTTCGGGCTAGCTTACCAGTCCTTTGGTAACCATCATAAAGACGTCCTCGAGGTTTGGCTCTTTGGCTCCGAACGTTCGCACTTCGACTTGGTTATCAATCAACTGCTTCAGCAAAACCGCCGTGTCGTGATCGGGAGTTGCGAATTCGATCGTGACTTTAGAGCCGTCGACTTGCACATCGCGAACATCGGGGTTGCTTCGAATAATTGATAATCCGCTGTCGATGTTCTCACCGATTTGGGCTTCGATAACTTGGTTGCCGCGAATACGCTGATAGACTTCGTCGATCGGGCCATGCATGAGGAGTTGGCCACGCTCGATAATTCCGATTGAAGTACAGCAGTCCGCAAGTTCGGTGAGGATGTGGCTGGAGATCAAAATGGTTTTGCCCATCCGCCGAAGTTCCTTCAGCAGCGCTTTAACCTCGACGCGTGCACGTGGATCAAGTCCACTGGCTGGTTCGTCCAAAATCAAAACAGGTGGATCGTGAACCAGAGTCTTAGCCAAACAAAGTCGCTGTTTCATCCCGCGCGAGAGTCCGTTGACGAAGTCATCACGTTTGTAGGTCAAATCGAGCAATTCCAAAACGTCTCGGATGACCTGCTTTCGTTGTGTGCGCCCAATCTTGTAAGCGACCGCGAAGAAATCCAAGAACTCCCAGACCTTCATGCCATCGTATACGCCGAATGCGTCCGGCATGTAGCCAACGCTGCGCCGAACATTCATCGGGTCTTCTGAAACGCTGTAGCCGTTGACCGTGCCGTCACCCCGAGTGGCTCGTAACAAGGTTGCGAGAAAACGAATGCTTGTGCTTTTGCCGGCTCCGTTGGGTCCGATGAAGCCGAACATTTCGCCTTCTTCGATTTTTAAATCAAGAGATTCGACCGCTGTGAATTCGCCGTAGTCTTTTCCGAAGCCAGTCAGTTCAATCATGTTGTTTATAAGTCGTTAAGAATTGTTTGAAATTGATAGTGACGCGTCGTGTTGATTTTCTAGTTGCCAAACTCCGCTTCGAGAGCTTCTTCGGCTGCTTCGTAGTCCAATGAGGACTTGCCAGTAAAATCAACCAAGGCATTTTTGTCGCGCTTGGCTGCTGGAAGCGGCGGTTGTTTGAGGTGGGCAACGACAAGCGTTTGTTGATCCGTTTGCGTTGCATCAGGATCGAATTTTGTACGACCCAGTCGTTGATCCGTGAGCCCAATCATGCGGCATTCACCGGGAGCTAACACAAGATTTTCGACGACGGTGTCAAACATGCGACCGATTCGCACGCTCGATTGGACATTGACGGTTCGATAGGCCTCTCGGAAATCGATCTTCGAATAAACTGGCTCTACACGTTCTTGGCTGTTTCCAATTTGAATCAACCGAACTTCGTATTTGTTGATTTGATCGGCCAGCTCGGGAAACTCAAGAACACTCTCCAACGGCAAGGGCTTAGAGTCATTGACGTTGTTGTTCCAAATCGCATCTGCAGCGCGGGCCGAACTAGAAAAGACCGGATTTCTCCGCCAACGCTCAGCAAACTCGTTCTTCGTGGTCGGATTGAGCTCGAGATCGCCAACGGCTCCCGAAGCTAAATCTCCGATCCAGGCAAGATGGTATTTTGCATCCATGTCGCGCCAGACAACTCCGGTTTCGTTCAGTCCAAGCAATGTCCCGTTACTGATTGATTCCGGTTTACCTTCGTCGTCGAATGAGCAAGACAGAATGCCGTCCAGATCGAGAATGAATTCCGTATGTAAGAGCCCCGTCGAATTGGATTGGATTTGGAAGCCTTCCAACGAGCTTTTGACCGTTCGCCGCATTTTGACTTGGCTTAACGTTTCTTCTTTTCGGGAATGTTGATTGGGGTCGACGCGAGCGAAAGGAAGCGACTGGGCAGTTGGGTTATCCAAATCGACGTTGTACCGAGTCGACAATGAGGTGTAGAGAGCCGAATACTCGCAAACGTGAGCGCGAGGATAATCGCCATGGATCTCAAGCAAGCCAATTTGCGTGTTACTCCGGACGAATCCGATATCTAGGGAGGCGAGTTTGACGACGAGAACGGCACCTAAAATTGCGATGAACGGAGCGGCCACCCAAGCCAATTCGACTTTGCCGATCAGGCGAAACACAAGCCAATTGATTGGTACCAACACAACGAGATAGGCTGCCAACATTTTTAGAACAAAATCAGATGAAGGCGGAGTGATTCCGGCGGCTTCTTTGATTGTATCCCTTGCTGCTTGAGAGATTCCGCTGTTGTCGTTCCAACCGCTGACTCCTGACTGAGGGGAGTCGGTGTATCCACCGAAGTGCAGATAGTTGTTGGGGTCGCGTCTGAGAACGGATGAGTCACGAGAAATTCGCAACGCTTCAGAAACTCCATATTCAACCTCAAATCCGTTCCCGTTGTTTGGACTACTCGTTACCGGAACCGGCTTGCTCGGCGTGCCGGACGCTGACAGATCTCGACTGAGAAACCGCAACGTTGTTCCCATCAGCGGGTCGAAGATGTCGGTTCGATCAAATTCCCAACCGAATGAATTTTCAGCAGACTCAGTTTTGCCGAAAACTCTCGACGGACGACGTAGCAAAGCATTGTGGAGAAAGCTTGGGAAGCTCTGCCATTTGCGAACCGTTTTTGCGTTCACCGAAAACGACGTCACGACCACGCGTCCTCGTCCGACTCGTCTTTCGATCGCCATCTCACCAGTGCCAGCCACAAAGTTCGCATCCACATGCGGCTTGAACGTGACTCCCAGCAGCGGAACTTTTTCGGAAATTTGAAAGATGCGTTTTTCAGCCGCGTTGTTTCTTGAAGGCACGGTCCAATTTTCGTTCAGCTCCTTCAAATCCGCATTGGTAATGTTGCGGGAGCCTTCAAACTGAGCCGGCAAGTACTCGGCCAAAAAACTGGTTTGCAATTTGTCCAGCGCGTCAGGGCCACTGACAATTATCTGACCACCAAAGTGAAGCCAGTCCAGCAAAGCGTCTTGATGTTCTTGGCTAAGACTGGCCGGATCATAATCGTCCCAAAACAGGTAAGCGATCGTTGTCCAATTGAGTGCGTTACGCGGCAGTGGAATTGGGTGTTTAGGATTGGAAGGAACCATCAAGTAAAACGGAGCCACCATTTCGCCATTGAATAATTGCTGGCCGCGCAAATGAATCGCATCGGCAAACTCCATGAACTTGTACGTTTCAGGGCGCGTGCTGAGCAACACAATGTGATGCTGGGACGGCTTCATCAGCGATGTTGGTTGGGGATGGGAGACTTGAGTAAGTCCACCCGAATTTCGCTCGATTGCGTAGTTCACATTGGCAACCTGAACCGAAGAGTTTCGTCGTGGAAGATAAACGGAAGATTCAAGGTTCTTCCATTCGCCTTTGGGCAGGGAAACGGGGCGGGTGGTGGTCAAGTAATAGTCGGTCGACGGAATGGGAACCGGCTTGCCCAGCGTGTTCATGCTGTACGCGACCAGTTGGCCGTCTGCATTGTAGTTGTTGGCAATGGCTTGGAAGTTGATCGAAACCCAATGGCCGAGCTTCGTCTTATTAAATCGCATCACCGGGTCTTGCATGTTGGCAAGAGCTTTTTGCAGTGCGTCCGGATCGTCTCCGAGTTTGTCCTCTGCCTCTTTTCGTTCTTCTTCGTTTTTAGGAAACAGGCCAGGTAAGACAACCGGTGTTCTGGTTTCAAAGGGAGGCTTTTTCTTCTTCTTTTTCTTTTCTTCCTCTTCTTCCTTCTTCTTTTTTGCGACGTCATCTCTGTCGACTTTGCTGCTACAGCCATTGCAGCCGGTCACCATGAGAAGAGAAACCAGCAGCGCACAAACGCTCAACATGCGAAGCCAAGGGTTTTCCAAGATGAGTTTCATGCTGTTTTTCGTCAGTGTATTAAAGTAGTCAGCCGTGGGCGAGCAAGTCGATTGCTTTTGGAGAACGAAGTTTTTCAGTCAAAAGTTTGACCGGTTTTTACCACGATTTCAACGACAGGTCGCTGCGTTGTCATTAGACCATTTGGGTTGGGCGAATCCAATTATTTTGTTGTTTATTTTCAACAAACTATCGGGCTGTTTGGGCGATTGAGTCTTTGTGTTTTGCAATACTGCCAATTGAAGATTGCAGTACGGCTTTGATGGCAATTTCATTCTTGGGTTTGCAATCGGTCATCTGCCCCTTTGCTGCGAATTCTATTGCGGATTAATCAGAAGAGTACGCATCACGCAGAGTCGCAAAG
>CAZPTT010000140.1:12127-16933 GCA_964589435.1 uncultured Pirellulaceae bacterium
TGTCTGTTGTCTGTTGTCTGTTGTCTGTTGTCTTGTGCCTTCGCAGCTCTGGGTGAGATTCCTTTCTTCCTCCGGCTACAAGAATGCCAATTCGAAATCGTGTTAAGGCGAGGATTGCTACGGCGAGGATTGTAGTTGAGCCGCCTTAAGCGTGTTCTCTAATAGCATTGTTACTGTTAGTGGGCCGACGCCGCCGGGAACTGGAGTCAAATGACCAGCGACGGCTGAGACAGCTTTGAAATCAACATCGCCAACCAGTCCGTCTTCGGTTCGGTTGATGCCGACATCGACAACGACTGCTCCCGGCTTGACCATGTTTGCCGTTACAAAATTTGGCCGGCCAATTGCAGCGATCAGGAAATCTGCGTTGCGAGTTATTGAGGCAAGATCTTTTGTGCGGCTGTGACAAAGCGTGACAGTGGCATTGGCCAGGTCGGGCCCGAGCCCGGAATCGCGCTGAGCCAGCATCATCGCCATCGGCTTACCAACGATATCGCTTCGTCCAATCACACAGACCTGTTTGCCTGTCGTTTTCAGGTCATATCGATGAAGCATTTGGACGATCCCGTGCGGAGTGCAAGGAAGGAACTGTGGCCGGCCTTGGGAGATTAAACCAACGTTGTGCGGGTGGAAAGCGTCCACGTCTTTGCGAGCATCGACGGTATCGAGTACCAACTGAGTATCGATCTCGCTCGGAAGCGGAAGTTGGACAAGGATTCCGTTGACGCTCGCGTCAGCATTGAGTTGGTTGACCAAGGTAAGCAAGTCGGTGGTTGTACACGTGGCGGGCAAGCGATGAAGCTGACTGGCAATGCCGGCTCGCGCGCAGGCGCGTTCTTTATTGCGGACATAGACTTGGCTGGCTGGGTCTTCGCCAACGAGCACGGCGGCCAACACCGGTTGGTCGTTTCCAGCCTCGATGAATGCTGAAACTTTCGTTTTCGTTTCGGATTGAATTTGTTTGGAGATGGCTTTTCCATCAAGCAGTTCCGCAGCCATTGGTTTTCCGGTTAAAAGTGATGAACGATGTATGGACTAACGATAGATGATAAAGCAAAAGATGATGATGACAGAATTCAGGCTCGAACGCATGTGCCAGCAGTGCATTTGGGAATCGGCAGGCCATCGTGGATCGGCCGAATATGGGTCAATGACTGGCCAGTCAAAGAGAAGGTCAGACTTTGATCTGTCCAAGCGGGCAAACATCCTGCATCCTATTGGCTGGCGCTCATCCGAAAGCACAGTAGTCAAAGTTTTTCATCAGTCGAACTGCCGTTGTCAGCGGGAGCGACATCCGGCTCAGCAACCGAGGATTCTGGTGTCGGGGATTCCGGCACGGCTTGAAGAGGCGTTTCGTTTTCTTCGATCAGTTCTTTAAGTCGTTGCAGGTCGTCTTCAATTTTTGCCTGCCAGGTTGATTTACGAAGGGGGGCAAAGATCCGGCCCGTTCCGATATTTGACTCTTTGATTCGGTAATCAACTTTGGTCTTCAACTTCTTGTGAGGCTCAATGAGGAAAATAAACGTGATCACTTTCGCGTCATTGCTCGACTGAATCGAAATCATTTTGTCTTTTGAAAATCGAATGACCTCGTCTTGGTAGACAACATTTTTTCCGTTCTCAACCATCACTCGCGATGTGATCTTTGTGGGAACCGGCAATCCTTCATCGTCTTGCGGGGGAATCAGTTCTTCAATTTGCGTCAGTTCGTTCATCCATTGTTTGATCCGCTCGGAATCAGTGAGGTACGGAAAGACCTGGGAAGGATGCGCATCAACAACCAAACTGGTCGAGTACTCCCCCTTTTTGCCGCCGGAAATCCAGAGGCCGGCACCCGAAACGAGAAGGGCAAGCACTGCAAAAAGTAGTAGTTTTCCAGGGAGGCTCATTGCACAATATTGGGAGAATCAGCAAATTCGGATACGGCCCTCATGTTAGCGAAATCCAGCCAATATTCAACGATCACGGGCGAAGATGAGGTATATGAACGGTGTTCACTTCGTTAACAATTTCGGTTCGGCAAACTGGGAGAGCAACGTCAAGCGATTTTGCTTTCGAATGCTCGATGGTAGCGTGCTAGTCAACCAGCAGGCGTGAAATGATCGGTGCCATGCCTTGGTTTGCGTGAACATGCCCACGCAAGCGAGGGCATGGCACCCAAGGTGCCAGCGGAAATGACTACATCGATCCGGCAACGGCATAAAAATTAGTTAACGCAGTGTTGAGGAACCATGCGATTGAGGGACCATGCGATTGAGGAACCACGTGATTGAAAGTGTGGAAGCGAAACCTAAATCGCACTTCAACTCCGGCTGTGTTGAAACGAAGAAACAAAATATGAAAATTTAGTGAACCAAATCTCTGAATGATCGTCTCATTAACAGCACAGCAAGTTGCGACTTGAACGTCGAGAACTTGAGCCATGCGATCTCAAAAAAACTAACCGTAAAAATGAGGAAATACAATTCAATGATTTGTTCAATGTCAAGCACGAAACAGAGCCCGATAAGGGAACGCGGGATTGCCTTATATCTAGGCAATTTTGATGTCGCGCAACCTTTGCGCCTGTAATGCTTGGCACGATCATTCGTATTTTCAAAGCCCAGTGTTACCCGCACTGGGCTTTTTTTGTTGGTTGATTCTTCACCAGCAAATTCCGGCGACGGTAATTCCCAGCAAGGAAAACGCAACTCCAATGGTTCGATAGCTCAAATGGTAGAGCGCCTGGTTGAAGCCCAGGAGGTAAGGATTCGATCGCCTTCCGAACCACTGCCGAAAAACAATGGTGAGATAGACGGCTACCGGTGCGCCAAGAATTAAGCATCGAGTCAGCCAAAAATTGAAGTAGTCGAGGGCTGGTTGCCCAAACTCGGCTGATAACTGAGTCGTGCCAAGTTCGATCCTTGGGACTACTACTTAGCACAAACTAGTAACGAAATGTTTTCCACACAAAGTGAGGCCAGATCATGATTCGATTGAAACGCAGAGCCCGACTCGGTAATCCGAGGTCGTGGTGTCAATGGTAACACAGCAGACTTTTAATCTGTTTGATGAGGGTTCGAATCCCTCCGACCTCACTTGTGAATTTTAGATTCGCTGATGAAATCAAGTTCCTTGATGGCGTGTAGCTCAGTGGTTTGAGCAGTTGTCTTATAAGCAACAGGAGGAAGGTTCGAGTCCTTTCACGCCAATTTCGTTTCTTTGTATTGGGCGGAGTGAATCGGTTGGAAGTGGCGAATTTTTCCGTGTTTGATGAGCTTTTGGGTGGCGAAATAAATATTCAAAATGTCGCGAACCTTTATCGGCAACTTAAACACTAACAAGTCGATGCAGTTAAAGCATGGATGTGTAAGAGTTGGGATGCTGATCTGAAGTGAACGACGTTTAATTGAATTGAGACTGAGGTGTTTTTGGCGGCATGGCTGGTTCTTACCCAGCTCGGAGAGGGTTCGAATCCCTCCGGTCTCACTAGTGAGGAAGAGTTGAGTCGTAGTTTTGCTGCTGAGTTTGAGTTTGAGTAACTTAAGCCTTTGAGTCCCTCTGGGAAGGGAGCTTGATTGTCTATCAAGTTGTTGCGAGTTCGAATCTCGTCGGGGGCGCTGAAAATTTTGCACTGGTCGTCTAGCGGCCAAGATCCCGCTTTCGTAATGCGGTGACGTGGGTTCGAGTCCCGCCCGGTGCTCTTTAATTCGAAATGGTTTGATCCGGTAGGTGTTTTTAATGCGTTGCTTCCAGCGACGTATTGAGAGCCGCCGGTGAGAAGTTTGAATTTGATCTTTGACAATTTGGCAAACAACGATTGCGTCCATGATGTAGCGGTAGCCTACTGCCTTGCCATGGCGGAAGTGCGGGTTCGACTCCCGCTGGACGCTTTTGTGGGAGTTTGATTCGGTGCAGGCTTGGCCTTCGCCTGAATTGAATTCGCAAATTTCAGGATGTGGGAAAGCCTGGCATTCCGCCGGTTTTGGGTACCGGAGATCGCTGGTTCGAATCCAGCCATCCTGACTTGAGAGAAGCTGCACGAGGTTCAAAATCAATTTGGAAACTCAAGCTGTATCTCTCGAAGTATTGTGCGGTACGCCAACTGGATGAGCGGCCAGGCTTAGACCCTGGTGCTTGCGAGTTCGACTCTCGCTCGCACAACTAAACGTGACTTCTTTTTGAAGACGTTCACTCGGGGATCGGCTAATTGGTTAGGCCGCTTGCCTTTGAAGCAGGCTGTGAGGGTTCGAGTCCTTCTCCCCGAACTTGATAATGAATAAGGGTTGGTAGCTCAGTGGCAGAGCGGGTGCCTGTTAAGCACTTATGCGTGGGTTCGAGTCCCACCTGACCCTCTGAGAGTCCATTCAGGATCTCGACACTCTCGATTCTCAATGACGTTGAATCGAGAAACAATTTGCCTTGCGGGTGTGATGGATAGCATGGCTGGCTTCGAACCAGTCGGACGAGGTTCGATTCCTCGGTGGGGTACTGAAGATTGTTGAATCACAATTGCTTGCGGGATCGTCTAGTGGCAAGACACAACGCTCTGAACGTTGAGATGCTGGTTCGATTCCAGCTCCCGTAACTGAAGTGTGTGATCCACTGAAACACAATTCACACAAAGCAAATTAACGTTGGAAGTCATCCGGCCGGATGAGGAGCCTGTCTTGAAAACAGGTGGCGGGTCAAACCGCTTGGGGGTTCAAGTCCCTCGGCTTCCGCTGGCTGGAACAAAGTTAGTGATAGTGCAAAGCAAATATTTGATGATACGACACAGTCCTGTGGCCCAGCGGCGAAGGCAGCTGTTTTACAAGCAGACGATCG
>CAZPTT010000141.1:0-13083 GCA_964589435.1 uncultured Pirellulaceae bacterium
TTTGACGCCGAAACCAACCAACACACGCGAGGTTTGGTCGCGGAACTACGGTCTTTAAAATCGAAACCGGCCGGCGGTTCGGCGACGGCAACCAACAACAAGTTTCGTCCTGTAAAAAATGGCAGCTTTCGCGGCTGGCTACGCACACTGACTCGCAACAAGGTCAGCGATTACTTTCGCAAGGCTCAGCGTGAACCTCAGCCACAAGGCGGCACCGAAGCGTTCCAATACCTACAACAGTTCCCAGCGGCTGAAAACCGCGATTTTTTGCTTGAATCGGATGCTGAAAAAGTCGCCACGGCATCAGCGAGTTCAGACCCGTCTCAGAATCAAGAAATCGAACTGGAACGATCGTTGCTTCGTCAGGCGCTTGCCAATATAGAAAGCCATTTCTCGGAGCAAACTTGGCGGGCGTTTTGGATGGTTGTGGTCGAGGGACGCGAAACGAACGACGTCGCTGCCGATTTGGCAATGCGGCCTGGAACCGTCCGCGTCGCGAAGTCGCGAGTTCTCAAACGCTTGCGGCTTGAAGTCGGTGATTCGTTAGACTAAAACCCGATGGTGCCGGCAATGGCACTAACGAACGTTTCAACAATCTTTCCCGTTCAATTTAAATGACACTGCAATTCGATTCACGATATCCAACCGTTGCCGATCTTCGAGTCCGTGCGAAGTCTCGAATTCCAAAATTTGCCTTCGAATATCTTGACGGCGGATGCAACGAAGACATCAACCTTGCTCGCAATACATCTGATATTCGTGAAATCGAATTGATCCCGGAGTACCTTACCGAGCATCAGGGCTCGGAGATGAAAACGGAACTTTTTGGACATCAATACGATGCTCCGTTTGGAATCGCCCCGGTCGGTTTGCAAGGCTTGATGTGGCCCAAGTCACCTGAGATTTTGGCCAAAGCCGCCTTCAAGCACAACATTCCGTTCGTCTTAAGTACTGTAACAACATCAAGCATCGAAACAATCTCCGAAATCACAGAAGGTCGCGCGTGGTTCCAGCTTTATCACCCAGCTGAAGATAAAGTTCGCGACGACATCATCAATCGGGCAAAAAATGCTGGCTGTGAAGTTCTTGTCATACTTTGTGATGTGCCCACATTTGGTTATCGACCGCGTGACATTCGAAACGGTTTGGCCATGCCGCCCAAAATGTCGCTTAAGAACATTCTGCAAATTATTGGCAAACCAAACTGGGCGATGAAGACGCTAGTCCATGGTCAACCAGCTTTTGAAACTCTCAAGCCTTACATGCCGAAAAATTTGAACTTAAAACAGCTTGGCCAATTCATGGACCAAACGTTCTCGGGACGGTTGAACGAAGAAAAGATCAAGCCAATTCGTGACATGTGGCCGGGCAAACTTGTGCTCAAAGGCGTGGCCAGTGAAGCCGATGCAGAAAAAGCCGTGAGCTGCGGACTGGATGGAATCATTGTATCCAATCATGGTGGCCGACAGCTCGACGCGGGACCGTCCGCTATTCGTTCGCTGCAGCGGATTGCTGAAAAATTTAGCGATCAACTGACGATCATGATGGACAGCGGCATTCGTTCCGGCCCGGATATTGCGCGAACGCTCGCCAACGGGGCCAAGTTCACATTTATGGGACGTGCGTTTATGTACGGCGTCGCCGCGTTGGGTGAAGCTGGAGGCGACCACACGATTTCGATTCTCAAGCGACAATTGCAGCAAGTCATGGAGCAAATCTGCTGCGAGAGGGTCCAGGATTTCCCAAGACATTTAGATCGGGAGCGAGCCTGATTCGATTCAGTGCTTCCGATCAAGTTTCTTAAAGCTCACAACGACCCTCATGTTTTTAAGAAGGTCGAAAGTTTGTTTTGTTTCAATTAGTCGGGCGGACAGGATTTGAACCTGCGATCTCTCGGCCCCCAGCCGAACGCGATACCAGACTTCGCCACCGCCCGTGTCTTCTCTAGTGTATGAAGAGTCCTGACGTATTACAAGGTTCACTCCGAGCGCACCAGGGGAGCTGCAAAGTCTGCTCTTTGGTAGCGGAACGGCGCGAGCCGTCCGGTTGTTGACGCACCGGGTGGCTTGCGCCACTCCGCTAATAACGACTTTGCAGTTTTCCTGCCGAGAGCACCGAACAGCCCATCGTCTCCTTGAGCGTTAGAATTTTACGAACCAAGTCAGCCTATTGAAGTGCAATCAACCTGCACTTACTCAGGTTGCACAATCGCTCGTTGGCCTGAGCAAAAGACTCGAGTCCATAGTTGCGATTCCAAGCATTTTAGCGACTGAGGGCCGGTCAAAATTGCAATTGTGTTCTGCCAGTTCGTGTGGGAAAGTTATCGGCATGAGCAAAATAGATCAATTCGAAAGCCTGTTCCGGGCGGCAAGCAAACCGGTGTTTGAGCTGGAGCCTTTCAACGTCCGAGACATTCTGATCGTCACGGACATGAACCAGCAACAGACGACTCTTTTTGCCGAACAAGCCTAAGCGTTTTTGACCGCTTTGGACTCGCCGGAGCCAGTCCGGTACTCGCAAATTTGTGGTGACGAATTCAGTTCGGTTCAGCAACTTCTCGACCGCTTGGAAAACCCTTGCCCTGATCTGGTTTGCACGTACCGAAACCTTCACGCCGAAACGGCGGATCATCCGTTCAGCTTGAGCGCCTACGTCAACGTGTTGACTCAGGCCACTGAGATCCCAACGCTGCTACTGCCAGAGCCAAAGGTACTCGCCGAAACTGAGCCTCCCTCGCTGGCCGACAAAACCCGGCATGTAATGGTGGTGACCGATCATCTGGCAGGCGATCACCATCTGGTAAGCATGGCCGTTGGGTTCGCCATGGACGACGGCGAGTTAGTTCTTAGCCATATCGAAGATCATAAAGCGTTCGATCGCTACATGAAAGCGATCGATAAAATTCCAGACTTGGATTCAAGCCTCGCACGGGAGCCTTGGTTAGCGAAGCCAAATACAATGAGCTTAGCTCAACAGCGTTAACGCTTGGAATCTCAACGTCGCAGCGACCACATCAGTTCAAGAAAACTGATCACTAGAAGTGCCAGTCGATTAACCTTTGCTTTTGACGCTTGTTCAACAGGCTGGCCAGTTGGCAAGTTTGAAACGCAGTCTTCTCAATCTCGAACGCGCAGGCTTGCCAATTGATCATTCGACCAAATTTTGTGCGAGAACCTCGGGTTCTTTGAAGACATATCGATTTGATAAAGCGATTCACTTTCCGGGACAGGCAGTCCAAGTAGTTGGCACAAATTGCCGGCCAACCATTTCTCGATTTTCAACACGACCATCTTTCGCCGCAACCGACCTTGGATATCACGATTGAGTACCGTTGGCAGTGTATTGAGTGTCAAGATTTCGTTGATCGCATTGCTGGCCATTTTCACGCGCCCGCCATCACTGGCGTAAAAATGAGTCACTGCAAAGACCGTCTTTCGCGGATTAATCTGTTTCAGAAATTGGCAGGATTTCACGACCGTCGAACCCGTTCGAACCATGTCGTCAAATAAGACAACGTTGTGATCGGAAATTTCTTCAAACGTGGATTCACTTTCGGCGTGAAGTTTAATTTCAACCTGGCGTTCACCAGTCCGAACTTTGTCCAACATGACGAATTTGGCTTTGGGCATTTCCAGCCTGCAAAACATCTCCTTCACAAAATCTCTCGCGCCCTTATCGGGGGCACAGAGAGCAAGTCCCTCACCGTCCGATTCAAACTCAACAATATTTGATTGCTTGAGATAATCCAGGTAGAGTTCGTAGGGAATCAAATTGTGAAACTGCCCATCGAATGTTTCGGAAAACATGGCTTGAACGGCAGGCGAGTGATTGTGAACCGTAACGACACTATCCACTCCAGCAACTTTCAACATCTCTGCGTAAAGTTTCGCGGTGAATGGTTGCCCATCAAACTTTTTCAAGTCGTTGTTATCTCGTTCAGACTGAGCCTCACCAACTTCTTGGTGTGGCCCCCGATCTTGAGCGCTGTAGAACAAATCCGGTTCTACCAACATTACAAACTTGGCTCCATTCTCGCGGGCAGCGCGAGCAATCAACATATTTCGCATCGCGAGATTTTGCCGACTAACGTAGCCATTGGCGGTACTGACAATGACTACGGTTTTGCCTTTTAACTTATTTCCGATGCCGGAGAAATCTTTCTCGTCGGAAATAAACCTCGGACAGAATTCGGAATTGGCAAACGTCTTCATGCTGATCAAATCAGCAATGTCCTCGGTTTGCCCCATCCCGTAAGCGAGATCAATGGCGAAAGGATCGTCTGAGAAATTGCTGACAACGAGAACGTCAGATAGTTTGAGTTTTTCGGTCACGGGCTCGCCATTATGTCAGGGATGAAGCGACATTAAACCAGATCGGAAGACAAGTTCGAACCACTAATTGAAGAATATTCTCCAGCCCCGCGCAGGGGCCACAAAAGCTCAAAATTTCGTCCGCCGGAACTTGCCGCATTTATCGGCGATTCGCAGCATTGGTGCCACTCCGAACTACCGGTTCCGCCAACCACCGGTTCCTTGGTAGGCTAGACGGCTGACGCACAAATTTACCAACTCGCGAACGCACGCGAACATTTACGAAATTGACCGAGACATCAGATGAAATGGAATAAGATTCACCACTTCGGCGATCGTCTTACCGCCGCCACAATCGCCAAACGGACTCCTTTGGTGGTTGGACTTGACCCTCGATTCGAACAAATTCCTTCGGAATTAATTGATGGAGAATTGACGGTCACTTTTCAAACTCGTGCTGACGTATTCGAAAAATTCTGCTGCGAAATCATCGACGTCGTGGCGCCACTCGTTCCGGCGGTCAAACCCCAAGCCGCGTTTTTCGAAAAACTTGGCCCGGTCGGCATGATCGCTTTGCAAAACGTTGTCGATCATGCAGTTTCGGCTGGCCTGATGGTCATTATGGATGCCAAACGAGGGGACATTGGCTCAACTGCCGAAGCTTACGCCGAAGCCTATCTAGGACGCAAACCGGCCAGTGTTTGGGGATGCGATGCGTTGACCGTGAATCCCTACCTCGGAGCCGACAGCCTGACGCCGTTCCACACGACCGCCCAGGAAAACGGTGCCGGAATTTACGTTCTGGTAAAGACATCCAATCCAGGCAGTAAGACGTTCCAAGAGCTACCGTCGCCTAGAGAACCGCTCTTCAAAAAAGTCGGCGAGCACGTTCAAGAGTTGGCAAACCAAACCGCAGGAAGTCAATCAATTTATGGCTCGATCGGCGCGGTCGTTGGCGCAACTTATCCAGATCAATTGGCCGAACTCCGAGAACTAATGCCGAATGTCCCGCTCCTGATTCCCGGCCTCGGTGCCCAAGGCGGAACCGCAAAAGACGTCGCCGCTGGGTTTGACGAAAATGGACTGGGGGCAGTCATCAACAGCTCGCGAGCCATCATCTTCGCCCATTCGCGAAAAGAATTTTCGGCACAATCAAGCTGGCAAAAATCTGTCGAAGCGGCAACGCGTGCCACCATCCAACAACTGGCAAGCGAAACCTCCGCCGGAAAACTCGGAGCCAACCTCACCGCATAGGAAACTCGTGTTAAGCCCGTTCTCCGCGCTTCACTCCTTATCGCCGGTTTCAACAAACGACTGCCATTTCGCTTCGACTTCCTTCGCTGTCAAAATGCCGGCTGCAAAAACGGCGCGGTATCGCAAAACGAGCTTTTCTCCGTTGGTGATCGTGAAAGCACCGGCCCCCTTTTCCGCGCCCTGAAAGTGATGCAGTCCAAAAGGATTGGCCGCCACGAGACCGTATTCGCGGGCATGCCAAGTCGTTGGGTGTCGAACGTTTCCCGTATGATCAAAAATCGCAACACTCATCGGTACTCCATCAATCGGGCCGCTGTACAGCACCCACTTGGCTGCCTTCCCCCAAATCCCTTTGCCGGTTTCACCATTGCTATTGAGAGCGCTGCCGAACACCTCCTCGACGCCTTGTTTAGGATTAACGCTTAATCGTAGGTCTGGATGGGTTCGAATTGCGAACGTACCTTCCTTTGTATCGTCGAACGTCACGTCACCATGCGACGCACTAAGGGCGACTTCGAGATCGATCCAACGGCTTTTTTCGTCGAAGCCAAACCGATACGTCGTCAGATCCGTTAACATGGTTTTACCATTGTCTTTGCGAACCCAAAACGAGCTCGTCCGAAACGAATTTTTGCCACCGCTCTTTGTATCGATCGCCAACACTTTCGTGATGCCACCCTTTTCCGCCCAAAAATCTACTCCATTAATTTCGTGAGAAAACCACATTGATTTGTGGTGCGGGTGGTCGTGGGCTTCTCCTTCAACGTCGGGTTGCATGGGCCAATTGCGCGTCATTCCGATCTGGCCGGGCCCATTGATCGGATAAAGGATTGGCTTGTCATATTTTCGGATCAACAAACGGGTGAACAGCTCATCTCCAATTTTGACGGTGACTTGATCGTCATCTGATTGAATCGTAATCTGTTTTGTTGCCGTCTCAACTGGCTCGACCCGCTGCTTCACTGGTGGATCCTGAGCTTTCGCAACTTGGAAACCAAAGGCGAATTGCGTCGGCAAAACCAGCACTGAAATGAGCCCAAAGGCTAAGTGAACACGCTTATGATGGGACATGGAATCTGCCTGGTGATTTCAATTTCAAATCTGTTTACTTATAAACGAAACGCGAAGCTTGCTAAATCAATCGAACTCAACCTTGGTCTCAAGAACTCAATCCCTAAGACGCGTTAGTCGCAACACGTTTAATTTCACCGGCCTATCAGCTTTCGTCTTCGACACGTGGATCGGTTCTGTATTGTACGCCGTGAGCCAAACTACTTCCACGTTTGACCGACGCGTTGCCAAACTTCTTGCGAATCAAATCGGCTGCATCATCAACCCGATTGGCTTTTTCCGTTTCTTCTTGATCGAACAAGCTTTGTTGAATCTTCTTGTTCCGCGAGAGATTGGATACGCCCATGCCCAATAGTCGAACGCTGCGTCGATCCATTTGACGGCTGGTCTTCAGCAGCTCTCGCGCGGTTTGCCACAGGGGTTCCGTGGATTGAGAGGCTGGGCAAATTGTGCGCGAGCGAGTGATTGTTTCAAAATTGCTATAGCGAAGTTTCAATTGGATAGTCTTTCCATAAATTCCATGCCGCCGAAGCCGTCGCCCAACTTGTTCGGTCAACTCCAGCAGCCAAGCTTCAAGCATTTCATCGTCATCAATGTCGGCTGAGAACGTAGTTTCGTGAGAAACAGATTTGGCGATCCGGTCCGGAACAACTTCACGCGTATCGAGGCCACGCGAGAGCCGCCAAAAGTGCTCACTATTGATTCCAAACGTTCCCTTCAAACGTTTCATCGAAACGTCGCGCAGCTGGCCAATAGTGGTCACTCCTATGGCAGCAAACTTTTCAGCCGTCTTGGGACCGATTCCCCAGACACGTGAGATCTCGAGTGGATCCAAAAATTCCAACACCCCATCGGCCGGAACGACGACTAAGCCATCGGGTTTTTCGAGATCACTGGCGACCTTAGCCAAGTACTTGTTAGGGGCGACACCGGCTGACGCGGTCAGGCCAAGTTCGCTCTTGATCAATCGTTTGATTTCGGCCGCAATCGCAGGGCCGTCTCCGAAGAGTTTTTCACTCCCCGATACATCAAGAAATGCTTCGTCCAAAGAAAGCGGTTCGACCAGTGACGTGAAGCGAAAAAAGATCTCGCGGATTTGCTTTGAAACGTTTGCGTAGTGCTCCATTCGAGGCTTAATGAATACAGCGTTGGGACAAAGCTGGATCGCTCTTGAGGCTGGCATGGCGGAAAAAACGCCGAACTTGCGGGCTTCGTAACTGGCGGCTGCCACAACTCCTCGGCCCTTAGGCGAACCTCCCACCACAACCGGTTTTCCGATCATTTCCGGATGGTCTCGCAACTCGACCGATGCGTAAAACGCATCCATATCAACGTGAAGAATCATGGCGACATCTTATCACGTTTCGATTTTGCGTTGGCAAGCTATCCCATTAGCGACAACTGGGAACCGTCAGCGGCATGGAAAGCAATTCAAGGAAGAACGCAGGCAAGAAATCACGCCAATCGAAAAGTTTACGACTATCGCAAAATCGCTCGACCCTGCAGGTTCAATTGCTGGGCAATCCGCGTCTTACTTCGGTTTCGATAGATGGTAACCCGTTCATGTTTGCCATTTTCGATAACCTCGGTAACCGGCACCCAATTGCCGCCTTGAACAATATGTGCTTTCAAGTATCGCTGGTGTTGATTGATGATGTTGAAGGCAATTTTTTCCTCTAGAAAGTCAATCGTTGAATCGTCTGGCACAATCACATAGTCCATCGATTTGTCGGCGTAGCTTAAAAGACCATCCAGTTTTTCCTGCGTTGCTCCCGCTAAGGCTTCCCAATTCGCATCTGCAACAACGCCAGAGAAAATTCCGTTGGCGATCATCCGAACGTCATCGACAAACATCTTCCTGCCGTCGAAGCTAACGGCAGGCGTATCAAATCTCATTGTCGAATTGAGACTGGCAGAATTGATATAGAACACATGCGTTGAGCCAAAGTTAACATCTTGCAAGCCTTCTGCCTTCGCATCAGAGACAATCTCATTGATTGCGATCTTATGGGCTGCCATCGAATTGTAGTCACCTTCTTTGTGCCGATTCCAACCGTCGAATCCAATCAAGCCAACACAGATCAGCGAAACGAGAGCTGCCGAAAGCAGGGCAGGGCGGCTGGCGAATAGAGCTTTGTTGTTGGCTAACGGGCTCAACAGGAGAAGTAACACTCCTACGATGGCCGGCATGCAGACGAATTGATTCAAACCTGCTCCACGAAAAACCAGCATTGCCAGTGGGGCAACGGCCAGCCAAACCAAACGGTAGTCGGTTTCGCGAAATGTTTGACCAAGCAATCGTTTGGCTGTTACAAAAACCTTTGTTGATTCTTGTTTTGAAGTCGCCAGTAGCGCAAGCACGTTGAGCGCAATTATCCAAATAAGAAATTGGTCGCCGATGTGCTTGAGGGCGAACTTAACATGAGCGGATGATTCTACCATCGAAAGCTTGGCGTTGGCGTCAGCATTCCACACAAAATAGTAATAGTAAAGTTTGTCATATTGGTAAATGTAAAACCAAATTGACCCTGCAACCGCGGCTGAAAAAGCCACGGCTAAACCAATCAAAACGGGCTGGCGGTTTTTCGCGCGAAGAACATCCATGACCGCCAATGGAGCCAAGCCAAGAATCAAATAGACGGGGGCCGTCGCCCGAAACAAACAGGCGGCTGCAATCGCCAAACCAACGAACAGAAAATGAGTCTTCTGACCTGTCTTCGTTGCGATCAGATACCAAACACAGGTAATGGAATAGGTCAGGTATAAACTGAGATCCATCCGAAAATCGGAAACACCTCCGTTGTTTCGATAAAGACAAGTCGTCAGTACGAATGGAACCAACAGCAGCAGCCCTGGCAATGGGTCAATTTTTTTGACTCTATAAAAATAATACGAAACCGAAACCATCAGAATTCCAAGTTCAAAAACTTGCATCCAGACACCAAGATTCCGCGAAGGCTCGACCACCAACGCCAATAGAGACGCAAGCAGATAGGGCATGAAAACCGTCGAACCCGAGTTCATCGCATGAGCAAGCGAGGAGCCAAACCCTTCCTGCTGCCCTGTCGTCATGACAGCATGCATTTGATCGTAGTAGCCCAGCGAATCAAAAAAGGGCTGGTAGTGCGAATAATAAAGATCCTGCAGCGCACAAAAATAACACCCTATTGCAGCACAAAACAACACAACCAACAGGGCCGCAATCTTAAATCTCAAACGTGTCCTTGATTCCGTCAACTCTTGGCTGACGTCGTTGCCGGAACTTCGGTCTGCAACGCTGCCCATTTGGCTCTTTGTCATTCGTGACTCATAAAAATCGGTTAGATCCATCTAAACGCTAATTGCAGTTTAAAAAGCGGAGAAAAATCAAACAACTCCAACTTCGTGGGTAACTAAAACGCTGTGATTTCCCTTCAAAATTTAGCCGCCTGAGCAATAGAGGAAAAAGCAAATCGTGCTAAACTGGAGCTTATGAGCTCCACCCGGTCACTCCATCCGGCTTAAACCGCCATTCTTCGATTCAAGATTGCTCCCAGCGACGATGCAAGCATTTACCAATACTCATCCGAGCGTAGCCGATTTACGTTCCTTTCTTGATGACTCTTTGCAAAGAGAGTTGGTTGAGCAAATTGGGGTTCACATTGAGACCTGCACTGGATGCCAACAACAACTGGAGGACATCTGCAATGGCACGATCGACATTGCGGCCAAACTCCGTCCGCTTGATGACACTCCAAGTCAAACGACCAAAATGAGTCTCTCGTCTGGTTCAGAATTTCAGACTCCGACGAATTCTAGCTCTTCTTCTGAGCGGGCCAGCATTGAGAATATTGCCTTCCAACACACCGATCGATATATCTTGACGGGCGTACTTGGCCGTGGTGGGATGGGTACAGTGTTCAGTGGCTTCGATACCGAGTTGCAACGTGAAATCGCCATCAAAGTTTTGCAAACTTGTCATCACTCCAGAGAAACGGCAATCAAGGGTGAATCCGCTAGTGCGTTGGCAGTTCGCTTTTATCGAGAGGCGCAGATTTCAGGCCAGCTTCAACATCCGGGCATCATTCCAATTCATGAGTTGGGGCGATTGAAAGACGGTCGGCTTTTTATCGCCATGAAATTGATCGCAGGCAAAACGCTGGATCAACTGATTCTTGAAGAACGTGAAACTCCGGAACAGGTCAGTCGATTGTTGGAGGTGTTCAGCCAAGTATGCCGAACGATGGCCTACGCCCACTCAAAAGGCATCATCCATCGTGACTTGAAGCCGATGAACATCATGGTCGGCAAATTTGGCGAAGTCCAGGTCGTTGACTGGGGCATCGCCAAAAAGATGTCTTCGCTCGATTTCGAAAGCAATTTTTCTAACTCGGAGCAAACAGTATCGACATCGGCTTCGGAGATCACCCAGCTCCCTGGTGTCACGGTTGCCGGTGCTGTTATGGGCACGCCCGCTTACATGCCGCCTGAACAAGCTTTGGGAAAAGCCACTGACCGATGTTCCGATGTATTTTCCCTGGGAGGAATATTGTGCGCTATCCTGACCGGCAAGCCTCCATTCAACGACTCTTCCAACACCGGTGCGCTCGCGAAGGCGGCCGACAACGATTTAGCTTCAGCATTTCGAAAGCTGGATAGCTGCGAAGCGGCACCCGCGCTTTTCGAATTGGCAAAAGATTGCCTGGCCAGAAACCCGCTCGATCGCCCCAAAGATGCAGAAGAAGTTTACCAGCGGCTTTGCAAATTTTTCGATCAACGAGACGAACGTTTACGGAACGCTGAACTTCGCCGCGTTCGCTCCGATGAGCGACTAGAGGCTGAGCGAAGGAGGTACAAACAACGATTCGTTTTTGGCCTCGCCATTGCTGCGGTCCTGCTGCTCACTGGGATTGCGACGACGCTTTATGTTCACGAACGAATTGCCCGTCGAGCCGACCAGGAGAACATCGAGGAGAAAAAATTTCAGCTTCGATACGAACAAGAAGCTCGGATTCGAACAATTATTGACGAGGCAACAGAATTCGAAGCTCGCGCAACCACCGGCAGCGAAGAGAATCAGGTTGAGTTTTGGAATGATGCGCTGAATGAAATACACCGGGGAGAAAATCTTGCCACCGAGAACATTAGCCTGGAATTGCTGGAGCGGTTCAATACTGTGAAAGGCCGAATCGCTAATTCGCTCAAATTGGCCGCGAATGAAAAGCAACTTTTGGAAGCGGCAGAACAACTGGAGCAAGCGATCAAAATTACATCGCATGGGTACATACTCCCCAAAGATGGAGTGCTAACTCCAGGCAACCACCAAGAAACCATGCGAAACGCGTTCGCCGCCTACGATGTTCAAATTGGAGTCGACCCAGCAAAGACGGCGGAGGCACTTGCACCTCATACCAACCGAGACAATTTACTTGCAGGCCTCAGATTGTGGAGAAACTTGAATCTAGAGAAGTATGGTTCTTCCGAATCCAAGGCGACAAACGCTTGGTTCGCGGAAGTTTTGGATAAGCTAGATCCGGTTTTACACAGACAGCAGTTGCGAACGCTCATCGACAATCCTGATCCGGAAGCGCTTTTTGAACTACTGAATCGCGATGCCGCGCTCGATTCAAAACTTTCCGTTTATTGGGCATTGGATTGCCTGAAACCGTTACTTACCAGCCATTCTCAATTGGCCATCCATTTTCTCAAGCGGGCGCATTTGAAATACCCAGATGATTTCGCAATCAACTGGACGCTCTCGAATGCTTACACCGAACTCAATCGCACGAAGGAAGACGTTAAAAATCGCAAAGACATCGAGCTGAGCCTACGGCACATGCTCGTTTGTATGGCCATCCGTCCCGATAACAAAGACGTGCTGGTTCGAATAAGCAATACGTTTTTGAAAATTGGTGAATTGGACTTGGCAATTAAGTATGGAAACAAGCTCGCAACGCGAGCCCCGTTTCTTGCGGATGGTTTTGAATGCTTGGCGAAAACGTACTTACGAGCGGATGACACATCAAAAGCACTCGAGAACTGTGAACGCGCGCTCAAAGTTAACCCAAAATCCGAATCAGCATTTCTGACTCGGACGCTGGCCTTCAAGTCCTTGGGGCGTCTCGAGGACGCACTCGAATCTGTAGATGGATTGCTGGTTCTCAATCCTGAGAACAACGAAGGCAAGCTTCAGAAATTGGAAATCTTAAAATCCCTAGCGGTCAATTCGAAGGACGCACAAGCCGCTTCTAAGGATGAAGGAAGGCAGGAATGACTTGCCCCGATTTGCTCCATCAATGAAATGGCTCCAACAACTGTGATATCATGTGGCTTGGTGTAACAACTTGGCGTAACTACTCAAGATTTTTGCAACTTACATTGCTGCCTCATTCCGATGGAAGTATTTATGAATTTGCTGACCAAATTTCCATTGATTCTCTTGGTGTTGTTGAGCTCGGCATCCCTATCC
>CAZPTT010000141.1:13093-16900 GCA_964589435.1 uncultured Pirellulaceae bacterium
TTGCACCTTCCGCGACATCGGTTGCTATGGCGGCCAAGCCCACACGCCAAATATTGACAAGCTCGCCACTGAGGGAATGAAGTTCGAGCGTTGCTTCCAAGCAGCTCCGATGTGTTCGCCAACTCGGCACAACATTTACACGGGCTTATATCCAGTCAAAAGCGGAGCCTATCCCAACCACACGCGAACCTATGATCACGTCAAAAGCATCGTCCATTTCCTGCGACCAATGGGCTACCGAGTTGCCTTGACCGGAAAGACACACATCAGCCCTGCAAGTGTTTTTCCGTTTGAGCGACTGGTGCGCGCCGGAAAAAGTCCAAGCATGGAAGAAATTGACTCGCTGTTTGCGGATTCCACAAAGAGCAACAAACCGTTTTGCCTGTTTGCCTGTTCCAACGAACCTCACTCGCCTTGGGACAAAGGTGACGCGTCACGTTACCCGCCCGCCGAAGTCAAACTTCCCAGTTACATCGTCGACACGGAAACCGTCCGCGAAGATTTCAGTAACTACTTGGCAGAAATCACCTTTTTTGACGATGAAGTCGGACAAATCGTCGGGATGCTCGAGAAACATGGATTGGCCGACAACACGCTTTTGATGGTCGTTTCCGAGCAAGGCAATGGCTTCCCGTTTGCCAAATGGACTTGTTACGACAACGGCCTGCAGTCCGCCATGCTGGCTCGCTGGCCCGGCAAGATTAAACCAGGAAGTATGGCCAATGCGATGGTCGAGTACGTTGACATCACGCCAACGTTTGTCGATGCGGCCGGAGGCAAACCGATTGCCGGCTTGGACGGTCGAAGTTTCCTACCGGTTCTGCGAGGCGAAACGGACGAGCATAAAGATTACGTGTATGGAATGATGACCACTCGCGGAATTATTAATGGCAGTGATGCATTTGCTATACGCTCGGTACGAGGCCAGCGTTTCAAATTAATCAAAAACCTGAATCACGAAACGAAGTTTACCAATGCGTGCACCGCAGCGCCGGCTTTCAAATCCATGGAACAGAAAGCTGCGGCCGGCGATGCCAACGCCAGGCGACTGGTCGACGCCTACTATTATCGCCCGCCGATGGAACTCTACGACATGCAATCGGATCCTTTCGAGCAGAACAATTTGGCTGATTCGCCTGACATGCAAAATACGGTTTCTCGTCTTTCGGGCAAGCTAACTGAATGGATGGAATCACAGGGGGACAAAGGCATTGAAACCGAACTGAAGGCCTTTGACCGACAAGTCAAACAGCGAAAGAACAAGAAGTCGCGCCAAAACAAAAAGTAGACTTAATTCAGGTTCAACCCATGACTAACTTCGGTCACTCCAGATTTAGTAAATCTTTGACGCTCATAGTCCTGCTGGCCTGTGTTTCCCACCGTTACGTCGCGGCCGAGCAACCAACCAGCGACATTTCCAAACCGAATATCATCGTCATTTATACAGACGATCAAGGTTTCGGGGATCTTAGCTGTTACAACGCGAAAGCAAAATTCAACACGCCGAACATCGACCAGTTGGCTAGTGCCGGGATCCGATTCACCAATGCTCATTCATCGGACACGGTCTGTACTCCGTCACGTTACGGTCTGCTGACCGGTCGCTACTGCTGGCGAACGACAAAGAAGACCGGTGTGCTCGGGGCAGAAAGCAAGTGCTTGGTAACAGACGAGCGTTTGACTTTAGCTTCGATGCTGAAACAACAGGGCTACCAAACCGGGATGGTCGGCAAATGGCATTTGGGGATGGACTTCCCAGGTGTTCTTGGAGATCGCGATTGGAATCAACCCGTTCGTGACATGCCGCTCGACAAAGGCTTTGATTACTTTTTCGGCATTCCGGCTTCGCTCAACTACGGCGTGCTGGCTTGGTTCGAAGGAAGGCATGCCGTCGTTCCACCACTTTTGTTCACCGCCAAAAAGAAAAACGAGCGGCACATCGACTACCGAATCATGCCGCCCTATCAGCCGACCGCGGCTGAAACCAAAGCCGTACTCGGCAAGAACGGCATGGAAGTCGCCAGTGATTTCATTGACAACCAATGCTTGACGCGGTTCACGGACAAGGCGATCCAATGGATGTCAAGCAAGACAGAGGATGCATTGGCTGGCAAGCCGTTTTTGCTTTACCTTCCGCTGACTTCCCCCCATTATCCGGTTTGCCCTTTGCCAGATTTTCATGGCCAAGGAGATTGTGGTGGATACGGCGAGTTCGTGATCGAAACCGACCATCACGTTGGGCGTATTCTCAAATTCCTAAACACAGCTGGACTCGAAGATAACACGATCGTGATTTACACCAGCGACAACGGGCCGGAAAAGTCTTGGCAGCAACGCATTGAGAAGTTTGGTCACGACAGCCGTGGCGGCTTCCGGGGTGGAAAGAGAGAAATTTACGAGGGCGGTCACCGCGTGCCGTTTATCGTTCGCTGGCCCAAAGGCATCGAATCGCCCGGCCGGTCGTTCGATGGATTGGTCGGACAAATTGACGTGCTGGCTACGATCGCCAAGATCGTAGACGCCCAACTGCCAGACTCCGCAGGAGAAGACAGCGACAGCTTCGCGTCCATTCTAAAGGATCCTGAAACCCAATGGCAGCGCAGACCACTGATCAATCACGGATCCAGTGGCCGGTTTGCAATCACCAATCAAAACTGGAAATTGATCATGGCTCACAAACGGCGAACCGCCGAGTTGTACGACTTGAACTCCGATCCGCAAGAATCAAAAAACTTGCTGACGGAACAGCCAGTCAAAGTTGAAGAGTTGACGGCCATGATCACGAAAATTGTCTCCAACGGAAGATCGACCGCTGGAAAACCCCAACCCAACGACACGGGGCATTGGCAAGACTTAACCTGGATGAATTTAGATTCAACCGATCAATAATTGACCAGTTAAGTCCGGCTAGTTTGTGATTCGTCGGGTCTAAAATAATGGGCGCCTTGCGCTCGCTTGCGTGTGCGTGAGCACATACCAAAGCGGCATTCTCTCCACCAAAACGACTCGTCAAAGTGTCAAGGAACGATTCCGCGTGGATTAGCCGTTAAGATTTGCCGATTTAGCCATCTCCAAGGCCTTATTTTGGAATGTTGCAAGAAAAACTAGGGAAAGCGCCCTTTCGTCGTTGCCTCTGATGGATTTTTGGATATTCTTCTGGCGTAGCACATCCCGTAGTTATGTAGATTTTGGGGTTAGTTGTTACAGATCATGTTAGAGGATTGAGTAATGGCCGAAGGCACAATTAAGAGATTGACGGACAAGGGTTTTGGATTTATCGACACAGGAACAAGTCAAGACATGTTCTTCCACTCGTCGAACGTTGAAGGTGTTTCTTTTGACGATCTCCGTGAAGGACAAACGGTTACTTACGTCGAAGGCAACGGCCCCAAAGGCCCGCGTGCTGAACAAGTAACACCTGTTTAACCTATCAGCAGTGATTGCCAACTTAGGCTTCGCCTAGGTTTGCAACTCTAGTCAATCGAGAAAGGCCGGCGTCATCGCCGGCCTTTTTTCGTTGGTGTCATGCAAGTCGTGTCGTCGCATCCTTTTGAAAACCAGACTCGTAAGCGGGGAAAAACTCGACTTGATTGGCTTGCTACATGGACTTTTTGACGATTGGCGATTATGATTACGTCCCATAACGTGGGCTTATTGTTCTGAAGTTCCTTTCTTCTTGCGATTGATTTTCGTGTAGCGTGTAAAGCAATGCTTTGCGACTCACGGCGAACGAAACAGAAGCCGGGCATCCGTTCGGTTCCCACATCGCATTCCGCTGGTCGGTTCCCATCAATTTGGAGTGCGCAA
>CAZPTT010000142.1:0-16878 GCA_964589435.1 uncultured Pirellulaceae bacterium
ATTCCTGCGCATGGAGTCGCGTCATTTTCTATTGAGAACAGCGATTGATGCCTTAGGAACGCAGTTGCGCTGAACCCTGAGATGGCAACCAGCGCGTGAGTAGAAGACCCGAAGTCGGTCACAATAAGTGCGCTGCAACGCTCTTCGAAGTCGCAGATGGATGGGTGTTTTCCTGTGACGTTCCACCGGCCAGTAGCTGCAATCCTTCAAGGATTGCGAAACCACGAGCTCTTCCACTTGGCTTTAGGATTGTTTCAGCAATGTAATGCGAATGTAATTGGCCGGATCTAGCGTGATAGGTACGTGAAATTCGGCTTTCAACACGAGATTGATTTTGGAGTTCAATTGGGCTTAGGCATAATATCGCCGCCGAAGTCAAATTGTCTCTGTCGAGGATTCGCCGATGTACGAACTCTTGCTCGTGTTGTTTGGATTTGCGTTGTTTTTCCTGTTTCTAGCCTTCATGGCGATTGGGTTCATCACTTCTTTGGGATGGCTAGTTGGGGGGGCCTCGAAGAAAGAAGAATCGACTTCCGCACCGAAAATTCAGAGGTTTGATCGGACTGTTTCCGCCAAACCTTCCCTCGAAGGCGACGTCCTTGGATCACGTCGGTTGATCGACCATCTCTTGAAGACGGGGCAAATCGAGGAAGAGCAGTACCAGTTCTTTCGAGGCTTGCTCGACAAAAAATTCGCGCACATTTTTAAATCCGCTGGTGTTAAGTTCGCCGACTCTGATCCCTCTGAAGCAAGCACTGTCAAAGAAGACTCGGTCAAAACGGATGCAGCCAATCAAGTCGAGCTGGTAGAAACGGATGCGAAACCGCCGGCTGGTTCGCCGACGAATGAAGCGGTTGGTGTGCCCGCAACGCCGCAAAAATCAGAAATCGTTTCGGCGGAAGTGGTTTCAGCGGAAATAGTAAACGCACCTAAAGGTAGTGACGATTCATCAGCAAAAACCTCGCAAGGCCAAGAGCCGTCACTGGCAGCCCGCGTGGTTCATTCTGAACAAGCTCAACGAATTAAAAGCGTTCCTTCAACGATCGCTCCATGGGATCGACCCGATCCACCACCGCGTGCTCCGCGCCGATCCTTTGCCGAAGTCATGTCGGGCTTCATGCAAGAGAAGAACATGCGTTGGGGCGAGTTGACCAGCGGAATTTTGATCGTTCTTAGTGCTGTTGGATTGGTCGTCAGCCTGCGCGATCAGCTTAGCGATGCGGTTCCATACTTTTCGTCGATCCTGTTCATGCTGATTACCGGAGCCATTATTGGTGCCGGTATTTATACGCTGAATAAATGGAAGTTGCGAAACACAAGTCGCGGTACGCTAATCATTGGCTTGCTTTTGATTCCGCTCAACTTTGTCGCCGCTTGCGTTCTCTCGGGTGGCGAGGAGCGTCGGTTGCTGACCGACCCCTGGCTTTGGATCGCGTTGATCGTTGGCTTGGGTGGATTTGGCACGATGGCTTGGTACGCCAGTAAATGTCTGTTGCGAAAACAGCATTGGCAATTGGTCGTCGCCACGGTCGGAAGTGGGGCCGCAACCATTTTGATCAATCGAGTCTTGGGAAGCGATGTTTGGGTAAGTGGTGCCGCAGGAAGCAATGGCGTGGTGGGCTTAAACAGCAACATGATTGATGCTGGGATAGCCGCGCCTTCAAGTTTTCTCGTGTTCTTACTTTGCTTGCCAGTGGTCGCCTGCTTTCTGATCGGTACCGGAGTCTTTACCAAGCGGCTTTGGAGTAATCGTTACTGGTCGCCGCGATCAACCAATCGACTGTTTATGAATTTGGGAATCTCGGCGTTCGCCGTTGCAGCATGTATCTCGTTGTTCATGATTCGATCCGAATTGACGCTGCGAATGTCCGTAGCGATTACACCGGTATTGATCGTCGTCAGTCTGGTTGGATCTTGGATTGGAGGCATGGTTCGCAACTCGACCCAACGATCATCTGTCGCATTGAGCCGTTCAGCGGAATCAACGTCTTGGGCCGGCGGTAGCGGAATCGCCAACTCAAGTAGTGCAGTCGTGGGGCTTTCGCTTCAAATTCTTGGCATGGTGCTGACCGCGATCTTCTTAATCGTTTCAGCTTCAAACCCAATTGTTTTTTCGCTCAATTGTGCGGTAACGGCTGCTGGTGTTTTTCTGATCGCAATCAATCAACGAAGGTACGAGTTGCTCGCAATCGCCTGGGCAGCCCTGGCGGCTGGAGTCTTGACCGGAATGAATTTGTGGTTCGGCAGGTTCGCGTTTGATCAATGGGCAACATTGACCCAATTGCAAGGTTCGCTGATCAGCGGAGAAAGCGGTCTGTGTCTGTTGGCGTGCGGACTGGCGACGATTGGAATTCAGTCATTGGTCGTTCGTCGCATCGCAAATCCGCGCGAACTCACCAAGCTAAAACAAATCGGCATCATGACCGGCGGCGGAATCGTAATGGTTGGAACCGTGATCGCTTTGTCGGCCAGCCTGATCAATCGGGACAATGTCTTCGATACAATGACCGCCAGTGTTTTGCTGGCGATCGCTGGCTGCGGTACCTACGTGGCGACGCTCGTCAGGAATTGGGTTCAGCCTGATGAACCAGGCACTGGAATTGGTAGTTCAATTTCGGAGCAGAAAGTGGGCGCGGAATTACTGCTGCCCAATTTCTCCGCGTTGGTGGTGCTGGTTTGCTTAGCCCACATGCTGATATGGAATCCGACGATTTCCGATTGGCTAAACAAGCTGTTGATGAACGTGAATGCGAATTGGGTTGCGATATTCACGATTCATGGAATGCTGTTCGCGATTGCGGCAACTTGTAAACGTCTTGCTGCAGATCAAGAAGTGGTTCACTACTGGTCATTTGCGACGTTGAGCTTGGCCACGTTGGGTGCTTTTTACCTTGTGCCGTTTCAGACGGGCATTGCCTTTGGTGCGATGTTGGTTCTCGTAGTCGGATGGTGGATGGTATCAGCAACGATTGTGCGCTCGGGAGCGAAAGCGCCTGCCAGTATCCAATTCGCTGGTGTTCCATTCGTGATGGCGACCGGCGGGTTGGTTGTGATTGGGATTGCAGAATTGCTTTCTCAAACGAAGTTCTGTCCAGACCTACTCACTCCGGGACATTGGATGGCTCAAGTCGTTGGGTTGGCCTGTTGGGTGATTTTCTGGACATTGATGTCGGCGGTCATCAAAAGAAAAGCCAGCTACCGGGGCCAGTTGAAGCCAATATTGGCTGGCCAAAGTGCAGCGTTGAGTGATTCACAAATCGCAACGAGTGAACGAAACGATGCCTCCCCGCTTGGTTGGAGTTGGCTTGTGATGGCTTACCCTCGTGTCGACCAAGTCGTCGCGCATCTTCTTGTGGCGATCGTCGGAGTCGTCATCGCCGCCAGTTTGGTTGGCGGAACTGCTATCGAGCTATTCAGCGATGCAGATGCGTCGAGCTTTTCGCTCGTTGATAATCCTGTGTGGGTGTTTGCGGCTTTGGGTGCTGTGACGGTGTCGATGGTTCTGCTGACAATCGAACAACCAACCATTTTCAAAGGAGTTGCACTGGTTTTCCTGTGGTTGCTCGTCTGGTCATCGGGAGCGATCCCATTCGAATCTTCTAAATCGATGGCATCGGCAATTCGTTGGTTGGTTCCGGTTGGTGGCTTGGTCGCCGCGATACTGATGTCCTTTCGTCATCGGTTGGTTCCGACTTGGGTACTCGCCAGGAATCGATTGGGGCTGACGGGTCGCTCCGTTTGGAAGAAGTTCGTCACCCAACAATTGATTGAATTTGGGTTGGCTTTGACTTGCGGAGTCGTTTTGGTGGTGTCGACGATCACGGTCGCCCAAGTCATGCTCAACGGCGCGGACTCACTCGGTGGCCCAGCGCCGGGAACTTGGTTCGGTCAGATGGATAAGGTCGTTTCGTTTGGTGTGCCATTAGGCTTGGTCGTCACTACGTTGCTAGTATTCGCGATTTCAGAACGACGATCATGGTTGGCAACAGCAGGTTCGGCAGTTTTCCAATACATGGTTTTGTTGGCGATTGTGTTGTTGTTCTTGTCGCCACATCCCAAGATGGCATCGGCGTGGTTCGTCCGAATCCTGCAATCAATTTCAATCGGCATGACGGCCTATGGTGGCGTATGGTATTTGGCTCGAAATCGAATTGATGAGCGTAAAGCCGTCATGGCAAACGATGAATTAGCATTTGCGTCTGGTTGGCGAGCTGGCCTACGTCAGATTGATTTTCACACACTTGTCAATGGTTTATTGGTTTTTAGTTTGGCCGTGGTCGTCTATGTTCGGTTCTACGTTTCGCCAAACGAACCAGGCGGTTGGATCAATTCGATTGGATCGCCACTGGGAATCGTGGCGGCAGTTGTGTACTCCGTGTTTGCTTTTGTTGTTTGGAGATCGAGTTTGGCCCAGCACGGTTCGGTGACTCGTTGGTCATGGCTGGGCGGGACGGGCGGGATGGTTGTCGTGGCCATGTTGGCGGCTTTCGTTGGTTACTTTTTTGTTGGAGAAAGCAATACCGATTCGTGGAACGCGTTCAACATCCTTGGTGGCGGGACGATTCTATTGGCGGCCATTCAAGTGGCTTGGTTGACTTGGGTTGCACGAACAAATCGGTCGGCGGCGGCTACATCAAGGCCAAGTTTGCAAACGGGCCCGCACAATGAAAGTGGACTCGCGACGCAAGTGTCTTGGAAAGCACTTTGGTCAGTCGTAGTGACGCTAGGAATTGGTTTCGCGTTCGCAATACGTGGTTCGCTTTCCGGCACTACACCGACAAGCTTCTGGTTCTACTTTGGTTTGGTGGTGGCAACAGTAGGGATCGTGTTTGTAAGCAGTCTGTTGCACCGTCGCGTTGCACTGAATTTCTTGGCGGCGGGACTAGCATTGATCGCGACCACGTTGTTGATCAATCAGTCGGGCATTACGTTTGCGGCGAATCAGCCGGTTTGGATCAACGTTTCGTTTCTGACCGTGATCACGCTGGCTTTGGCAACGCTTGGTTTTTATCTGGCGCGAAAAAGGCATCGACCAAAGTCTTTTGATCGTTGGTTCGTAAGCCTGCCCAACCTGATGATCCTGTTGGGAGCGATTTGGGTGTTTGTGGCTTCCATCGGCCAGTTCATTTGTGATGCGGGCTGGGGCGGAAGCACGATTGCGAATTGGCCGGGAGTGAGCGTGGTCGTGGTGATGTTGGCATTGTTAGTGCTGTCGATTTGGAACAACCGCCGGCGTTTCTGGACGCTCGGTATATGTTTGGTTTCGATCGGCTGTGTGATCGCTGGGTTGTCAGTCCTCACTTCGGTGTTGAGAATCGACGAAGAGCCGATGGCGGTCACAATTAGCTCTGGGGTTGCCTTGATGGTGATGCTGTGGGGGATTGTTTGGGCTCAGCGAGAAAGACTATTCAGGCAAGCGAGGCGAATGAGTGTGCCAAAATTGGCGAACCTCGAACGCTCATTAAGTGTTCAGCTTCCGATCTACAGCCTGATTTTTGCTGGCTTCATTGTCTTGTTCGCGTTGCTTGCCATCTTCAATTCAGAAGCCCGACCAATTCGATACGTGATGGCAAGTTTGCCATTTGTGTTGGCGATTGGGATCGGTTGTTTTGCAAATCAGGGTAGCCGCCGGGTGTATCAGTTGATCTCCCTTGGACTCATTACGATTGGTTGCATTCTGGTGGCGTGGGCCGATATGTATCCATTTGAAATGGTGAAGCCATCGGTGTTACCGATCTTGATTCGAAGTTTGCTCGTGTTGGCAGGATTGATGTTTGTCTACGGGAACTTTGTGACGCGATGGGTCAGGGAAGGGGATAGTTGGTTGCAATCGCTTCGCCAGATGGCCGCATTTACTTGCGGTCTAGCGATCCTCTGTTTGTGTTTCGTTCTCATGGCAGAGATTTCAACGTTCGACTCCGTCAACGGATGCGGACTGTCAGTGGCAGAGTCGGCTTCGGTCGCCGTCGTGATTGTGGGAATGATTGTTGGATTGGTGACGATTGCCGTGGTGCCGAAACACGATCCTTTTTCGCTCTCTTTGTTGGGCCGCCAATCTTACATTTACGTCGCTCAGATTGTCTGTGCCGGATTGGTTCTGCACGTCTATTTGACGATGCCGTGGATGTTTCAATATGGTGTCAAGGAATATTGGCCTTACATCATGATGGCGATTTGCTTCGGCGGTGTTGGGTTGGCACATGTGTTGCAAAAACGTGAGCTGCCTGTGCTTGGTCAGCCGCTCTTCACGACGGCTTCGATTCTACCGGCGGTGACCGCAGCGGGAGTGTTGGCCATTGATTCCAAAGCCGATGCCGCATTGGTGATGCTTTCAGTGGGATTGGCCTATTTGCTGATCAGCTACATTCGAAAGAGCATGTGGAGCGGGTTTGCTGCGGTCGTATTTGGCAATCTGGCGTTATGGATTTTCTATGAGGCGGACTACGTCAATATTTCGTTCTTTAGTCATCCACAACTTTGGTTGATCCCACCAGCGGTTTCCGTTTTGATTGCCAGTCAGCTCTATCGCAAGTCCATTTCAGCCTCCCAGTTGGCTTTGGTGCGTTACATTTGCGTGGCGGTTATCTATGTCAGTTCGACCAGCGAGATTTTCATTCATGGTTTAGGTGACAGCCTGCTGCCGCCAATGGTTCTGGCATTTTTGTCCGTGGTCGGGATCATGTCCGGAATCTTTTTGCAGATTCGCTCGTACCTGTATTTGGGCAGCCTGTTTCTGCTGATGGCGATGATTACCATGGTGGCTCATGCTCATCAAAGGTTTGACCACGTTTGGCCTTGGTGGGCGTTTGGAATCACGTTGGGAATTGGAATCTTGGTGATGTTTGGGCTGTTCGAAAAGAAAAAAAAGGAAATGAACGCGATCGCCGGTAGGCTGAAGGAATGGGAAACTTGAGAATGGCGTAAACAATAGCGATTCGGTTGGTCAGAATCCTTCGTCCACGATTTCTACTTTGCAGTCGGGAAGGGAAGTCGCAATTGCTTTCGCGATACTTTCGGATAGAAAAGATTTTGAAGCTCGAAGCGTTTTCAGATTTTTACAGGCAAGTATGTTGGAAATGAACAGTTGGGGATAACTTGACCCGCTGATATCAAGGAATTTCAGATTGGGGCAGCTCGTCAAGAATTCTGGAAGTGAATTCGGCAAGTTCATATTTTTGACGGTGAGTGTGGTCAGCGAATTGTATCCGTTTCTCGGCGTTGGCAAAAAATCGACATTTGGACAATCCGTAATTGCAAGTGAATTGAGATTCTTGAGTTGAGAGACAACGCCTAGATCGGTTCCAGATAATTCGGCCAAATTGCGAGCGAATAACTCAACGACATCGCCGCTTACAGTTTTGTACTCAATGCCAAGATCGGTTAACCAGAACTCAAGTTTCTTTCTTGGTGAAGCACTCACCCTGGCGCGGTAGTCGCTTTCACTCACCGCAACGGTTCGTCCGCCTGAATAGCTGAATGTTCGCAGGATATAGTCATTGATGTCAGATTTAAGATGACGAGTTTCGATGTTTCCAAACTCATCCGACGAAAGGATGCTTTGGTTCGGATATATTCGGGCGAATCGAGTCGGCTGTTCAGCAGCCATTGGCAAAAACGATAGGCAGTTTTCCGCGCTCGCAAAAGCTCCCGATTCAGAGGTGAAAATTGACTGAGGCCGACCTTCATGCTGACTGAGCAGTGGTCGCCGATCTGGAACCTCTCCTGGAGTTGTCCACGCGTAAGATTTTCTGTCTTCACGGTTGCTCTCGAGCAGTAGCATTTTCATTGTGCTTTGATTTTCTTCAGAGCCAAGTCTTTGGTTAGAATTCACGAAAGCTTGGATATCCCAACGAGTGTTTTCGGGTAAGTCGATAGAAGCCTGTTTTTTTAGCGATCCATTGGGTTGAATTTTGAACAAGCCATCCAAAGTCACCGCCTCATTAGGGTTGGGGCTGAATACAAACGGAGGCAATGCCAAGTGGTAAGTCCTGGCGTTGATGGTTGATTCGGTGCGTTCACCCGTTTCTAGATTGAGAATCGTAATGTTGGGTGATTTTGAATGTTTCCGCCAAATACACAACCATTTTGAGTCTGGGCTAAACCTGATTGGATCAAAGTAGCTATGCGATTTAAGTTTAAATTGTCGGCCGGTTTCTAAATCGAAAATTACAGGAATGACGGTGAATTGCTTCGTAGGAACTTCGGCGCAATCTACCAGGAATCGACCATCGCTACTCCAGCGATCCTGCTCAAAATTCATGTTGATAACGGCATTGGGAGGGCGAGTAACCTTTTGTTGCTCAGTTCCGTTTGAATCGTAAATCGTCAAATGTTTGGCCGTACCAATCAGTAACTGCTTGCCTGATGTTGACCACAGGCCACGAGATTCATCTTTGAAAGTGGCAATTGGCTGACTGCCATTATCTGGCATCAGTTCGACATACGAAGGTGTACCATAGAAGAGCCAGTTCTTGGTTGACCTGCTTCGAAAAACAAATTGATGGGCTCCGATTCGATCGAACTGTGTTATCTCTTTGGGCGTTCCGAACGAATCAAAAGTTGCGTAATAAGACCGGTTGCGCCAGCCGCCACCGCCTGAAGACGGGACGAAGAGCAGGCTGACACCAATCTCTCCCTCGTTGCTAGTTTCGAATTTTGGATTCGCAGCGGATGGGGCACTGGATACTAGCGCGAGTTCTTTGGCCGGAGCACCCTCAAATAGGAATACACCGTCTTCATGAGCCAAAGTTGCGAGGTGAACTTTCGATTCGGTGACCCAAATAGGCTGCTTTGGATAATTGCCAATATCAGGAAAGGGCTCTGTGTCTGTGGAATTGAAGGTCGGATTGGCATTCTGAGTCTGAAGATGTTCGTTGTAGATTTGACCCTTGTCGTCAACCAACAGAAAGCCGGAAGGATTGAAAGCAAAACGCCCACTTACCTCAGCTTTTGCAAGCCTCTCTTTGTTTTGTCCGAGAATGATTGTGCAAGATTTTTGACCCCAACCAGAGCTCAACAGGATTTTACTGCTGTCCGGTGAAGCCGTGATGAACCCCGGTATGACTGATGTTTCTTCTTCCTGCCAAATGAACCAGTCTTCGATTTCACCGTCACTTACGGCTTTATCAAGATCGAGTTCGACCAGCGATGCGAGTTTACTAGTGCTGAATTCTTCTTGATCGAATTGGAGTTTTGGTTGCCATCTCCGTACGACTTCGTCCGAAGAGGTGAAAAAGAACGCCCATGGTTTGGTTTCATCCTCAGTTTCCAAAATGCAAACGTCGCCACAGCGTCTGGGGTCGCTTTGAAACATCTTGGAAAATAATTCTGATTCAATCGACGCATGTATTTTTCCATTTAAGTCAAATACTACCGCGCCTGTTTGCGACCACATGAACAAGTGGTCAGAGTTTGGCACAGGATATACGTCAGCACTACCGAAATAGGATGCGGCTTCGAGCCGTTCTCCTGTTACTTTAATTTGCCGGATGAGTTGACCGTTTGGTAGTCGAATTTCAATTGGCAGGTTCAGGTCAATAGGCGTTAGTATTAAGTGTTCGTTGCGTGTGTTTTCTTCGCTGCTGCCGTCGCTCGATAGCAATGACCAGCGAGCCGAACGGAAATCTCCTGGCGTATACTGAACAAATTTATTGGTATGCAAGTTTTTTACTTTAGCGCCGTTTCTGAAAGTCAACCATGAAAAAAACCGTCCTGATGGACTAATCGTTGGAGGCGGGATCAATCCTGTTTGCCCTGGTGATGGTGTGTTTCCATTAGCAGCCAACTGAATCCCTTCCAGCGGCAAACCGGGCCGAATGATCTCACGAGGAATCAAGCCAGTCTGTTTCAAGACATTGGAGTAGGCTGCCCGTTGAGATTCGCTGGGCGGAGAGTAGTTGGTCATATTGATGACCGGCGGCACGAGACCTGCGAATTCCGAGTCTGATGTCAGCGAAGGATTAGAATTCGCCGCGGCAACTTTGATTTCAGAATTGGCGGGAGCGTCTGATTTGGCAACCTGTTTTTCCAAACCAGAGTTCTTTGAGAGCCTTTCAATCGTGATAACTTTTTCGAGACCTTTGAAAACTTCGAACTTGTTTTCTGAAACTGTGTACTTTTCCTCCATTGGCTGTGGCAATTTGATTTGCCACATGCCGATGCGAACCTTTGTGTTCTGATTGACTTCAACCGCGATTGGTTCGGTGGATTGCCCGTCAACAATGCGTTCGATTTCAATCGGAATATCGTCGGCACATTCAATACGAATCGATGTGCCATCTCGGTTGTTCAAGAGAATAACGATACTGAATATCACAAGTAGGATTGGGGCGAGTGCAAGCCACCATTTGCTGATCCTACCGGGGGGAGTAAAAGAGTCTTTGGGTTCGGCGCGACTAGCGAGGGCTCGTTGCGTGATCTCCGTCGATGTGTTTGGGAAGTGGTTGGATTGTATTTCCCGAAGGCGCCGAACGACCTCTTGGGCGGCTTGCGGTCGTTTCGAACCGTCTTTGCGCAGCATTGTTGCAACCAGCTCATCTAGTTCTGGTGGGATGTCTGGTCGTACGTGCCGAATTGGCTTCGGAGTTTGGGATGCAATGGCGAAGATTCGAGCTTGAGGTGTTAAGTCGACTCCTTCCATGCACGCGGTTGTCCCACAAAGCAACTTGTAGATCGTCGCTCCCCAACTATAAATGTCCGACTGTTCATTGGCAGAATGGCTGTCTCGGACTTGTTCTGGAGCCATGTAGTCAAGCGTTCCCATCGCTCGACCCGTTTCAGTCAGCGATAGCTCGGTTTTCAATGTGCCTTTTTCAGGCGTGATTAATCGTGCCAATCCGAAGTCAAGAATCTTGACGCATCCTTCCTTATCCAGCATCAAGTTGGATGGTTTCAAATCTCGATGAATGATCCCTTGCTGATGGGCTTCGACAAGTCCTTTTCCAACATCAATCATCATCGACACTACAAGTTTTGTGTCCGTCGGTTTGTCTTGCTCGATCAACCAGGCGTCAAGAGACAGGCCGTCGATATGTTCCATGATCAGAAAAGCGACGCCTCCAACTTCACCAGCATCAGAGATGCTTGCGATATTGGGATGCTTGAGTTTACCTGCGATTTTCATCTCACGGCTAAACCGAACTTTCAATTCTTGGCGGTGAAGAATCGAGGGGTGAAGTCGCTTCAAGGCAACGATGCGATCTAATTTTGTATGCCTGGCGAGCCAAACTTCGCCCATGCCGCCGCGCCCAATTTGTTCCAGCAGTTCGTAGTTGCCAATCGACGAGGACGAGTTGGTTCCAATTCGGCTGATCCCTCGCCGAATTAATTCCGTGCAACCTTGCTCCAAAAGAGTTTCCCTTTCAGATTCAAATTGCGAAAAGCGACGTAGATGATCTTCAAGTCTCATGGTTTGTTCAACGTTCAAGGATTGCTGAAGGACTGTGGAGGCTTCTGGTAATGAAACGAAGCCTTGTTACGCGAACGGTAAACAATTGAAGTTTGCTGAAAAACTAAGGATTTCTCGTCAAGTTTGCATCCAATCAGGAATCAATGTCGACAAATTCTTGCAGTACTACTTTCAAACGGTTTTTAATCCGATTTGCGGCTTGGCGAACCGCTCCATCGGTCATTTCAAGCTCAGCCGCAACGTCTTTGGACGGTCGTTGTTGAATCGTTATCGCATAAAAAGCACGCCAGTTTTTCGGTTGAAAGGTAGGTTGTAGTTCCTGCAAAGCGGCTTGGATCGCGATTGAGTCGTCGTCGTCAGTCAATTCGAAATGATCGATTCCGATCTGTTGATCCCAATTTTCTGGGGCGCGTTCAATCAGCGCGTGAAACACGGATCCACCTACCGGGTCAATTTGTTTGTTCTTCTTACGTACAAAGTCAATGAAGACAGAGCGAATCACTGAAGGCAACCAGTAACGGAGTTTCAGCTTCTTCCCGTCTCGGACGAAATTTTTTAGCTGATCGTCAACTTTGAGCAACACATCTTGCCCAACATCTCGAGCGTCCTCTTCGTTCAAATCTTTTCGAAGAATTCGATAAATCATCGGCCCGAAAATTCGTACGAATCTCTCCCAAGCGGCCGGATCTCCTGCTCGCAAACCGTCCAGCATGCTTATTGAAGTCGGTACTTTCGGAAAAAGCCCATCCCGGTCTTCGGGTTGCTCAGACCGCTCAGCGGACAGTTGGCTAAAAGTCTTATTCGGATCGAGCGAATCTGTCATCAAATTGGGTGTGTAGGAGGGGACTGAAGGCATCTTGAGGAGAATTCTCAGTAATTCGTTCAATCTAGTTTGCCAACTGGGACTCGTCAATTTGTCCATGTAAACAACGAATTTCGCTTGGAAGTGGCCATTAAAAAATCAAGATAAATCCATGGCTTGCATTACAAACTAAAGAAAGCATAGCCAGCTTCGTAGCTTTTTTGAAAATTTAGAGCTGTCGCGTAACAGACTCCCGTTTCAACCCATAACGACGTGGGTTTGTGGTTGTCGCATGGCAACAACACGTCGACGGAAAATGATCAGGAGAAAGCTATGAAATTCAAAGACATGACAGTGAAAATCGCGATGGGGTTCGCGATGGTTTGCGCACTTACAACGACAGCACCTGCAGGGGAGACGACGTTCGACCAAACGGTTTCCGTGCGTCGAATTGGCAATGAGTTGATCATTACCGGCACCGACTATGACGACACCGTCTACTACGGGCTCAGTTACGACAGGAATCGGATTCAGATTTCCTATCAAGTTTCACAAGGAGCCAATCCACGGGACTACGCTCGCTGGGTGGAGCGGTTGGAGTTTCCAATTGAAGGCAGTGTTGCTGACGGTGGTATCATGAAAATCAGGTTCTTTGGTGGGATTGGAAACGACTCTTTTCGACCTACTCCCGACGGCAGTCGCATCGATCTTCAGATCGATACCAAGTTTTTCTTTCACTCCGAATTTCCGCCCTGTGAGTTGTATGGAGACAAAGGAAGCGACTACCTGGTTGGAAGTAGCTACGACGACATTGTTGTCGGCGGCGATGGGAACGATACGCTTTTCGGTGGCTATGGAAGTGATTTGATCTTTGGTGGAATCAATCGTGATGATATCCATGGTGGTGCAGGCTACGACATCACTTGCAGAGATTTTGCGGACACAGACGTGCCAGATGCGGTCGAACAATTTATTGGTGATGGTCGAACCGATTGCTTTGCGTCGATCGCTCATGTCAACGAGATCTATGGTGACTGGGATGGCAACGATGTCGTTGACCGTGGCTACTTTCTACAAGAACTCCACTTGTTCTTTATTCCCAACGCACCAATGGGAGCGTTCGTTGATTTTGGATTGACTGGTGATTGGGCAATCGCCGGGGATTGGGATGGAGATGGTTACGACACGCCCGGTGTATTTCGAGGTGGAGTGTTTTACCTAGATGTTGGTCTTCCCGGTTGGCAAGGCATTGATCCTAAAGAGCTTGGGATTCCTTTCGGGCTACCAGGCGACTTTCCAGTCGTTGGCGATTTCGACAGAAAAGGCAGAGACCGTGTTGGTGTGTATCGGCATGGTCAGTATCACGTAGATGTCGACGGAGACGGTTTTCCCGCAGCACCTGCGACTCCGAATCGACTTGAGTTTCCGGGGGTTCAGTTTGGCGGATTTGCAGGCGACTTGCCAATCATCGGAGACTGGAATGGCGACGGAATAGATGACTCTGGTATCTATCGGACTGGGAACCGCGCGACAGGGTCTGCGTTCTGGGTGCTTGATGATCCGGAAAGAGGTTGGCAGGGAGCCCGTGAACAGTTTGAGATGTTCGGACTTCCTTTGGAGCGGCCGGTCGTGTGCGACTACAACAAAGACGGACGGGATGACTTGGTGTCAGTGTCTAAAAACGGGAGGTGGAGAGTCCAGCTACTTGGTCAGTAATTCTACAAGCTGAGAGAAATGTCAGTTGGATTGAATAGATGCCTCGCAATGAGCGAGGCATCTTTTTTAGGTGATATCGTTTTGTACTTAAGACTTAAAAGCTTGGCGTTTCCTCGTTTTGAGAGCCAATATCAATTGAAAACTAACACACCCACAATCGGTATTACAAGTAGCAGGAATAACAACCCAAGTGCGAAATAGCATGGCCAAAGCACCCGTTTTTCCAGCCAATTGCCTGAGCCTTTGATTGTTACGCGTGCCCATTCCAACGCTTGAACAATCGAATTGTGATTGGCAGACGTGTGTGACATTTCTTTTACGACGAACAATTCCATCGATCCTTTGGATTCTTCGCTTGCCATCTTGGTTGCAACGAAGCGGGCGACAGTTTTTAACATTCGATCGACCGTTAGGCTGTAGATCCAAAATATCGGCTGCCCAAAAAATCCCAGTGTTTCCTAGAAGACCCGCCTGAATACCGGCATGAAGACATGAGCGTACACGGCACCAACTAGCTTTTCCATCGGAGGTAATTTGGCAGCACCCTCGTTCAACTGCTGATAGTCTTCGACCACCTTAACCGTCGTCGCAAGGAGTAGGTCGACAATTTGCGTCAAGCTAGAAAAGCTGCGTTTGATGAATAACACGACCCAAAGAGAGACGCCGAAGACGATACTTGCGGGAATTCCATAAGCCTCAGTCAGCAAAAGTGGGAGCCCACTTTGGTTGTCGATTTTCAATGACAAATAAATCACCGAAATCGCGATCAAGACGCAAACAAAAACAATACCCACCAGTTTTAGCAATGACCTTGGTAGGCTAAGAAGATTAATTAACAGGTCGGCAAGTTTCGTTGTCCGGTACTTCGAGAAATCAAGTTCTTCGATGTTTTCGACGGTCTTTTTTTCATTCATGCGTGGCTAAATCTATCTTGACCGAGTTCTAGTTGTTTTGAATAAAGCAATGCAATTCAAACTAAGTTACTTAAAGCGATTCTGCCACAGTAGCTTCGCTTTTTCTCATTCAGGTTGAATGTTACTTCCTATCCCATCAGTCCGTCATCGAAACCTGTCTTTAGGAACTTCTCGACGCCCTTAACAGCGGCCTGCTTAGCAACTTCGGTATTGAGGTACTTTGGTTCGGGTCGAATGTTGACGCGGCCCAGATCGAGTCGATCGGAATCCCAACACGCCCCAATTGTTACATCGGGATGATGTTGTTGGTCGGTGTGCCAAGTGCAGGCATAGTGAAGTTTTTCGAATGCCTCGTCGCTTAAATCAAACCACTTGCCGCGAAGTTCCTTTGCGTATTCGGCGCCGCGGGCTCCATGCTCCGGGTCATGTCCATCGTTCTCTCGGCGACTGTCGTGAAACAAGGCGAACAGTTTGACCACCGTTGGATCGGCGCCGCTTTGGGCGGCGATCCTCAGTCCAAAATTGAGGACGCGTTGCCAATGTTTGGGCCCGTGAAGTCCGTTTTTTCCTCCGTGCGCTTGCGCCGCCACGTGTTCCCAAAGTGCTTCAAAACTCCAATTCGGTTCCGAGGTCATCGCATCCTTTCAAATGGTGTTGCTTTGTTCAGATCAATTCGTTGGGATTAATTGTTTGATTTATTTAGTCTGCGTGTTCTCTCGAACGGGAAACCAATGTTAGTAACGTTTCGATACTCGGACGATCGTGTGGCTGACAACTGACATGATGCAGGCGTATGATTCCCGCCGGATCGACAACGACATCACCTCCCATTTGACGAAGGTCGCGGCCCGGTTGGCCCGGAAACCATCCACGAAGAATCAGGGTGACATACCGAAAGATTGCCAGCGGGTTTGAAATGGACCACCAACTGCCTCGCTCCATTTGATACGCTCGGTAAAGTTCTCGATTGGTGTCGAGCAATAACGGCCAATTCAAATTCGTGTCTTGAACATACGATCGAGCCATTATCTCGCCGTCAAACGTGACGACTTTGACATGGACTGAGAGAGATTCAAGCTCCTTTTCCCGCTGACGCAACTGCGCCAGATGCTCGCGGCAAGGAGGTCAGCCGAGATGGCGATGAAACAGCAGAATCAGCCAGTGCCCCGCGCTGTCGGACAAACGATGCCGTTGACCTTCAATGTCGGCCAAATCAAATCTTGCGGCAGGCTGACCGGCCAAGGAGCTTGTTCCCATTTCAATACTTGGAAACAATGTTGGTGTAGGGCAACTGGTCTTTGAGCGTGTCGATCTGAAGTTTTGTTAGCTGATCACAGTTTCGCAAATCCAGTTTTTGTAACGCCTTCAAGCCTTTCAAACCATCTAGGCAAACCAACGACTTAGAGCCATCCAGATACAACTCTTCCAGCTCATCAAGCATGGCCAGTTTTTCAGCATTGGTTAGAGGCGAATTCATCAGTTCCAACTTTTGCAAATCCAGCCGCGTGAGTACCTGATAGTCTTGAATCGCATCGCACCGCGAAATATTAAGGTCATTCAGTTTGGGGAGATCGCCCAAAAAATCAATGCTTTCCAAAGATCGACAATGGTGCAGTGAAATTTGCTGCAGCGTTTTGGATTCTTTCAACGCGTCAAGACTGACGATGCCGTCACAAGAATTCAAATCAAGATGACGCAGCTGATAAAGTTTGCCCAAGCAATCAACATTCTTGATCGAGTCGCAATTGTAGAGCGTGACACTCTCAAGTTTGCGAAGCGGCAAAATGAATTCGACGTCGGTAAGCTCTTGGTTGCCAGTTATGCATACGAGAGTAGCTCTGGCGAAGAAATTCTGACCGAGTCTCCGTCGTAACCAGGCTGGTCCTGGTGGCATCGAGTTTTCTGTGAACTCATCATTGACGTATTCGTAGTCATAGTGGACGTCGGCACCAAGGTTGATGAGGCGTGTCACGACAGCAGCTTCTGTTTTGTAGCGATGCCAAGTCGTGGCTGTGAAACCGATCAACGCCGAACTCAAA
>CAZPTT010000143.1:0-4304 GCA_964589435.1 uncultured Pirellulaceae bacterium
TTGGCTTCGATCGCCTTTGCCTTCGAGATGCAGCATCACCAACGCGATGTCGGCGGGCGTGATGCCACTGATTCGCTGAGCCTGATCCAGGCTGGTCGGGCGGAAGCGAGTCAGTTTCTCTTTGGCCTCTTTGCGAAGATGGTTGAGCGCTTCGTAATCGAAGTGATCTGGAATCTTTTTCGTCGCCAATCGCTTGTGCTTTTCAACCGTCGCCTGCTGACGAGTGACATAACCGGAATACTTGACATCGTAGATAACCTGCTGGCGGACTTCTTCTGAAACAGAATCCAATTCAGGTAACCGGCTGGTAACGTGCGACCAATCGTTTTCCGTTCGTTTTAGCAAATCGTGCAAGCTATGTTGGCCGTCTCGATTTTCGTTGAGCAATTTTTTGATGCGAGCGATTTCGGCTTCTTTCGTTTCCAGTCGTTTCAGACGCTCATCATTGACCAGCCCAACCGCATGCGCAGGCGCGGTTAAACGGCGATCGGCATTGTCCTGTCGCAACAGCAGGCGGTACTCGGCTCGGCTAGTAAACATCCGATACGGTTCGTCGACACTGCAAGTCACCAGATCGTCGATCAACACGCCGATGTAAGCTTTGTCGCGATCGAGAATCAGTTCAGATCCATCGCGCAGTTTTAACGCTGCATTGGCACCGGCGATCAATCCTTGTGCGCCGGCTTCTTCGTAGCCCGTCGTGCCATTGATTTGACCGGCGAAGTACAAGCCGTCGATGCTTTTGGTTTCGAGCGTTGGGCGGAGCTGATCCGGTGGACAGAAATCGTATTCCACCGCGTAACCGTAACGCATGATTTGCGCGTTTTCCAAGCCGGGAATCAGTTTGAACATTTGATCTTGAACGTCGCGGGGCAGGCTGGTTGAAACTCCGTTGACGTAAACTTCAAGCGTGTCGCGGCCTTCGGGTTCGAGGAACAGTTGGTGCCGATCCTTGTCAGCGAACTTAACAATCTTATCTTCGATTGATGGGCAGTAGCGTGGCCCGCTGCCTTGGATTTGACCGCTGTACATCGGTGCGCGATGCAAGTTGTCGGTGATCAGTTGATGGACGTCCGGGTTGGTAAACGTGATCCAACAGGGGATCTGGTCAACGACAAAGTTATCGGTCAAAAACGAAAACGGTTTCGGGTCGTCATCGCCGGGTTGGATTTCGGTTTTCGAATAGTCGATCGTGCGACCGTTCAATCGTGGTGGTGTGCCAGTCTTGAATCGAGCCAATTGAAACTGCAGCCGGTTCAGGGCCGCGCTAATTCCGGTGGTGGTTCCTTCGCCTGCTCGCCCGCCCGCTGTTTTGGCTTCTCCCGTATGCATCAGCGCCGAAAGAAAAGTTCCGGTTGTCAGAATCACAGCGTTGGCATGGTATTCAACATCGCCGCGAACTCGCACACCAATGATTTTTTGTTTGCCGTCGACTTCTTCGGTCAGCAGATCTTCGACGACTTCTTGCCGAAGCTCGAGATTTTCTTGGTGTTCGACGGTCGCTTTGATCCAGTTCTGGTAGCCCTTTTTATCCGCCTGAGACCGCGGGCTGTGCATGGCTGGTCCTTTCCGCATGTTCAGCATGCGGAACTGAATTCCGGTTGCGTCGATGGCTTGTCCCATCAGTCCGCCGAGCGCATCGATCTCTCGGACGAGGTGTCCTTTGGCCACTCCACCGATAGCCGGGTTACAACTCATTTGGCCAACGGTGTCGAGGTTCGTTGTGATCAAAGCGGTCTTGGCACCCAGCCGAGCGGCAGCGGCGGCGGCTTCAGTGCCTGCATGACCGGCACCGACAACAAGAATGTCGTAATGATAGATAATAGGTGTCATGAAGTGATTCAGTTGAAAGGAACGCCGAACAATACACAAACTTTGCAACAGTCACGATGAAGCTTGCGAGCAGGCCGCGCCAGATCGTTCGATGCGGCAAATTGCAATTGTCTTGGGAAGATCACATTCTACGTTGCGAGGTTCGTTTCGGATACCAAGAATTCAGCTGCGATTCTCAATGTCAGGTGATGGCAAGCTATGAACGAAAAAAGGCCACAGAAACGATCTCGCTTCTGTAGCCTCGGTAAGTTTATCGTCAATTTTGAGTTGACTAATTCATCTGAGTTTGGCAGCCCGCTACCGTCGCCGAATGATCGCTGCTGATCCGCGAAATAAATCAATCGGGGCAGGGGCCGGAGTACCACGGTAGTAAGTTCGCCGGACGGTGTTGCCGTAAAAGTGCATCGGACGATACGGCCGTAGTTCCATCGGTGTGTTTTGAATCTTTGCTCGATCGGCTCCACGGGCGATGACGTACGGATACCAATTAGGCTCAGCTGAATTGGACAGTCTTGGTTGCGACTGCGCGTTGGCCGATTGGCAAAACGTGAATGCGGCGACAACAACCAACGCTGCTGCCAATGAAAACTTGCTAAAACAAAACTTGCAAAAACTCATGTTGCTTCCTCTCAGACTAGAGTTGCTCGCCAAATTGTCGCTGGCGAAATTCAAAGATGATGCCCACCATTTTATAGGATTCTGAATTTTTGGAAGTAGTTCCTTTTGAAGAAAGGAAAAACAACATTCTGGGATAGTTGACGCCAATTAAGCAAACTGTCGTGTTGGATCTTTGATTGCTTTTTCCCAGCCGATCGAGTCAATCGTTTGTAAGGATGAAAAAGTTTTGGAAACCGGTAGAATAGGCTTTTGTGGAGCTGTCGTTGACCATTTTGAAACCGATTACGATTCTCATCTGTCTGAACGCATGAAACACCGCCGACCCCAACCTCTTTTTCCCCCTCACATTAAATTCTGGTTGGCGACTTCTATGTGGGCTCTGCTGTTGGCGATAGCGCTCGCCCCGAACTTGCCCGCTCAAAACATTCATCAGATCCCCTCACCGCGCGCCGACGGAGCGCAGACCTGGTGCGTTGATACCACCGAGACAGTCTCCAAAGAGGCGCTGACCTACGTCACACAGGTCTGCGAAGAAGTCCATCAAAAGATCAACAAAGAACTTTGCGTTGTCGTGATTCCAACCACCGGCGGACAAGACGTTCAGAAGTTTGGAACCGATTTGTTTAACCATTGGGGCGTTGGCAAAAAAGGTTTCGGGAAAATGTTCCGCGAAGATGGCGTGCTGATGATCGTCGCCATCGAAGATCGTCGCGCTGCCATCGTGCTTGGAAATGGTATCGGTGATCAACGCAAAGAGCGCACGGCGGAACAGATTATCGACGATGTCGTGGTACCACTTTTTCGTGATGGCGACGCCAACTCGGGATTGTACGAAGGCGCTAGAGCGATCGCGACTCGATTGTTTGCGGTTGCCGATTTGGATTCGCCAGTGTTACTTCCGTCAGTGTCAGGCTCGCCAGGCGTTCGCGCAAAAGTTCGCCGGCACAAACGGCGAGGAATGTGGGCTTGGTGGCCTTGGATGCTGGGAATCGGTGGTGTGGGGGGAGTCATCGCAATTGTTGGTGGTCGGTATTACCTGCGCTACCGACCGCGAAAGTGTATCACTTGCTCCGACGAGATGATTCTGTTGGAGGAAGATCAAGACGATCAATTTTTACTCGACCCGGAAATGGTCGAAGAGAACTTGGGCAGCGTTGATTACGATGTGTGGGCTTGCTTGAAATGCGAAGAAGTTTTGAAGCTGCGTTATGGCAGGTTGTTTACTCGGTATTCGAAATGCCCCGATTGTTGGTACGTTACCGTTTTCAAAATTGAGAACACGATGATTCCCGCCACCTATAGCCACGGCGGCAGCGTTCGTGTTTCTGAGGATTGTAAAAGTTGTAGTTTCCACCGGACGTATACTTACCGGACACCTCGCCGCGTCAAAACCCAATCCAGTTCAGGCGGCAGTTCGAGTCGTGGAAGTATGGGCGGCGGCGGATCGGGCGGAGGAAGCGGATTCGGTGGCGGCAGTTCTTCCGGTGCGGGAGCCAGCGGCGGCTGGTAATTGGATGTTGCTTGAAAATGTAAAGGATTGCAACATTTGAACAATCACCAAAAAACAATTATCGCTGCGTCCATGTCGCTGCCGGGTTTTGAAGACTGGCAACCTGATGTCGACGTGCCAGAACTTCAGCGACCGCGTCATCGTCCTGCGGAATTGCCTGGCGAGGGGCGGCAGGCTGCGGTTATGTTGCTGCTGTATTACATCGGCCGAAGCGCAGGAGTTGAAAGCGCACGAGTTGAAAGTGTTGGTTCTGAACCGGAACCAGAATCAGATTCACTTGCTGGGCTACACCTCGTCCTAACCAAGCGTCATCAGAATCTCAACAAACACGCGGGTCAGATTT
>CAZPTT010000143.1:4404-16726 GCA_964589435.1 uncultured Pirellulaceae bacterium
CACCTCGTCCTAACCAAGCGTCATCAGAATCTCAACAAACACGCGGGTCAGATTTCGCTTCCCGGGGGCCGTCAAGATCCCGGCGAAACACTGGAACAAACGGCGCTTCGCGAAACGATGGAAGAGATCGGCGTCGGTTCAAACCACATCGAAGTGTTAGGCCAGTTGAATCCTGTCTATATTCCGCCATCGGATTTTACGGTCGCACCCTTTGTCGGCTGGTACAACGGCCAAGGCTCTAGCTCCGGTCAGCTCAAGAACCGTCAGCCAAAGAGCGTTCGACCAAATTTTACCCTTTCTGAAACCGAAGTTGAACAAGTTATCGAGGCATCTGTTTCGCACCTACTCGCGCCAGAGGCTTTATCAAGCGGGCCAATCAAAATCGATAACGGTTCGATGCGTGAGGTTCCGTATTACCAAGTCGATCAGCACCAAGTCTGGGGCGCGACGGCCATTATCCTGAGCGAATTTTTGGAACGAGTATCCCGCGTTGTTTTTTCTTGACCCGAATTGAGAAATCGTTAGATTGATTTTGCAGCATATTCGGTTTTCGCGATCAGCTAGTTTCCTGTTCTCTCGGATAATTTCCATGACCAGAGTGTTTCTTTTATGCATCGCTTTTGCAATTGTTGGTTTCAGTCAAATAGCGACCGTACAAGCTCAGTCGGGCGCTGAGGGGCGTCGATTCAGTCTTCTCAACACAACTTTGTCGATTGCTGGAAGCGGAGAAATTCTTAGAGCCACTGAGCTGAATTTGGCAGATGAGCAAAAGGTCAAATTGGAAGAGTTTGCAAAACGTTACAAGGCCGTGATGGATGAATTTAACCGACTTCGCGTTGCGGAAAAGTCAGCGGCGATACCTCGATTGAACAAAACGTTGTTGGTCTTGGAATCAGAATTGACCAATCAGATACTTCGTCCACGTCAGACAAAGATCTTGCGAGCGAAAGTTTTTTCGCGCAACGTGCGGCAGTGGGGCGGGAGTGTGTTTGAGGCAATCATAAACAATCACGTTGATCAGTTCGAGTTTTCGGAAGACCAGACCACTCGCTTACGTGACGTGGATACGAAAGCCAAAGAAAAAATCGCTGCGGCGCGTAAAAGATTCAAACTGGAAGTAGAAGCAATCACCAAAGACGCTCAAGCAGAAATGGAGTCTTTTTTTACGCCGAAACAAAAAGCAATGTTGGATGAGCTTCAGGGAAAATCAGACGAATCCAACGACTAACTGTTTTTCGATTCTTGCGGATAGTTCGGTGAAAGTTTGGCTTTGGTAGTTCCAGCATCGCCAGTTTGTTCAAGTCAGAATCATCGCGGATCTTGTTCGGCTCGGCTCCAAATATTGGCTTGGCCCTCAGTGTCGAAATCGACAAAGATTACGTTGGGATTGCAGCAGACCGGACAGTCTTCAACATACTCTTGACGTTGGCCTTCCGAATAATCAAGCGGCACGATGATTTCTTCGCCACACGAGTTGCATATGTAGCCGGCTTCTTCACTTAGTTCGGTACCGGAGTCTTCATCGAGAAGGTTGTCGCTGGAATCGTCGCTCTCAGTTGCCTGCTCAGCATCGTCGTCCAATGAAGTTTCGTCGTCATCAAAGTGGTAGTCAATCATCTTGAGTCGATCGGATTTGTTGGGTTGAGTGGTCGTTAGTGGGTCGTGAGCGATCTGAAAAAGGTGTCTTGGACTGATCCGAATTTTCATCAATTGATTCGAAAATCGGTTTGCCCAATCGCTGGTGAACCGCAAATTTCCAACTCAAATCACGTTAGTGGGGCGGTTGGGCATTCCCAAAATTATTGGCTAAGTGGCATTCTACGCCGTCAGGCACGAGCTAGGGGAGGTGATGTGGGGAATGAAAAGCCCAGTTTCCTAGGTGTTCTTCCTATTTTGAATCTTAGCGATTTGACGATACCCAGGCATCCAAGAACAATGTCAGCCGTTTGAAATTTTCATTTTCCTTTGGAGACTCAACTTTGAAACGCATTTCGATCTTCACACTTTTGACCGCGATCGCGCTGGTAGTAAATCTATCAGACGCATCCGCCCAAATGATGTTTAACGGCAATACCTCAAGTGCTTGCTCTCAATGTAACAGCTCGCCTGTTTTTCAATCCTACCAGCAGCCGGTCTACCAGCAGTATTCCCAACCTCAGCAGTATTCCCAACCGGTTTATCAGCAGCCGATGTACCAACAGCCTGTGTATCAGCAGCCAATGATGCAGCGGCCAATGTATCAGCAACCAAGTTGCGGTCAGCCGATTTATCAGAATCGAACAAGTCTGTATCCGGCACAGTTGCCAATGATCCCCATTGGCATCGAAGAAGACTACAACGCTTGTTTACGAGATTGCGTGTCCAACCATGCTTCGTGTTCCCACAATTTGGGGCAATGCGCCAAGCGTTGCCATTGTGTCTATTCGGGAGGTGCTAACTGTAACGGCACGTACGAACTAGAAGCGATCTGTCCGGAGCCAATTGGGCCAAGCCCGGTCGGCCCAGCACCGATCTTCTACAATGTGCAGCCATGCCAATCCGGATGTGGCTGGTAAATTCTAGATATCTTTAGACTAAAGAGCAGGCTTCGGCCTGCTCTTTTTACTTGATCGGTTCGCACAGTCGAATTGCCACTTTGAATGAACCGCGTGCCTCAATAGGGATTGGACTCGCAGCAGCCGATTCAAAAGAATCTTGTCCATTTTCTACATTGGCCCCCTTGGTCAGAACCATCACATTGTTGACGACTAGTTCAGAAGTAAATTCTCGCTCATTGGAAGAAAGATCAAAGCAGCCGAACGCGTTGGGTGGAAAGCTTCCTCCTCGGCCCGGCTCGCTTCTTGCTAGGTTGCCACACAATGATGGCAAAAGAGAAGGATCATCGCCAAAAAAGAACCTGGTTCTTGAACCAGCGCGTTGCGACAATTCGAACTGCTGGTACGAGGGTAACTGAATACGGGCATTTGAGTTTTGGGAAACCAATTTCTGTTCCTCGACAGCGTAGGCCTCCACAGAGTTCATTTCTCGGTTGACCCAATTCACGAATCGTGATGCGTCGATCCAAGAAACCGCGTTTGCTGGATATCCTTTCTTATTCGACTTGAATGAGTCTTGGTACTCATTGGATTCAAGGAGTGCGGCGATTTCGGTATCTTCATTTGCCAACTCTCTAGCAACTTCATCGAATAGTTCGTGTTCAATCTCGAAGACACCGAGCCAAAAATCTTGGCCAACAGTTGCTTTTTCGCCTGCAGGATATTCGACCATCGGAGGTGGGTATCCTTCACTTCCATCCCCATAAATAAAACTACCTCTCGGAATTCTGACCATTGGGATTTCGAACTCTTTGCCAGATTCGGTTTTCACCGTTTCGATTTTCCACTGGCAGCCTCTGATCTTTGTGTGGTCAACAGATGGATGCTCCACATTCCATTTGTCTAGCGCATACCAAGCCGCAAAATGTGTTCCGCCATGCGGATCGTTTTGGTAAAGCTCTTTCAGCCATGTAACGGTGGCCAAGCGTTGTTTTGGCTCGACTGCGTCAACATCCATCAGGCCCAATCCACAACAAATCCCGCTGCGCAGATCACCCGTGGAATGTGACGGGATATCAGCAACGCTGCTAACTAAATCTGGAAGGTGATCGTGCCAGTCAGGCAGTTGCAAAATCGAATAGGTTCTTGGAGTCGGATCAGCGCCGGCTTCCATTAACTTCGCCAACGGTTCGATGTGTCTCAAATGAGCTAAGACGATTGCCAATCGGCATTTTGTAATCACATCGTCGACTGTTTCAATTCGCTTTTCAATTTCTGAATTAAGTTGCATCTTGTTGGGCGCAACAATTTCGCACAAGGTATGACATTCGTTCCCAGTCAATTTCGAAATGTCACTCACAATCGCATCGAGAATCGAAAGATCCTCGGGATCGGCGGCAAGCAACGCACAATTTGCTCGAAAGCGTACGCGTGGATTCGAATCGGTAGATTTGGCGACGAGTTCATCTGCAACTTTGGAAAGCTGTGGACGCAGCCGGGGCCAGTACCGATCCAGATTTCGACTTTCACAGGAAACGTAATCGCTCAGCAGTAGCAAACGCTCGCTCTTTCTTCTCGACTGATTAAATTGCCAGTATCCAACTCCCAGAGTGCAAAAGATTAGACCCGCAATCGTGACCAGCACAGCGACCTTTTTCGTAGCAGCCTTCAAATAATCTGCATACTTCGATTTGTGTTGAGCGCCAGCGAATGTTTTGAACTTTGCATAGTCTACGATCGAAGGCAAGAACCTGGCATCGTTTGATGATTGCCATTGGCCGCCCAGCAACGCAAGTCTGGTTTCGCTTTGCCCTTTGCGAGTGCTCGATTCAATCCCTTCCCCCCAGTGTTGGATCGGCTTGACTAAAAAATCGTGAGTCAATCCGTACAGGTCGTCACGGTCTTCATGATTGCCAGAGTTTCCTTGGGAGTCCTCCGTTTCAACGGCCCTTGAATCTTCGACTTTGGAAATCAAGTTGGCATCATGTTCGAGAAACTCCATCAACTCTTTGAAGCAGGGTTCGTTATGCTGAAGCTCCGCGTCGGCGATTAAATCTGATCGGCGTTTGGCAACGCCTTTTAATTCCAACGTCGAGTTTGGCAAAAGGTGTTTCAGAATTCTCCAAGCGTCGTCCGAGTGCTTCTTGATGTAGTTGGGCGTGTCGGGATCGCCAAAAATTCCTGTGATGTATTCTCGGCCAACTCCATCGATGCCGCCTGCTGATTTGAGGATCGAATAATCCCAAACAGAGTTCTTAACTGTCTCCGCAAAAACCATCAAGTGAACACAAATGACTTTGCCGCGCGTCGCCAAGGACGAGACGGCTTCTTTAACAAATCGACGCTGTTGTTTACTCAACGATTGGGGGCTGGTTGGCAAAGCTCCATAAGCTCGTCCGGTTGCCTCGAGGACTCGCCGGGCGTGCCGTTCGTCAAACAGCGGCAGCGACATCGCGTTTTTCTTCTCTTCGATTCGCTGGCCCAAGCATCGCATGAACTGAGAAGCGCTCAGCCAAAATTCATCGCGGATCAGGAACAAGGCTTGAATGCGGTCAGAATCACATTGCCGTAACGCCAGCGTCAATTCGTGTTCTTCAAAGTTGTCGCAGGAGCTAAGCCACTGTTCGAATTGGTCGAACACGAGCAGCAGTTTGTCGCCTTGACGTAAGTAACCTCCAACTCGAAATTCACGAAGCGTTTTCGCAAGCGGCTGGTTCGCAGGCACCCGGTGAACCTCCCGTTGGATCTGTCGGGAAATGCGCTCGGGCAAATTTGTCGTTGTGCAATCGATATAGACTGGCAACACGCCATCGGAAAGGCTGGGGATCAGTCCAGCACGAATGAAGGAGCTTTTCCCGCTTCCCGATGGGCCGTAAATGATCCCGAACGGAACGTCATCGACTTGGTTTGCCACATCCAATCGAGCCAGCCAAAACCGAAGCGATTCCGGCACACCATGACGATCGGTAGGACCCGGCAGCAGCTCCAGAAAAAATTCATGATCGTTCTGGTCGAATGAACGAAGTCCTTTTGGCACCATCACCAAAGCTGGACGAGCAGATTCTCCGGACGAAATTGAGTCGGAGCGAGAAAGGCCGGTTGGGTCGGTGCCAGAATTCGAAAGTCCGGACACGCTTCCTTTTGAATTGGACTGCCCGGCAGATGGTGTGGCAGTTGTTTCTCCATCGCTTTGATTTTTAGGAAGAGCCCGTAGGCTGGTCATCGACGGCGACTCGGAAATGTCATGCTTCCGACTGGACTCCAGTTTTTCTTGGCTTTGCTGGAACGCTTCCAGCTCATCAATGACATCGGCCATCGATTGGTAGCGATCATCCATCAATTTTTGCAGACAGCGCAAACAGATTCGTTCTAACTGCTTGGGGATCGTCTCGTCGAGTTGGCGAAGGGGTTTAGGATTCTTGTAGCAAATCGCCCGCGACAGTTCACGTCGGCCATTGCTGCCGCGAAATGGGAGTGTGTTGACGAGCATCAAATACATGGTGACCCCAAACGCCCAGATATCGGTTTGCCCATCGATCAGATGGTTCTCGCCACGTATTTGTTCAGGAGCCATATAAGACGGCGTGCCGACAATTGCAGTCGATTCCCAGTCTTCGGGAGCCAGTTCTTCATGCAATGCGAGACCAAAATCAACTAAGTGAATATTCTGGTCTTCTCCGAGAATAGCATTGGCAGGTTTGAAATCGCGGTGAATCAGACCTTTCTTGTGAGCTTGTTGTAAACCGGCAGCGATCTTGAGCAAGACTTCGAAGGATTCATCACGAGTGAGTCGATTGTTCTCTAGCACGTCGGCGAGCGAGCTTCCTTCGACGAACTCCATAACCACAAATGGAATCTCGTCGTCGGTCAATCCAACATCATGGACGGAAACGATGGACGGGTGATTGGCTTGAGCCAGCATTTTTCCTTCTTGCAGGAAACGTTTACTGCCGGCTGGCGTCAGTGGCCGATCCCAACGAGGTACTTTGATGGCAACCTGCCGGTGTAGGCTGGGGTCTTCAGCAAGGTAAACATTTCCGAATCCGCCACGACCGAGTTGCCGAACAATTCGATAGCGTCCAATGTGGGTGACGTGTTCAGAAGACGACTCTTCCAGTTTGGACGGATCGCCCGCGAAGGAATTTTTCCCAAGGTTTTGTGAATAGCTAACCGTCTCTCGATCGTCTCGAGAGGCTGAGTCACTAAGTTGGTCTTCTTCGCTCATCGCGCTGTTGGAAACTGCAAAGGGTGGGTGTCGCCAGAGATCACGATTGTATCAGTAATCTGAAACGTCGCTGAAAAGTTTTTGAGATTACGCGTTGATGTGCTGAACGGCGATCGGTGTGCAAAGCCTACCCCACGACCCGTCAAGTCGTAACGACGACTTGCGAATGAGATTTCTCGCCATCGAATGCGTTGACGACGATCTTGGTTCCTGGCTCCACATCGACCAAGCCTTGTATGCTCACATTTCCATCAGCATCGCTGCGTGATCCGCGAATCGAATGACCATTGGTGTGGGTGAAAAAGACATCGGCATTGGGCAGCGTCTTAATCGCCGGCAATTGGCAGGTTGGCAAGCGGCCAGTTTGAGAAGTTGTCGTCTCGAGGCCTTCGCCACCACGCGGAGACGCATCGGCTGGATCGATCAAGTTTCGCAAACGCATGCCAATCTTCGCATCCGTTTGCGATGGGTCGAACTCCATTTCGAGGAAGTTCCAATAGTACGGATCTTTGTTGCCATGGTTTTCCATTTTCGAGTTGGCATACGTCTTGTGATAAAGCGAATTGATTTCCAGTTCGCGCCCATCAACGTCTTTCATTTTCTGGCCAAAGCCCGGAATACAGCCGCGACCGCCGGATCGTCCGATTGGACCGAAGCTACATTCGATCAAACGTTGTTCAACATTCTTCATGATGCAGCCGTTGTGCACGTCGCCGTACACGCTGACGATTCCGTCGCGCGATCCGAACAATTCGAGGACACGATCGGCACCGGCCTTCACCCAGCCCGCATAGTCCGCCACGACCCGGTCACGTTGATCGAACTTCATCGGATGCGTCTTACTGCCAGCACCGGCACCCGTCCAGATCGTGTGCAAGCCACTGATACCCGTCACACTGATCAAGGGTGACGAGTCGGTCGACAGCCATTCTTGCAGCCAGCCGAATTGCTCTTCGCCAAGCAAACTGCGCGTTGGATCGGTACGGTCGTAAAGACTTTTGAAAGCGTCCCAGCCCGCGTCGTCCCACATATCAACGTCTTGGCTGCTCCGCCAAAGTCGAGAATCAAGAACGATCAAGGTGAAGTCTCGGTTGGGCATTTTCCAAGCACGCCATTTTTTCGGATTCTCAAGTGGATCGACTTCTTCGGCACCGGTCGTTAGATGATGGACGATCTGAAAGTTGCGACGCATGTAGGATGCGTCTTGTCCCAATCCATCAATTTTCCGAATCGCGATTTGTTCCGGCCCTTTCACGTCGTCCATGCCGTAGTCGTGGTCGCCTGGGTTGATCACATTCCAATGCCGCATCATCTGCCAGCGGGATGTTGGGCCGCAGATCGAGAGCGCGACAATCTTGTAAGCGTCATCCGTGCTGGGCGGGTACATGACCAGTTCCATGTACCAAACATCGTCTTCCCAAACCATGATTTGGAAATTGTAATCGTCGAGATGTTTGTAAGCCTCGACTGTTGGTTGATCACGCAGCAGCCAATCGTTTTTTCCGCCTTTCATTTCCCAACCGTTGTCTTGGTCGCCTTTCGCTTCACCGCCTTTCGCTGAGCCTTTCCGCTGCTGAAGCCCTTGGGTAATCGCGTGGCAACTGAGCCCGCACATTTTGTAAGGCGCCGCCAATTGGGGAAGTCGCCCCACATAGTTTCCGCCGCCCGGAACTTCACCAACCAAGCCTGTGCCCGGCCCACAAGCATCGGTTCCGACCCTTCCATCAGCCGTTACATCGACTTCATCTTTCCAGATCGTGTAGTAGAGTGTTTTTTCCGCCGGATTGATTGGCAATGTCACATCGACGATCGCTGTGTTTCGCCGCCACTCGTTATTGACGATTTTCGCGGATCCGCAAACAGGCACGGCTTGCCAACCACCAGCGGGTGTCTCCGAATCAGAGACCCGAATCTCGACGGTTTTGCTGTCGGACGCAAACATGCCGACGAAACGCACGACCCATTTGCCGTCGACTTCCTTGAGGGTGTCGCCGAGTGGATAACAAGCTAAGCAGTCCGCTGTCCCGACTTTGAGTGGTTTGTTTTTCTCTGGGACAACGTCAAGCGAATTGACTTCGAAATCGATCAGGCCTCGCGAGGCAATCCCCACATAGCCTTCAACGGCTTTGCTGGGAAGACTGAGAGTCACCGAAAACGATTTGCTTGATGATTCACCAGCTCGAATAACATTGATCGTGGAAGTTACTATCGAGTTTGAATTGTCTTTGGGCGCGATGGATACGGTTAAATCGCACGTATCGCCGGCCTCCAGTTTCAAGGCCTCCACTTGCTTCCCGGGTTGTTCGAAACCAGCTTTGTTGCCCGACTGTCTTCCACCACGATTTCGGTTGCCGGGTTTGATCATGCGAAGCATGCCATCATCCGTCCAGCCGATTTGCCAAGCGTTAGTGATTTTGCCGTAGCTTTCAAAAACAGATTTCGCACCGATTGCGACGCCCATCAACCCGTAACCGTCTTGGTACATATTCCAACTTGCGTCATCACCTTCAGCAACGGTCGATCGATTACCACGATAAGTGAACTTCGTTTTAATCGTAAATGCGCCGGTCAGTTTCCATTGCGGAAGATAAATGATGCCGCTGGCCAGTGATGGATCGTATTGAGTTTTGTAGTCAAAACCATGACTGACTCCATGAAACGGAAAGCCAGTTCGGCGTGCGCGATCGCCATAGTTCTTTAGCCGCCGTCGCAGCGCCCCTTTTTCGACTTTCCAATAGCCAGGATTGAGTGTCTGCCATTGATGACCGTGGAACAGTGAATCGGGTCGGACAAAGTCAAAATTTTCAGCGGCTGGCAACAACGAGGTAAGATTGGCGGTGCCCAGTGTCGACGTGGAGACTGAAGTTCCGGCTAATGTTGACGCCGCGATTGCGGTCACAGCCGTTGTGCTCAAAAACTCACGTCGGTTTTGCGAATTTGAATTTCCATTTTCATCATCGAAATTTTGTTTTGACATGGTGGTGCTTCGCTTGGCCAATGAGTGAACGTGGGTTGTAGAGTGGATGGACTATTCTTGCACCAATTGAAATGCAATGCCAATCGCAACCGCAATCTGTTCGAAGCGATTGAAAATCGGACCAGATTTGGAGATGGATTGCTGTGTGAACCATTGCTTCGAGTTCTCTGTCATTTCGACGGACGATGCACGCCAATCATTTGAAACAAATGAACGACAGTGACGATCGCGGACGATCCAGTTTCCATATAATCTCAAGAACATGAACACGTTGCCACGAATTCATATCGAATTTGCCAGCGGTTGCGCCAAAGCTGCCATCTTGCGACGCGGCCCTTCCAATTGGGTTCGGCTGCTGCTGTGGGACACGGCCGATGACATCATCCACGAGGGTGCTTGGTTTCATGGGCGTATCTACGAAAACGCTTGTAGCATTTCTCCGGACGGAAAATTGTTTGCGTACGTTGCGGCAAAGCAGACTGGCCACAGTAAAAACTGCGGCGCTTGGACAGCGGTCAGTAAGCCACCATGGCTGACGGCTATCGCGTTTTGGCCTAGATCTGGAACCCAAGGTTGCTCGACTTCGTTTGTCAGCAATGACACGCTCATCGTTTCACACCCTCATTGGGATGACATGCCTTCCTTGGAATCAATTCCGGAAAGCTTCGCGGTGCTCTCTAAACTGACCGGAAGCGATGCACCACCTCAGTCTTTACCTGAACCTGGCAAATCATCGGCCTGGTTTATCAATGGAAAAGGCGTTGACCAATTGGGTCAAACGTTTGAGTATTTCGATGGCAAATGGATACGTGACGGAAATGTGATTTCGGATCTCGCCGCCATGCAACCTGATCCCCAGGCGTCACCAGAATGGGCGCGGCGATGGTAAACACCCTTTGCATCAATTCAGGGGTTACGCCGCCACGCTTCGGCGACGTCTGATCGAATTCTCGTTTTGCAACCAAGCTGAAATTTTCTTCAGGTCGCCTTTCCAAGACTTGCCGATTCTTTGCAAACAGAAATTCTCAAAGAGCAAGTCAAGTGTTTCCGAAAGCTGCCGGATACTTTCGATCCGATCCAGCGATTCGCGAATCTCCATCTTGTCGCCAAGCTGACTGATCTTGGCACTGCCGACAGAAAACATCTCGGCTTGGAGAGTTAGGTCAAATTGCTCGTCGTCGCGAATCAGCGTCAGGCCGGCTTTGCGGGGAAGTTTGCCCATTCGGATCGCCATCGCGGCTTCCGGAAGTTTCACCGGGCTCTCGGATGAAATTGATTCTTTGCCATGTTCACCACGCGGACAGTCAAGACTAAGCGAACGAGCAAACATGCCAGAGACTTCCGACGTGTCAGAAAGCTCAAACATTTCGGTGCCCGTATCCCACTTCCACCACAGCCAAAGCATGAATTCGTTGCCAAGGTAATCGTAGTTGTCTTTCATCCCGTTCCACCAAGTGATCTCGGCGGATCCGTCTTCGGGAATGAACTGAGCTGGGGTGATTCCGAACAGCTCAGCATTCTGATCATTGGCTTCGGCGACTTCCAAAGCCAGCTTGCCGGAGGTGACTCGGCTGAACTCTAAGCCAAAAGCCTTTTCCAACAATTCAAGACAAGTGTCATTGGTTTTTTCGCTAGTGCTTCCCAGGTAAATTGTTTCGGTGGTTGAATCCCACAGGACAGACGTTTCGCTCATTCGTTTGAAGTTGCCTTTTTTGGCTTCGGCGGCGCACCGTTCATCGACGGCGTCTTTGGCTTCTTGCCGCTGAGTCTTGGTGGGCTTGCCACCTTCGTTGTCCTTCATCATCCCGGCCAACTCGATTTGCAACCAGGCTTTCTTTATCGGAGCCGGGACGCTGACTGAATCGATTCGAATGCCAAAGTGCATCGCGTCACCGATGACGTTTTTGGCAAAGTCAAAATCGGTATCGAGCAAGTGAGCGCCGGCGGTAAATCCAACGTTGGGTTGCTCGTACAAATTGGATTCGGGCTTGCCGATTTGGTGTTTGATGAGGGCTTCGAGGTGGTCATCGCCAAATGCGCTTGTTGGGTCTTTGGTGACGCGGAAGCGCTCAAATGTTGTACTACCAGCTAGAAATCCCATGGCCGTCCTTGTTGTCAAAATCTGATTGTCTGGTGGCGAAAAAAGCGACTAAAACGCCACGAAAGCTTGCGTTCTACTAGTTTCGGCCCGCAATTGAGCAAACTTGACCAACAAGAACAACAGGCTGAACTTGCGGATTGGATGGACAAACTCAACTGAAAAATGTGGTTCGTTCTATTTTGAGTTTTTGATGTGATGAAATAGTTCACATTCAAAACTGGGTTGTCGAAGGTCTGCCCCGTAACCCATACGTTGGACAAGAAGCGGAGCTCATCAAGAATTGCGATCGAATTTTGAATCGTGCAAAGCCTTGACGGCGCCTGCGACGACCACAACGGGTGATGGTGCTGAGCGAAGCCGCTTGGGAATCGCATTCGCGTGACCGACTAATTTCAACGTCGCGTGACCAATTTAGGGGCGAAGCCCTGATCATTTGCCTAGCCCAGCCTGAAGGGCTGGGTTGTAGGAACCTCATAAAACTGGAG
>CAZPTT010000144.1:0-4410 GCA_964589435.1 uncultured Pirellulaceae bacterium
TCGCGAAAATCTACGTTTTCACGGCGCATGACATAATCAAAAATGTCACCCCGAATTCCGCAAGGCCAACAAACCCAGCTCTGCCGAGTCGGATTGACTTGAAAACTTGGACGGGTGTCTTCGTGCCACTGGCACTGGCCAACGAAATTCGCACCTTGACGCCGTAGCGGTATATCGTCATTGATCAAATCAACAATGTTGATTGATTGCTTAACTCGATCTTTGACATCAAAATCGAAACCGGACGACATTCAGATTCACGCTGTGAAAAGACTGGAATTTAATCAGCCAAAATCTGAAGGATGGTACTGAGTGATTCATTCGAGACAAACCAGTCAATTTCAGGTTCAAAATTGCTTCTTCGAATCATCGGACTTGAAGCAAAAATTGAATCCTGCGACAGCCTGACCTAACAACCAACATTCTGTTGATCCAAGTTCGATTGAACTTGAGGTAAAGCTACTGCGAATCGCACCCTCCATGGCACAGCACAGTAACCTAATATTTGCCGCGACTAAGAATCAACCTCAATCCACCATTCTTCAAAATTAACTTCTCGGATTCTAGCACTTGCGTGAAAGCACTCGCAACGCCTTGAAAAAACCGGGCTTTTGCAGATTCGGATGTTGAAATGCTGTCAAGCAAACCTAGCGAGTGTCACTCTTTGGCATTCCCGGATGATACTTATTTCGTTCGAACCTATCGTAAAGCTCCATCAACGCTTCTCGAATATTCCCGTTTGAAAGCTGGAAAGCAGCTTGGATATCGACCACTGAAATCTCTGTAGCGTCGCGCAAATTTGGCCGCCCAGAGATAGCAGCATTCTGTTGAAGCAAATGATCAACTAACTTTTGAAATTGGCTGAGTTGAGCGTCTGTTTTTGCGTCTGTTTTTGCGTCTGTTTTTGCGACGACCGGTAGGCCTGAGATCGCGCGATGAGTCGTAACGAGCAGTCCGATTCGATTGGATCGGCAATGCGAAACCAAAAGCTTGCGATGCAACCAAGCCAGTCGCTCGATGCCATCAACCACAAGCAGCGAAATATCGCTTCGCTGAAGCTCATTTCTGCGACCTAAGACATCAGCGTATAACATGCTTGCGACCTGTGTTCCATCAGAGCCACAAACGGTCGGCGTGGCGAAAAGCCACTCAAAAAAACTCTGCAATAACCCCGCCCGGGCCTGCTGCGTTCCAACGTTTGATGACGACCTACCCGTCCGAACCGTGACGCGGCCAACTTTTACACGATTGCGATCACGACCGTGTCCGTAATCCATCTTCTGTAACTCACGTTCAATCGCGAAAGTCAACGTAGTTTTTCCGGAACCATGCGGCCCCACAATCTGACCGATCTCGCCGGACTCTTGCCAACGCCGAATCGCAAGTTCAACCACTCCAGCTTCGTCAACAAATTCGACCGCACCAGGGCGAACAAATTTCGTCGAAAATGGGTTTACTAAAGTCGAGGCGAAATGATTCACGCCGATTTTTCTCCGGACTGCTCATCGGCACCATCGGCTCCATCAGCCGAAACGATTGAGAACTTCCTGCCAGTGCCCAATAGAAACTGGCGGTTCTTGATGATCGTCTGACCGTCTGCCAAAAACACCTTCACCCGTACGAACCAATTCACTTTCACAATGGTGCCCTGATAAGACAAAGGCGTGGCGGGCAAAACGGTGCTCAGTTTATGCGTTTGGCGATAGGCGCTTTGCGGCAATCCGTGCTTGCGATCAAAGAAATGAACTCCGATATCCTCTTCGCCTTTCCCTTCGGTCGACCAAAGTACTGAAGCCTCAATCGCATTAATCTCTGCGTCTACAGCGTCCTTGATTTGGTACTCGCACGTCAAGAAATCTTCTGGACGGTAAAGACGATTGACCGTGAATTTGTCTCGCTCGTCATTAAGGCTGATTTTAATTTGGTCACTGTCAACTTCGTCTTCAAACGAAGTAAGCGGCAATGGGATGCTCTCGACACTTTCATTTTTGGCAGGGTGAACCGTGACACCGAACACTCGGCGCAAGCTGGGCCAGTTTTTCGCCTGGGCGGTAACCACGATCTTCCAGTGAACTCGATTGTTAGGCGACTTGAATGAATGCATGCAATCGGCGGGCAACTCTAAATCAAACTCAGAATCAAAAGGATGATCAGGCGTAATGCTGATGCCACGCTGGCGAAAAAGTCGTTGCTCCCAAACGACATTCTGTTCCGTGCGAAAATCCGTGCCTTGATTGTAAGTCGCCTCTTCTTCACAAATCAGGAACACATCAATCAATCGCAATCGGACTCGACCCGTTTGGGAAATGAAAGCTCGATAACTTCCACTCGTCTCCAGCGGATAGTCGGAAACCTGCAGAACCGTCGCACCAATGCCTGTGAGTTTTAATAGCTGGCGAATGAACTGGTAAATCGACCAAGCCGCTGCAAGAGAAATAGGTACTGCCAGCCCAACCGCAAACCAATGCGGATCAGATCTCCGAAACGACGTGACCGCAGTGGAAATCAGAATGGTCGAGAGCGCCACGAATCCAACTGTGAAAATCCAAGCCATTACCAAGCCCCAAACGTTGCGAGGCGAAGGCGTCAGTTGGAACTTTAACGGGCTTCCCGAACGGGGCGGAAAACGATCAAGAGGAACCGTCGGCAGGTCTTCGCGGCGGTTGCGCATCTCTCGGAGCAACTCAATCTCGCCGGCCTGCGACACAATCGCGCCTCGCCGTTCGGCTGAAACGCCAACCTTCCACAGCATCCAGACAATCCGGTAGGCACCGATACCAATCATCAGGCTGGCAACAATGAGTTGCAAACTGAACTGGCCGACGGATATATACAAACCAGCGGGCGTCGAATACAAAACAGCGATGGTGAGGAACAAAGCCAATACGACAACACCAAACAGCAACAACGCTGCAGCGATGCCTGTTTCAGCAATGCTGGCCCACCATTCACGGTTCGCACGACTGAACGCACGAACTTTAACGATCGACGATATCCAACGAAGCAAGCTTTCTCCTATTGGCGTCGACGACGCATTTTAAAGGAAGACAAAAATGAGAAAACTAATTCTATCAACAAGCCATTGCCCTAGTAACCGTTCAATCTTTTTGTTTCCCGCGCCTGCATTGGTGAGAGCCTTGACTGTCGCCGTCATGATTTTGACTGCGACCACTAATTGCGGAATCGCGCTGGCTCAAGACTGGCCGCAAATCAATGGCCCCACGCGTGATGGTGTCGCCGAAGGTGAAACGCTGTTGAGCAAATGGCCTGCCAACGGGCCAGCCAAAGTCTGGTCGCACACAATTGGACAAGGTTTCGCAGGGCCAGTCATCAAAGACAATCAGCTGATTGTTTTTCATCGTCCCGGAAAAGACTATCTTGTCGAAAAATTGGCGGCCGACACCGGGCAGTTACTCTGGAATCGAAAACTGGCCAGTGAATATCAAGGCGGAGGCCCAGACCAGGATCTTGGCCCCAAAGCTGTCCCCTTGATTCACGACGACCGAGTTTTCTTGCTTGGCACTGGCGGTAATCTGTTCTGCCTCGCAATGGCGGATGGAAAAACGATTTGGCAAAAGAACGTCTTGTCGCTCTACAAAAGCCCGTCCGGTTATTTTGGCTCGGGCTCTTCGCCGATCGTTATCGGAGAGCGATTGTTGTTGAACGTTGGTGGGCAAGACGCCGGCGTCGTTGCATTTGACATCAATTCAGGAGACGAAATCTGGAAGGCTTTCGATGATCGAGCCAGCTATTCGTCTCCGATCGAGGTGTCGATTGATTCTCAAAAGACCGCAGTGTTCGTCACCAGAATGCACTTGGTCGGTATCGATCCAACCGACGGTAAAGTTTTGTTTAAAACGCCTTTTGGCAAGCGTGGCCCAACCGTGAACGGCGCAATGCCTGTCTTCGCCAACGGCAATCTATTTATCAACTCAGCTTATGGCGTGGGAGCCAACTGGCTGAAGCTGGCTGGTGATCACTCAGCGGGCATGTCAGTGACTTCCGTTTGGGCCAACGACGATTCTTTTTCCAGTCAATACTCGACACCAATTTTGATCGATGGATATCTTTACGGCACGGCGGGTCGAGAAGATTTCAAAAACGGTTCGTTCCGTTGTGTGGAGGCCGAATCTGGCAAAGTGATGTGGTCGCAAGCTGGCGTCGCGGTCGGGCACACACTGAAAATCGGAGACAAGTTGGTGGTGCTGGACAGCGGAGGGACGCTTTCGGTAGTTCAACCCGATGAGAAAAAGTACGCCGGACTTTTGTCAGCCAAGGTCTTCGATGGCGGGTCTCGTTCGATGCCGGCTTTCGCCAACGGACGGCTTTATGCACGTTCGAATGCCAACCGCAAAGTTGGCGAGCTAAGCTGCTTTCAATTGGGCAAATCAAAATAGTTCGGGCGTGGAA
>CAZPTT010000144.1:4510-16528 GCA_964589435.1 uncultured Pirellulaceae bacterium
GCGTGGAAGTAGTTCCAGCGTATCGAGCGAATCTATTGACGCATAAAAAAACGACGCCATTTGGCGTCGTCACTCTGTTTTCAATCACCTTCGCAATCAGAAGCGTTACTGCCGTCCGCTTCAAAATCGGCAGGCGAGAGCATCGGCGAAATCCGAGAAGAAGCTTATCTGCATTAAAGAGGTTTAGCGAGGTTTAACATCTGGCTTTTGGTCGAAGCCAGGTCGGCAGAATCCAATTGTCTCAAGCGATTTATAAACTTCTTCCAAAGTCTTCTCGCCGAAATTGGAAATGCTCAGCAGGTCGGCTCGAGTCGTGTTGAGCAGATCGCGTACGGAGAAAATGCCTTTTTCTTCAAGGCAGTTGGTTGTGCGAACCGTCAGCCCAATTTCTGCGGTACTGAGGTCAAGCTTTTCCCGAAGATTTCTAGTTTCTTCTTCGGCTGCACTAAGTGGAATTCGTGTTCTTGCCATTAGGGTCCCTCCCAAAAATCAAAACGTAAAATCAATACTCAAATTCGTGACGAAGAAGTTGGCGTCCGTTTGCACGCGTCATCCTTGCCTGCGAGGGAGAAAAATATAACATAGAAGACTGAAACCACGAAGCATTTGAACGCACTTAATAAGATATTTTCTTGAAACCATTTCTCGCTCATGGACGAGTCGTCGCCATCAAAAGCGGCCCAACTTCTATCGCTCTAAGTTGTTGCGTTAAATTGTCAAAACGTTAACTTTCCAAAACGTTAACTTTCCAAAACGTTAACTTTCCCAAACGCTAACTTGACAAAACTCTGCCAACCGTTGGCGAATAACTACTTTGCTAGCACTCCTGCAACCCAACTTCGTCACGGAAGATCGTCATGTCCGACCAGGAAATAAATTTCGAGTCGCCTCGATACCAAACGCCAATTTTTGATTCGCTGAACGAGCAACAGCGTCTTGCCGTCGCCCAAATTCATGGTCCGATGTTGATTTTGGCTGGGCCGGGAAGCGGTAAGACTCGAGTAATCACGCATCGCATTGCGAATATGATCGCCAGCGACATTCCGTCCAACAACATACTCGCGCTTACATTCACCAACAAAGCCGCCGACGAAATGCGGCGACGATTGGAAGTTCTTGCCCCCGACAATCGGGCTTGGACGGGGACGTTTCATAAATTCTGCGCGCGGGTACTACGAATCCACGCTCCGCTGGTTGGCTTGGCTGAGAACTTTACCATCTACGACACCAGCGACTCCAAGAAGGTTATCAAGCAAGCCATCGAGAATGCGGAAGTCGATTTGCGCCACTACTCCGCCGATCGTTTGCGCAACGAAATCAGTAACGTCAAAAATGCTGGTGTGACAGTCGAACAATTCGAGCCTCGCCCCGGACACGCGCTGGATGGAATCGTAGCCAAAGTTTATCCGGAATATCAGAAGTACCTACGGATGGCCAATGGAGTCGACTTCGATGATTTGTTACTTCACTGCGTGGAGCTGCTGCGGCAGTCGCCTGAACTGCGAGAATCGTTTGACCGCCGCTACGCGTACATGATGGTCGACGAGTATCAGGACACCAACACGGCTCAGTATCAGTTGATTCGGTTGCTAAATCACTCAGTTCAAAACTTGGCCGTTACCGGTGATCCAGACCAGTCGATTTACGGCTGGCGAGGTGCCAACCTAAACAACATTCTCGACTTTGAACGTGATTACCCGGAAGTAAAAGTCGTCCGGCTGGAGCAAAACTACCGTAGCACAAAATCGATTTTGGAAGTCGCAGACCAGTTGATTTCAAACAACCTGCGGCGCAAAAAGAAGGAGTTGGTGACGGACAACGACGAAGGCCAACCTGTCCGCTTGGTCACGTACCCTTCGCCTCAAGAAGAAGCCACAGACATCGCCGATACGATCGCATTAGCCATTCAGAAAGACGGGCTCAAACCAAAAGACTTTGCGATTCTCTATCGCACCAACTGGCTGTCGCGTGCCTTGGAGCATGCGATGCGTTCGTCAGGAATTCCTTATCAAATTGTCAACGGTCACGAATTTTACCAACGCAAAGAAATCAAGGATCTGGTCGGTTACCTACACCTGATTAACAACCCGCAGGACAGTGTCGCGTTTGAACGTGTTATCAATACTCCTTCACGAAAAATTGGCAAAGTCACGCTGGGGCGCTTGCGTAAATATGCGATGGACAATGAGATGGCGATGATGGAAGCCGCAAGAGTTTGCGATCAGGTGTCGACGATCTCTAAAGCTCCCACCGGGAAGATCCTGCAGTTCGTCCAGATGTTCGATCGACTGTCGGAAATTAGTTCTGGTGAAGTCGAGACAATCATTAAGGCGGTGCTCGAAGAAACAGGATATCGAGATTGGTTGACTGACGATGGGAGTGAAGAGGGTTTCGAACGGGCCAATAACGTCGATGAACTTGTCGTGGCTGCCCAGGAATTTGACAACGAGTACGCCGAGGAGGGCGGTTTGGAACGCTACCTTGAACAAGCGGCTTTGGTCTCGGACACCGATGTGTGGGAGTCGTCGTCGGATTATGTCACGATGATGACGTTGCACGCAGCAAAAGGCCTCGAGTTCCCCTGTGTTTATATTGTTGGATTGGAAGACGGCATCTTGCCGCACGAGCGAAGTTCTAGCGACGATGATCAATTGGAAGAAGAACGCCGATTGCTTTTCGTCGGAATCACGCGAGCCGAACGCCAGTTGCAGGTCAGCCGTTGCATGAACAGATTCCGACGAGGAAGTTATTGGCCTGTCATTGCCAGTCGGTTCTTAATGGAACTGCCTCGGCATGCGATGGATGTTTTCGAACCGGCATCCAGCCCATTGTATGACGACGAGTCGTTGGCAGATTCGATTGAGCAGATCGATCCGTGGCTACATGATGGTTTGCCCGAGATTGACATCAACGACTCGGAAGGCTCGCTGAAGATTTCCATCGCCGGATCCGACGATGGATCCGATGACAGTCTTGCAAACGATCAAGACCTGGGAACGGCGGGGATGGAACCGAAGCTGTACCGGGATCAGGAGCCAGACGATGCGGACGATCAAAGCTTTGGCGACTCCGATGACAACTCGGTGCGAGAAACAAAGACGCTGCCGGCTGGTTTTCCACGCTTGGTAACCGGGGCTCAATTTGCGCAAGAGCAAGAAGCATCCGCCGCCACTCGCTTACATCCTGATAGCTTTTTCATTGGCATGGACGTTGAACATGCCGAGTACGGAGTAGGCACCGTGATGACTTTATCCGGTGAAGGACAGAAACGAACAGCGACAGTTGATTTCAAACACATCGGTAAGAAACGATTCCGATTGGCTTTCAGCAAACTAAGCCAAGCCTAAACCGATTGAACAGCAAAGGCTCAACCAACCAAACGAGTCATCTAAGATCACTGACGAAATAGTCACCTTCGACATTTGCCAGTCGACCTTTTTCCCGCGCCGCAACCATCTCGATTCGCTGGCGAAGCAACTCCCTCTTGTTGATATGCAGCGTGATCTTCATTTCTTTGAAGCCTAGCCACCGCAACAAATGATGCAGGCAATCCGGGCCGTTTGGAAACCAAGACATCTCATGAACACCAGACATGACTTTAGTGCGACTTTCGCGCGCCATCGTTAAACCGGTCGGATTGTTCTCGTCTGTCTTGATGGCAGTATTGAGAACGAAGATATCGGACGTCATATCAGCCGCAATCTTTAGCCCGGTGATTGGATCTGGAAGGTGATAAAAGATCCCGCTGAAATATGTCATGTCAAATTTGCCAAAATCATGTTTCGGGACGTCGTAGAGATCCATGACATGGAACTCGATTCGATCGACAGGTTCGACGACACGATGTTCCTGAACGAATTTGGCTTGGCGAATCCAATGTTCACGAACGTCGAAGCCAACAGCGACTTCGGCATCACGCTCGCGACTCCAAAAACAATACCCGCCCGCGTTACAGGCACAATCAAGAAATCGTTTGCCCTTGAGCGTGTCCGGGTAAAGCGCATCCAATTGCTCAAGATATCTTTCTCGCGGCGAGATCAAGCTGACCCCGTCATTCTCCTTTGGCAACAACGTTTTGTCGGGCGAAAAGATCTCGCCAGAACAAAGGTCTTCCCGAATTTGGATGTCGTGATGCCAAGGACGCATCTCCTCAATCTGTTTTACCAATGTCTCACGGGTCGGTTGAGTTGCGTCCGTCGTCATTAATTGCCTTCGATTTGAACGGGAGTTAGTTGAGAATTTGAAATGGAATTTCGATTATCGTGAAAGCTGCCGGCGAGCCGCTACGGTGAGCTGGACCGATGCCCAATCCGCGGCTACATTCTGCTCGCTACATTTGGGCTCCTACATTTGGGCTCCTACATTCTGCCCGCTAAATTTGAGCCGTTATTTTTGTGGCCATTATTTTCGAGCCATTATTTTCGAGCCATTATTTTTGCGCGGCTTCAACCACTGCGTCAGCCGTAATTCCAAAGTGCTTATACAGAACGTCGTCCGGTGCCGATGCGCCGAAACTGTTCATACCGACAAAATGGCCTTCGTCACCAAGGTACTTTTCCCAGCCCATTTTGATGCCGGCTTCGACAGCGACCCGGTTCTTGACCGCAGGAGGAAGCACGCTGGCGCGGTAGTCGGCAGGTTGCTCATCGAACAACTTCCAGCATGGCATACTGACGACCCGAGCCTTCTTGCCAGCTGCGTTTATTCGCTCCGCAGCTTCCATACAGATTTGCAACTCGCTGCCTGTCCCCATGATGATCACGTCAGGCGTTCCATCGGTATCCAAGACGATATAGCCGCCTTTGGTTGCTCCATCTGCCGCTCCAAATTTGCTGCGGTCGATCGTCGGGCAGTTTTGACGCGACAGAACGAGAATCGATGGCCGATCCGAATTACTGAGAGCCGCTTTGTAACAGGCCGAGACTTCGTTGGCATCGGATGGTCGCATCACCAATACATTTGGGATCGAACGACAAGCCGCCATGTGTTCGACCGGCTGGTGAGTCGGCCCGTCTTCGCCTAATCCAATCGAATCATGAGTCATGATGTACAGCACCGGCTGGTGCATGATCGAGCTCAGCCGAATAGACGGACGACAGTAGTCAGTGAAAACGAAGAACGTTGCGACGTACGGGCGAAGTCCACAGAGAGCCATCCCATTGCCCGCGGCCGCCATGCCATGCTCGCGAATTCCGAAATGGAAATTTTTACCAGCGTAATCACCGCTGCCGAAGTGCCCAGCGTCGGGATCGTCATTGTTCGACTTATTAGATCCGGCAAGATCGGCCGATCCGCCGATCAGGAACGGAATGGCTTTGGTGACCGCGTTGAGTACTTTGCCAGATGAAGCACGGGTTGCCATGCCTTTGGCGTCGGCTTCGAAGGTGGGAAGCGACGACTCCCATCCGGCTGGCAACTTGTTGCTGGCCATCAAATCCAGCTCTTTGGCTTGGTCTGGAAATTCGGCACAGTAGGCTTTGTACTTGGTCGCCCAAGCTTCATAAGAAGACTTGCCGCGTGCGCCCAAACCGTCTTGGAAGTGAGCCATTACTTCGTTCGGTACGGCGAACTTCTCCGCCGTCCAGCCATAGGCTTCTTTGGCCAGCTTGATTTCTTCGTCGCCAAGTGGAGAGCCATGGGCTCCCGAGGTGTCTTGTTTGTTTGGCGCACCAAAGCCAATGATGCTTTTGACCACGATCAAAGTCGGGCGATCTGTTTCTTCGGTGAACCGCTTGTAAGCCGCATCAAGGCTCTTGAGGTCATTGGCATCGGTGACGGTGATGACTTGCCAGCCAAGCCCTTCAAAGCGAGTCGCGACGTCTTCGCTGAACGCGAGGTCGGTTCGGCCTTCGATCGTGATTTCGTTGTCGTCGTAAATCCAACAAAGGTTCGAAAGCTTTAGATGGCCGGCCAGTGACGCGGCTTCGCACGCTACGCCTTCCATGATGTCACCATCACTGCATAGAGCGTAAGTGTTGAAGCCAAAAAGTTCGTAGTTGGGGCGATCATAAGTTGCCGCGAGATATTTCGCCGAAATCGCCATCCCGACACTGTTGCCAAGGCCTTGTCCGAGCGGACCGGTGGTTGTCTCGATGCCAGCGGCATATCCATATTCCGGGTGTCCCGCACAAGGACTGTGAAGCTGACGGAAGTTCTTAATGTCTTCAATCGAAACCGATGGCTCGTTGGTTGGATTGCCGTCGTCGTCAGTCTTGGCAACGCCCGCCAAATGCAGCAACGAATAAAGCAGCATCGAAGCATGGCCACAAGAAAGAATGAAGCGATCTCGGCCAAGCCAATTCGGGTGGGCAGGATCGTAATTTAAGTGCTCATTCCACAGCGAGTAAGCAACGGGAGCGAGTGCCATCGGGGTGCCTGGGTGTCCACTGTTGGCGGCTTGGACGGCATCCATCGACAAAGTTCGGATGGTGTTGATGGACAGGTTTTGAATATCAACGGTTGAAGTTGACATGGGCAGCTCCTTGCTTGGGATGAGTCGTGTTCTTGTCTTTATCGGATCGGCAATGTGAACCTAGGTACGAACCACGGGCTCAGGAACCGAATTTGCTTTTTGGTCTTAAATATTGCCTCGAATTATCGACGGATTGGGATTTGGGTCAATTCCGGTTGGAAGTAAATCCTCAATCTGGTTCCAAAGGTTATGAGTGGATGCATGTTGAGTTCAAATGTGAATCCGTGAAACCGTGTGAAACCGAATGGCATTTGGACGGTATTGAACGATGGGGTATGATTCAATGATTCTCCTCGGTGGATCTTTTGTTCCATCCTTTAATGCGGTCATAGCGGAGCTAGAAGATGGATAACAACCAATCCAACCTTGAAAACCGGCGAACCGAATCGTCAAACATCCGCGACGAATCGGCTGAACCCAGTCGAGGAGTTTTGAACCGAGGAATTTTGAATCGTCGGAATTTTAATCGCCTCGCCGCCGGAATGGGCTTGGCCGCCGCAGCGCCATTAGGCCTGGCTCCCTTGAATGCGTGGGGACGAGATCGCAAAGATTCTCCCAACGAAAAATCGCCGGCCGAACTCGTTACCCCGGCAGCTAAAAAAGCAATCGACAAAGGGTTGGCTTACCTTCTCCGAAATCAAATCAAAACGGGACGCAAGCGAGGTGCGTTTGGCAACAACGGCTTGGCGGCTGGTGTCGCAACCAGTTCGCTGGGTGGACTGGCGATGATGTGCGGAGGTCACGCCCCCGGCGAGGGGACTTACGGGAAAGCCATTGATCTTTGCGTTGAGTTCGTGATGAAGAACACGCGCGACACGGGCTACATTGCAACTCGCGATGGCGGCTCCCGAGAGAACATGTACGGCCATGGATTCAGCATGCTGTTTCTCTCGCAAGCCTTCGGAATGACTCAAAAGGCCGAGATCAAAGAGAAATTGAAGAAGGCGGTCAAGCTAACGATCCAATCGCAAAACAATCAGGGCGGCTGGCGTTATCAACCGACTAAAAGTGACGCTGATCTTTCTGTTACCGTTTGCCAAATCATGGGCTTGCGAGGAGCTCGTGACGCCGGGATCGATGTGCCGGATGAGACGCGAGCGAAGTGCATCGAGTATGTGAAGAAGAGTCAAAACAAGAACGGCAGTTTCCGCTACACGATGCAAGGCGGACACACGACGTTTGCGATGACAGCGGCTGGTGTTACTTCGCTTTACAGTGCGGGAATCTACGATGGCGAAGCGGTTGAGAAGGCTTTGACGTATCTCAAGAAGTTCAAGCCCAATGGGGCTCAGCAAGGCGGCGGGCATTATTTCTATGCAAATTACTACGCTGTCCAAGCGATGTGGCACGCGGGCGGAGAGTATTGGGACGAGTGGTATCCGGCGATTCGCGACCAACTCGTAAAGAATCAAACCGATGAAGGATCGTGGCGATCGAGCGAAGCCGGCCCAGAATTTGGAGCGGCGATGGCAGGGATCATTCTGCAAATGCCTTTCAATTATTTGCCGGTGTTTTCCCCTTAAAGTGGCCGGCGATCGGATTTAGCCTCCTCGAAACCCCGCGACTGGCGGGTGACCAATTTTCCAAACCGGGACGCCACTGCTCAAACGGACTGTCTTCCAAGCGCACTGTTTTATAACCAGTGACAGTAGGAAATCGTGATAACGGACTGCTTGATTTTTGCATCCAAATTTAAGGACTCGGTTGAATTGCGTTTTTACCTCGCGGCATTGATTGTTCCCTTGCTTTTTTCACTCGGTTGCTCCGACGAGAATCATTCGTTGTCTGGCCGTGGCAGCAGCAAAGAAGAAGCTTCTGAACTCAGTCCTTCGAGCTTGCACATTGAGGCGGCCATTGGCGATACTGGATCGGCTTTAGTCTCGGCTTTTTCCGAAGCCGACTATGACGCGGGTCAGGCATTGCCTCCGACTCTCTCGTCGGTGAGCGAGGAACCGGCTTGCCACCTTTTCCTGAAGTTTGGCCAGAACGACGACTTGGAATCGGACAAAATCATTTGTTGGATTGGACGGCATATGATTCGGGTCGACCTGGATCGAAACGGAAAATTTGATGGAGAACTTGAGAGCTTTGCTCTTGACGAAACCAGCGAGTTTGGTGGCTTCAAATATTCAGAGGCGGTCGTTCCTCAAGTCAAAATCGGGGAAGATGTTCACACGAATTTGAATTTTAAAATTGCCCGACCGATCGCGCCTTCGAAAGCCCCCACTGCGTCTGTCAAAGACGTTTCGGCAATCAAGAGCGCCGTTACCAAGACGGCGATTATCAAGGCAACGATTTCGATCAAACTTTGGGGATGGGATGAGTCAACGACAGGTGCCAACCTTGTGCCACTACGACTCTCACCGAAAGCAAATAAAGCAAACGCCATTCCCGTCGTCCATTTTGGCGGGCCGTTGGCGATGGGCATTTATCGGGAATTTGAAAGCCTGAAGATCGGTCAACAAACGGATTTTTATTCGCTAATCGGAACCCAAGGCCAAGGCGTCGGCACATTAACAGCCATCGAGAATACGGAGATTCCTACCGACGCCAGTCCTCGCGCAAAATTTACTTTTCCGCACAAAGATCCGTCGCAACCGCCGATCGTTGTGAACTCGATTTTGGAAACCAGATGCTGAGTCAATCTCTTTCATGGCCCGGTTCGGGTTCCAGCGAATGCGGCAATTGGCCAGGCGGAGGTCGAAATATCGTTCGACGATTGGTTTGAAGGTGGAGTTCAGCCGACCCGATTCAACATCAATGTCCGGGAATGAAGCGTATTTTCGACGGCACGAAAAAAATCTCTCCCGATGTGGAAAGAATGATCAACAAGCTTTCCCCTGCAAATTCGCTCAAAACCCAGCCGAACTAGGCATTTTCTTAGGTACGCCTTATCCGATCCAATTTGCTTCCCCATCTGAGCCGAGAAAAAGCGAGATATTGTGCCGCTAGAGTTGATGTGTTGGGAAGTTTAGATATAGTGGGACGTGAGACGGTTACCTAATCAGGATATTTTGACTTTTGAGAGCTGCTTCCATGCTTAAGAAATTTTTCACCTTCGCTTTTGCCTTGTCAGTAATTGGCGTTTCGAATCAAGTACATGCCCAGCAGACGGTTGGGGCCTCCATGCGAGGGGAAGTCACCCGATTCGGCACCTCGTCATACGTGTTCGATTATGGCACTTCAGCAACCGAGTCGATACTTATGGGAAACCATCCCGATCCAATGGTCGTCCAAGTCTATCGCGGTGCTTTTGAGTTTAATGGCTTCGCCGATAATAAATGGATTACGGATGCAAGTTTTGTTTTTGCTAATCTTGGTACCGTCGACGGCGACCTAGCGGCATCCACTGTTACTTTACGGTCGGTCGTGGGCTCAGATTTTTCAACATTCGGAGGTGGTGCCTCCGCATTATTTGCTGAAATCGGTAGTGGTAACGATTACGGTTCGCAGTCTGGTTTAACATTGGGTTCAAACGCCTCGTCCAACCCGGAATCCGTTGCTTTTAACGCTTCAGCGATTGAGGCCCTGAACATTGTTAACTATACGAACGCAGGCGGGAGTGACAAGTTTCAACTCGGGACTACCCATACCGGGGGCGGGTTTGTAAATATTCCGACCGGTGGGCTGATTCAGCTCGTCACTACAGGCGACGTCGACAATGCAGCTCCAACGGCAGTTTCTGACAGTCTCGATTATGAGATCAACGAAGGTGAATTTGCTTCCATCAGTGCTCTTTTATCATCTGACACCAATGTTACAGCAGCCCACGGAGATGCGTTGACTTACAGCTGGGATTTCGTCGACGACTCGTTTGACATTGAAAACAATCTGACGGGCATGGCTGACACGAACGTCTTCAACACTGCCGGCGTTTTTGATGGCACACTCACAGTAACGGATCGTTGGGGAGCATCTTCAAGTCAAGGTTTCACGATCACAGTCGTTCCTGAACCTGGCACGATTCTCAGCTTTGGCTTAGCCGCTGCTGCCGTCGGTTTCCGCCGACGACGCCGAGTCGCCTAAGACCGTTTAGCTGACACATGTGGGTAAAGATTTCCAAGACCGTGATTATTCGCGGTCTTTTTTCTTGCGCGAAGAGTAGGATAATCTCTCCTGCAAATCTGGCCCAATCAGTTGCCAGCGAAAAACCGTTGCTTGCAGCTGCGACCTGATCGCTGCCTAACGCGTTATCGTTTCCGCCAAATATTGTGGTCCGAAATGCCCAACGCAAGCTGCGTTGTTTCGATCTCAGCTTTGAATCGCTTGGCGTCCAGGGGATAACCTTTGGTCGGCTTGATCCCCGGAAGTTTCGACCGCCAAAAGTTGTTCCACAGCTCCATGAAGACCTCGCGAAGGTATTTCGCAAACATGGAAGCCAATGCCGTCGGTAGAAACGATTCGCCTTTGGCTTGAAACCTTAACACGACATCGTGTCCGTTTTCTCGAAAGCTGTAGTCGCTGACATCAAGCGATTCCTTACCAATCATGACCATCTCGTCGGTCAATATCTGTTGGATCAAACCAGCGTACTTACTCCGGCCACCATGTTTGTCGCAGCCGACTTCAACATCGTCATCAGATTGGTCAAGCAATTCGCGCACGATCGACAGCGTGACGTTCGAAAGCAAAGACGCCTTGTTGCAGAACTTGGTTAGATCATCGTTGAACTTGTCCGGGAATACGGAAGCACAACGAACCTGTTTGAGCTGAACACCAGACGTTTCACAACCGCTTGAAAACTGATCGCTCAGCTTCTTGATCGCGTCTAAATCCGCAGCCAGTGGAAGACTAAGTCCCTGATCAAAAAGCCACGCTTGTTTCCCAATACAGTTTCTTACCTCTGGTTCACAAACCATGTCGACCAGCTCAAGCCAGTCCGCTGGCACCCTCCCCTTCAATGAAAACAGAGTCGCCAGAACAGGCAGCTCAAGTCCAGCAAGCTTTTTCGAAGTCCCATAGACCCGTTTTGAGTCAGCGATGAAGAGCTGATCCGAGTGTTTTTTTGGCGGAGTAGAAGTGACCGCCGAGCCAAGGATTTCGTACAAATCGACCTTCTCGTCGCTCATCTCCCACAAGGTTCCGGTCACGGTAAGCGGCCCTAGATTCGGCCCATAGCCGGCTTCGTCGGTTCCAATTTGGTAAGGCATCTTACTTCTTTATTGTTTCGTAACTTCGGCAGCGCTCGGCGGTCGCCACAGGATAAGGGCCTCAAGATCGGTGTCAATTCGACGTGTGCACTGTTAATCGACTAAGAAGTGGTTGCCCAAGAATCGTACTGCAGGGGCTCGGACACACGTTAAAGCCTAACTACTCAAACTGAGCGGTTGTAGGCCGCTATCAAGGAGCGTCAGCGACGATGATACGGCAAAACACGAGCCTATCACTCAAACTGAAGTTGCCGTAACTGCGCTTCACTTGTTACGGCCTACCTTCTTACGATCCGCCATTTGTCGATGGATAGCGATGCGGATTTTGAAAACGCTCAGTCTGAGTAGCTACTCAAACTGAGCGGTTGTAGGCCGCTATCAAGGAGCGTCAGCGAC
>CAZPTT010000145.1:0-16456 GCA_964589435.1 uncultured Pirellulaceae bacterium
AGCGCCCAAACGGCTCACATGAAGAACCGGAACTTTGAATTGGAACAAAGCACTGATTCCAACGTAAGCATTTCGTTTTCCCATTTTACGATCTAGCCAATGTAGACGTTTTGCAATTCGCGCAAACGTTTACCAATACGATCGAGCGCGGTTGGTTGACACGCACAAATTCTCTGATCGATGCGCGTGCTATCACTCGCCGATAAGCTGTAACGATTCGGTTGACTGTGCCGGAGTTTTAGCTTCGCCGCGGTCGGCGCATGTTCAAGTTTGCGGCTTCTGCGGAATGAATAATCCGACATCGTTTCGAAAACGTGATAATCGGTGATTCGCAATAACGTCGATATGCGGGCAGGACGATACCACTGGTGATATGTGCACAGACCGCACAACTAAACTTTTGACGCCGCCCCGCTTTTTGAGGCTATAGAATGAAACGTTTCCCAGTTGGTCGTTTGTTTGGAATTGGTGTGGGAGTCGGATTGGCTTCGCTGGCCATCTATCAGCACAACAGTAAGAGCGAGACCGGCAGCATTCCGGATTCTTTTCAAGTCAATGTTTCTGAGTTTCGCTCTCTTGCCGAACTTGAAAATTCGAAGGTCTCAGTCTTTCCGAAGACGAATTCTGAATCCACAACATTGGTTGGATTCGATGCAAACGATGATGACGATAACCAAATCGCACTCACTGCCACCGAGCCGGACGATCTTCTGTTGGCTCCGGAGCTGATGGACGAAGGCACTGTGTTCAATGAGATGCCTACGGCTCAGGAATCAGCAACCTCCGTGGTTGACTTGGTTCAGCCACAGGCTCCACAGGAAGCAAAGCAATCAACTCCGGCTGCTCAGAGTGCTCCAAGCCCAAAGAGTGGATTTTCCGCCGCCAAGAATAGCGCATGGAAAGCGAACCCTTTCATCAATGAATCGACAGCTCCAGGCAAGCCTGCCATCGCCGTCAGCAAGCCGGTTCCAACTGGCGCTGCCGAGCTCAACAGCATCATGGAGTTCACCAACGAACAAAGCGTGAATTCATCAGAGAGCCCAACCGACTTGGCCGCAGAACTGCAAGCGATCAAAGATTCGATGTCTGCCAAAGAAGCGACTAAAACTCCAACCCTGGCGTTGATGGGCGAAGCTAATGGCAATGGGGTGGCGTCGGCGGAGACGGCGATTCGCTCAAGTGTTACCGAACAAGCTCCCCTCCAGCAGATCACGCAGATCGGTTCGAGTTCTCAGCGAATGAACGACTCGATTGCTCCCGTTGCGATGGGGTTGAGCCAGTCGGTTGCGCAGCGAGCCGCTCACCACATTGAGTACGGCAAAGCTCTTGCACGCCGCGGTGCCTCTTCGGCCGCTCGCCAGGAATTTTACGGAGCATTGACGACCCTCGCCCAAGCCAATGATGCCAAAGCTGGTGCCAATCATTTTTCGATGGCTTTGCGAAAAGGAATCATGGCGATCAAAGAATCCGAAGATTTCGTCACGAGAGATGCAGAGCATCAGATCGCGCTCGATGTTGGTGTCGTAATTGAGACCCATCGTTGTGGTGCGATGACGATGGAAGAAGCCCAGTACATGGCACCGGTGCAGGCGATGCAGCGATACTTCGCATTTGCTCAACATCAATTGAATGTGGCCAGTGGGCAAAATGTCGTCGCGGCTGAGGCGTTGTTTTGTCTTGGCAAACTTCACACTTCGGTTGTTCAGTCGGATCCGACCTCTAGTCGATTGGATGTGGCAAAGGCGATTGTCTTCCATCGAACAGCGATGGATTGTGATCGGAATAATTACCGAAGTGCCAACGAGCTTGGAGTCTTGATGGCCCGCAGTGGCCAGTTGACTGAAGCTAGAGATATGCTCAAGAAGAGCCTGATCATTAGTCCTGGGCCAGAAGCCTGGAGTAACTTGGCCAAAGTTCATGAGCGCCTTGGTGAGCAGAATATGGCTGCTTTGGCGAGGTCGGAGTTCCAGCGAGTCTTGAATTCTCAGCCTGGAGCGGGAATCCAATGGGTTTCCAATCAATCGTTCAACGCCAATGCTCCGGTAGATTTTCATGAAACGATTGCTGCTCGACCAAACGTGGTTGTCGAATCTCCAGCCGTCGAAGCTCAAGAAACGCCTAAGTCGATTGGGCAACGCTGGAAAGACATGATCAAGATCCGTTAACAACCTGCAATACATTCAGCATCTTCAAACGAAACGTTTGGTTTTGCTCGATAGAGTTTCACGACGTCCGGCTGATGTCGTGATCGACAAGTCACTTTCGAACCCCAGATTACCAGTACCAAGAGGCATGGATGCCATGAATTTTTCGATTAACATGCGGCTGTTCGCCAAATGCACCATCGCAGTTGCAATGGTTGTTGGCAGTGCGTTGACGGTGAACGCTCAAGAGCCGTCGTCTCAAAAGGCTGCAGCAAAAGACACTGGTAAGAATGCCGCCAGTCAAAGCGAAGTTCAGCTTTGCCAAGGCTATGAAACAGTCGGTTGCAACGGCAGTTGCGGCGGTGGTTGCAATGGAGCGTGTGGAAACCCTGTTGCTTACGCCCACAATGGCCGAATGCTGACTGGCGTCGACCAGAATGTCAACAGCCGTGGTCGTGAAGCCAGCTGGAGAAATGCTCAACCGATTCCGTGGGAAGCACTTTCTTATGGCGAGTATTTGGGCCCGCACCGGACGCCGCACGTCGCAGAATACCGACTTCGTGTTAACGATAGTCTTGAATTCGTGTACTTGTTGACACGAGAGAAAACTGCGGAACCATATCAGCTTTATGTTGGTGATGTCATTCAAGTCACATCGGCGATCGACGAAAGTTTGAATCAAGCGGAAGTTGGTATTCTTCCAGACGGTTCTATTTCGCTTTCCTTGATCGGCCAAGTTCGTGCTGCCGGTAAAACCGTCGGCGACTTGCAACGTGAACTAAACGATCGCTACATGAAGTACGTCAAGAATCCGTCGATCGTGATTCAAGTTACCGCTGGCGAAACTCCTCTTCAGGATTTGCGTGACTCCGTCGATGCCCGTGCTGGACAGGGTGGACAGGCAAGAGCGGCAACCGTTTCACCTGATGGGACGGTTCAGTTGCCAATGATCGGAAGCGTTCCGGCAGTTGGATTGACGCTGAATGAAATTGGCCGCGAAGTTAACGCTCGCTACCGAATGAAGCTTCGTGGTATCGAAGTTACTCCGATCTTGATCCAGCGAGCTCCTCGTTTCATCTACGTTGTTGGCGAAGTCAATCGAGCCGGTCGTTTCGAATTAGTTGGGCCAACGACAGCGATTCAAGCGGTTGCTTTGGCGGAAGGATTTAGCCAAGGCGGAAACCTTCGTCAGGTCGTCGTTTTGCGACGCGATCAGGACTGGCGTTTGACCGCCACCAAACTTGATCTCGCCGGTGCCCTCTACGGAAAGCGGCCACGCCCGTCTGATGAAATTTGGTTGCGTGATTCAGACATTGTGTTAATTCCCAAGAAGCCGATTCAGCGACTGTCCGAAGCTGTGAACCTCTACCTTACCAATACGCTGTACGGGGTTTTTCCAGCCGAGCTTGGTTCGTTCGATGCTGGTGCGGTGATTCAGTAATCGTTCAGCTGCCGGCGGGGGTGATACGCCCTCGAACAAAACGTCCTCAAACCATTCAGCTTGCATCTGCGAGTTGGGTGGTTTTTTTTTGTATTGTAATGACTCAGCCTGATTTGCTTTCAATTTTGCGATAGATTGGTGGAAGGGTAAACGCGTTCGAATCGCGAAGTTGTTTTTGCTGTCACTGGATCACAGCGAAAAAGTATCTAATAATTCAGCCGAAATCTTACCCCAGCTAGTTTGCATCTGCTTCGAAACATCTCCATAATGCTGTTTTCGTCCTCCCTTTGAGTGTGTGGCTATGGATCTTGGTCAGCTACGTTACTTCAGTAAAATAGTCGAGCACCGAAGTTTCACACGGGCAGCCCAAGACTGTTCAGTTTCGCAGCCAGCGCTCAGCCAGCAAATTGCCAAGCTTGAAAAAGAGCTGGGCCAACCTCTTTTTGAACGCCAAGGCCGTTCGATTCGTCTGACGCCGGCGGGCCAAGTTCTGCAGTCGCAAGCCGAGAAGATTCTGCAGTTGGTCGATGATGCCAAGCGTCAGATTACCGACGATGGAGAGACAGGCCGGATTTGTTTGTCGGCGATTCCAACAGTGGCACCTTATCTTCTTCCAATAATCTTGAAGGATGTGGGTGAGCAGTTTTCGCAAGCCAGTTTCGTTGTCAACGAAGACACTACCGATCATTTATTAAAGCGTTGTGCGGCAGGAGATGTTGATGTCGGAATTGTGGCTTTGCCGGCGGCGGCCAAGTATTTGACGATCGAGCCATTGTTTACTGAGGAGTTATTGCTGGCTTTGCCCGCTGCTCATCCTTTGGCAACCAAAAACCGGATTACTTCCAAAGACATTTCGAAAGAAGATTTTGTACTCTTGGGCGATTCACACAGCCTGGCTGACACGATCGAAACATTTTGCAATCGAAAAAATTTCCAGCCAGTCTCGACGTCGCGCGTTGAGCAGATTTCAACCGTTCAGCATCTAATCGCGCTTGGGCATGGGTTGTCTTTTATTCCAGCCATGGCGGCCAACAACGATGTGGGTGGAAAGGTTGTTTATCGGTCGCTTAGTGGCGAGAAACCATCTCGGAAAATTGCCTTGTGCTTCAACCCGTATCGTTACCAAAGTCAACTGCTTGCGAACTTTGTCAAAGGCATGCGGGAGTATTGCGGTTCCAGCGAGTGCGTTGCCCAGCGTTCGTCGTCCCACGTTTCTGGCGGTGTTGGTGAAATGGCTAAATAAGCCATGGTTGTTGAGCTGGCTGAAGCGGTTCGGTTTCGAGCCGAAATTGATCGAGCCCAGCTTTTGATCGAGCCCTCTTTTGGTGCGGTCGGGCTTGTTGGTTGATCGGTCAATTCACTTGCTGATGGAACTGCATTCTGTCGAAATTACCTGCTGTCGAAACGCTTCGTGGCCAGATACTCGGCCGCCGTTTGCAATTCATCGAGTGGTACGTTGACGTCGTCGACTTCGCCAAAATGGTTGATGGCCAAGGCGTGCGGCACGTTGGTGATTGGGCATTGTTGCAGAATTGAATTTTGAGACCCCGTATTGATGAACACGGTGGAGAAGTTGGGGATCGTCTTAAGAATTTCTTCAACACTTCGATCCAGATTTTTGTCCATGCAAATCGCCAACACTTTGATTTTGTTGGAAGTCACGAGGCTGCGGGATGACTTGTGGAAATCTCTCATGGCTGCCAGTGAGCTAGGGGCGTTGGCTGACCAGAAGATTAAAATCAAGACTCGATCCTTGTAATCATCGGGGTTGATCGCCTCGCCGTTTGTCGATGTTCCTTGGATCGTCAATTTTTGATTGATGAGGTTGCATCGGGAAATTCCATTCTCACCCAAGCGAAGAGCGGTCGCGGTCGCTGCCGAGTCTAGCCGATCGTTTGCCGAATCAACTAGCGCTTGGTAGATCGCTTTCGCCTCTTGGTATTGGTTGGCTTGTTCAAACCAGTAAGCGACATTGCCGACCTCTTTTACAATAATCTGGCCACCACTTTTGTCAGTGGCAAGCTGTATGCTTGTTGCCAACAGAGATTGCTGACCGGCAGCACCGTTGACCCATCGGTTAGAAAATTGTCTATCGTAATTTGTCTCGACCAGCATCATTTTGTCTGACAATGTGCCGACAAATTTCATCGTCTCGGTCGCATCGGGGATATTGATGTTGGATGTAAGGTGGCTCATGGTTCTCAGGCCAACGGTTCGTTCAAATCGGGCCAATGTTGTCACGAGTATCTCAATGGTTGAAATGACTAGTTGGTCATCTGGATACTCCATGAGAACCTCGGTCATTTGGTAGAGGATCGAATCCAAGTCCTGCAACTTGCGTGATTTGATTAACTCGAACGTATCTACTTTGACGATTGCCAGTTTTGAAGTCTGTACAATTTTGCTGTTGGGATCAGACAGATGAGATTTCGCGGTTGCGATCAATGTCGCGCCGATATCGGGCGTTTTCAGGTTGTGTAAAAAGTCGAGTCCATAGATTGAAGCGAGGGCTTCGATTTTGGAGTTGATGGCCAGGTTTCGTTGGCTGGTTGAAAGCGGCAGTTGCAACATCTGGTTGGCGATTTTGACGCGATCTTCGTTCTGGCTCAGGAGCACTGGAATCTCAGCGTTTCGATCCCACTCGTTGTACTTCATCAGAACGACTTCCAACTGCTCTGGATCCGCAAAAGCGATCGCTTCTTCGTCCAATTGACGGCTAGAACTCAAGTCGGTTTCGACTAGTTCTTGCGTGGAGCGATTGCGATCCGTGAAATAGCTCCAGATCATCATGCAGAGGAAGAGCGTTGTTACCATTCCGGCGACCAAGGCAACGAAGTTGGCAAGCGAGGAACTCGTTTCACGTGCGGCAACGAACGTCTCGGAACTGGATTTGCTCCGACGGCGTGACTTTCTTCTTTTCCGTTTTTGATCCTGGTTCATTTGGTTGGTTGAGGCTTGTGCCTTTGGGTGGTTGAGGCTCGTACCGGCCAATGAAAAAGAAAGGTGAGAGAGCTATATTTTTTCCGGGCAGCGGACGTGACGGAGTGGAAATAGCAAGTTCGAACTGGCAGGAAGTTGGAGGGTGAATTCACTACGGCAATTCGATCGAGGACTTGGGCTCGGGGGTTGCTGTTGGTTGATTGCCGGTGGCAACAAACGCCATTCTTAGCTGATGTAGAGCGTCGCGAATCTGGCTGGCCTCTTCTTCTGTCAAATTGCCTTTCGTTTTCTCTTCCAGCATCGAAATGGTATCGACGAAGTGCTTTGCCAATGGCCGGTTAACGTTGGGTTTGCCGGTCGAAGGATCCGGGAGCACGCCCATCGATGCCATGGCTTGGGTCGCAAGCGTCGAGAGGTGCATCGAAAACGAAGCTGGCGGAATGGGTGGCTGATCTGGCTCACTCGCGTCTGGGGTGGCGTCTCCAGACTCCTGTTGCCGTAGTTGTTCCTTCTCATTCTCGACTTGGGATTTCCAGTCTTCGTCAACGATGATCTTGGGATCGTCAGCCGTATTTTCTTGGTCAGTCATCTCGGGTTCCTGCTGATTCTAGGAATTTGTTTGGTGCTTTTTTTGGCTTGCTTCTTTTCCAGATCGTTTGACGGCTGCTTGGATGAAGCCGGAAAACAACGGGTGAGAGCTGGTCGGTTTTGATTTGAATTCGGGGTGGAATTGGACGGCGACAAACCACGGGTGGTCGGCAACCTCAATGATCTCGACCAAGGTTTCGTCTTCGCTCGTCGCCGCGAAGATCAATCCATGCGCTTCGAGCTGTTTTCGAAACACGTTGTTAAATTCATACCGATGGCGGTGTCGTTCAGAAATGGTTTGTGAACCGTAACACTCGCTTGATTTGGTTCCTTCGGTGACCGTTGATTCTTGGGCACCAAGTCTCATCGTGCCGCCTTTGTCAGTGATGTTGTTTTGCTCGTCGAGCAAACAAATGACAGGATGTGGTGTGTCTTTGTCGAACTCTGTTGAATTCGCTGCGTCAAGTTTCGCGACATTGCGTGCAAACTCGATCGCGGCGCATTGCATCCCCAAGCAAATACCCAAAAAAGGAATGTTGCGTTCGCGAGCCCAGCGAATGGCTTCGACTTTGCCTTCGGTTCCTCGCTCACCGAAGCCACCGGGAACCAGGATTCCATCGAACCCAGAAAGTAGACGTTCCGGCCCCTCTCGTTCGACGTCTTCGGATTGAATGCGGCCAATCCGAATTTGGGCATGGTTTTCAATGCCGGCGTGATCGATCGATTCGTAAATTGATTTATAGGCATCTTTGTGTTCTGCATACTTGCCAACCACGGCAATGCTGATTTCGGTTTCGGGGTTCCGTAGCCTATGAAGCAGTTCGCGCCAGTTGTCTAGCTCCAGCGTGTTTTTTGGCAACGAAAGTTTCTTGACGATCAATTCGTCAAGTCCATGTTCGACAAGGCTGAGGGGGACTTCGTAAATCGAAAAATCTTTATCGCGTTCCTCGATCACCGCATTGACCGGAACGTTGCAGAACAGAGCGATCTTTTCTCGGTCCGAAGAAGCCATTTCTCGTTCGGTACGACAAATGAGAATGTCGGGTTGAATACCAATTTGGCGAAGCAGCCCGACGGAATGCTGAGTCGGTTTGGTTTTCAACTCGGCTGCGGCTTTCAAGTACGGCACCAAAGTCAAGTGAATGTACAGGCAGTTCTCTTTGCCGGCTTGCAGTGAAAACTGTCGAATCGCTTCCAAGAATGGTTGACTTTCGATATCACCCACGGTGCCGCCAATCTCGGTGATCACAACGTCGACGTCATCGCTGGCGAGATTACCAATGCAGTTTTTGATTTCATTGGTGATGTGCGGGATGACCTGGACCGTTTTGCCAAGGAATTCTCCGCGTCGTTCTTTCTCGATGACCTTCAGATAAATTTGTCCGGTCGTGTAATTCGATTCGCGCGTCAGCGGGCTGTTGGTGAAGCGCTCGTAGTGGCCGAGATCGAGATCCGTTTCACTGCCATCGTCCAATACATAGACTTCGCCGTGCTGGTAGGGGCTCATCGTGCCAGGATCGACGTTGATATATGGGTCAAGTTTTTGCAAACGAACCCGCAGGCCTCGTTGTTCAAGTAGCATGCCGATCGAGGCGCTGGTCAATCCTTTTCCAAGCGAGCTAACGACACCACCGGTCACAAAGATATGCTTCGTCATCTAAAAATTCCTGTTAGCAAGCCCATTTTGCACGTCGAAGGCTCGGTTCGTGATATTGTTTCCGTCCAATAAAACGAGCGCGAAATTCGGCTGAAATCACGCTGGAATGTTGGCTAAGCATCCGATGCCCGGGAATTCCACATTCTAGCGATTCGTCTGTCGGCTGACAAACGCTGCGTAATCGCTTGGAGTATCGATTCCGGCGAGCGGATGGTCGATCATTCCAACGTGAATGGCTATTCCAGAATGAAGCACTCTCAGTTGCTCCAATGACTCGATGGTTTCCAATGAGGGCTTGGGCATCGTTGGAATCTCAAGCAAAAAATCGCGCCGGTACGCGTAGAGGCCCACGTGCTGAAGAAAATTTGCAGGAGAGTTGTTCAGCAGTTCATCCTCCCAGTCACGGGCCATCGGGATAGCCGAGCGGCTGAAATACATTGCTTCGTTATCGCGATTCACAACGACCTTTACGCAAGCGGGGTCATTCAGCAGCGAACGCTCGCGAATTGGGGTCGCCAGCGTCGCCATTTTTGCGTCAGGATTTCGCTCAAGAATCTCAATTGCCGTATCAATGGCCTGGCCAGAGATTTCGGGTTCGTCGCCTTGAACGTTGACAATGATTTCTGCTTCAGGCACCGCCGCCGCTACTTCCGCGACTCGATCAGTTCCGCAGGGATGGTCAGCCGAGGTCATTGCGACATTTCCTCCGAACTGAGCTACTTCATCGAAGATGTCTTGATGATCGGCTGCAACGATTACCGATTCAGCTTTGCCGCTTGCACCGGCTGATTCGTAAGTGTGCTGAATCAAAGATTTGCCGGTTTCTTTTAGCAAGAGCTTCCGCGGCAGCCGGCTCGATTGAAGTCGTGCCGGAATAATGATGATCGATTTCACGGGGCCCCGAAATTTCGGTATCAAGCAATGAGTTGATTCGCACCAAAGTAGTTTAGACCGTGAGGGGCTCGCACGTGAAGTCCCTGTTCAATTTCTTCGCCTCATCTGTTTGCCGGTATCACTCAGAATCCGCGACTTGAGATTCCCACTGTTCGTTGTTCGGATAAAACTGATTCCAAGCCTTCGCATACGATGGAATAGCCGGCAGCGGGTCAAGCTTTTTGCCAGCGAGTTCGCCGGAAGTCGCAACGCCAAGTCGGAGATCCCATTGGCTTTGGGTGTCGACATCAATCGTCACACCATCGACCAGTTTGAAATCCAGTAGTTTGCCGTCAAGTTCTCTGTTGAAACACCACGCCGCCCCCGTCGCTTTATCGAACCACAGCACGATCGGCAATTTGCCGATGGAGTCATTGACCAGTTGGGCTTCTTGTAATGCTCGGAAAGCATAGCTTTTGGCGGCTTTGGCAGAGGCGAGCCCGATGACCAAGGGCTGCGTGTTGGCTGATTGGTAAAAGCTGACGTCGTAGCGGAGCGGGAATCCTTCAGGCTGCTTCCAAACCATCGCGGTCGTATCGGGGTGTAATTTTTTCCAGCTTGACCAATCTGTAATCACGCTCGGGATCAGCTCAAGATTCGTGTCTTTCAAGTCGCCTTCCATGCACTTGCCCAGAATCTGGCTCCAGAGGCTGCCGGTCTCTTCGTCGATCATGACCAGGCTGTTTTTCCAAAGCTTACCCGAAACAGCGAAATTCAGGTTCTTATCGTCAACGTTGCGGACATACACGATGCCGTTGTGGCAAAGATGTCACCAGGTGGAAGCGATTGCGGATCCACCCAGTTGGTCGTTGATAATCTCGCGTTTTGGCCCGCTCAACATTGTGATAGGATAAGCGCGTGACTCGTCGCCGATGGTTACCCCCAGCACAAGCTCCGAGTCGCCAAGGGTTTCGGCGGCTTTGTCCGCCGCCAAAATCGGAACATCGGTGATGGCCGGCTCTGGCGTGGTGAACAATGTGATCGGGTCAAAAGCGTTAGCGAGTCTTTGCAGCCGCTCTCCCGCAGGATCCTCAAATGCGAAAGGTTCTTCGACGTCAAGCTGAGGCATTTTTTTGCGAGTCGCACGTTCTTCATCGTCGATACCATGGATGTCATAGCTCCATTCGGAGTCGCGAACTGGGTTTAAGTAGCGATGAATAGCGAGGCCAGACCACAGGACGATGCAAGTTATTGCCAACACACCAATTACATACTTCATCAACAAACCCCAAGCAAATTTTACGACACCTCGAAAACAAGCTCATTGTATTGTAAAACGTTTAGAAAGATGTGCCGTTTCGCACTTTGAAATCAAAGTCTTAAACGGCTCGAGCTTGTTAACTTGCGAATTGAAAACCAGTTTATTTAGCAGCCAGCTCAGTAACGTTGAGTTGCGACGGCTCGCAGCCTGAATTTGTCACGTCCGGCAATTTCGGCTGGCTAACTTGATTTATCCATAAAAAGTCAAACCATGAATCGTCTCGCGTCCCTGTATAAGTCCACGATCGGCAAAAAGTTTATCGCTGCGGTCACGGGTCTGATTCTCTTCGGATTCCTCGCTGGCCACGTCGCAGGTAACCTCAAAGTTTTCACTGGATTTTCTGAAAACAACGTGCCTCACGTTGATGAGTACGGGCAGTTTCTTAAAGAAGTCGGAGTTCCGATTTTGCCAGAGATGGTTGGTCTGTGGATTGCACGGGCGGTGCTGCTGGGCAGTTTGGTGATGCATGTTGTGGCGGTAGTGCAATTGTCGATGCTCAGCGCCGAAGCCCGGCCGATTGGCTATGTTCGTAGCAAGAAAGCGGCGGCGACGTTGCCGGCTCAGTGGATGATGTATTCCGGGATTCTGATTCTGGGTTTTGTCGTGTTCCACATTTTGCATTTCACGACCGGCACGATTGATATCGGGGTCGAAGAATTTGAACACGGATACGTCTACAACAATTTATCCAACTCGTTTTCAAGATGGCCGATTGCGATTGGGTATGTGTTGGTAATGGTTGTACTAGGTTTCCACTTGTTCCACGGGATTTGGAGTTTGTTCCAAACGTTGGGGATCGATAACCCTGATCGCAACAAAGCTCTTCGGGTATTCGCAGTATTGGCCGCTGTGGGCTTGATCGCAGGGTTTTCGGCGGTGCCCATCGCGTTTGCTTTAGGCTTGATGCCGCCGACTGTCGAATATGTTCACAGCCTGCTTACTTCTCATTAGCGAAGTCGAAGCATTAGAAGCCGGCGCTTATTCAAAAACGTACGTCTAGATTAACGAACTTAATAACTATGTTAACGCTCGATTCAAAAGTTCCTCGTGGCCCAATTCAGGACGCGTGGACAAATCACAAGAATGATTTGCGTTTGGTGGGTCCCAAAAACCGACCTAATTATAAAGTCATCATGATTGGCAGTGGACTTGCCGGCGCGTCGGCCGCGGCTTCCATGGGCGCGATGGGATACCAAGTCGATTGTTTCTGCTTCCAAGACACGCCTCGGCGAGCCCACAGTATCGCAGCTCAAGGCGGAATCAACGCATCGAAAAATTATCGCAATGATGGCGATTCGACGTGGCGGCTTTTTTACGATACGCAAAAGGGTGGCGACTATCGCGCTCGCGAGCAGAACGTTTACCGGCTTGCGGAACTTAGCACCGCTATTATCGATCAAGCGGTTTCTCAAGGCGTTCCCTTCGCACGCGAGTACGGTGGCAAGCTGGCCAATCGCTCGTTCGGCGGTGTGTTGGTTGAACGAACCTTTTACTGTCGCGGCGAAACCGGACAGCAGTTATTGCTTGGTGCCTATTCTGCCTTAGAGGAACAAATCGCGAAAAAGCGAGTTCGGATGCACACCCGCACCGAAATGATGGACTTGGTGGTTGTCGACGGTCGAACGCGAGGCATCGTTGTTCGTAACTTGGAGACAGGAGAAATCACTTCTCATGCGGCTGATGCGGTTGTGCTGGCCTCGGGCGGATACGGGAACGTGTTCCACTTATCGACCAATGCCAAAGGCTGTAACGTTACGGCAGCGTTTCGGGCTTACAAACGGGGAGCTGGATTCGCCAATCCTTGTTTCACGCAAATCCACCCCACGTCGATTCCTGCGTCCGGTGATTATCAGTCGAAATTGACCTTGATGAGCGAGTCATTGCGGAACGATGGTCGGATCTGGGTTCCGCGCAACGCCGATGAAACTCGAGGACCCAACGAGATTCCTGAAGCCGATCGGCTTTATTACTTGGAAGAACGATATCCTCGTTTCGGAAATCTGGTGCCTCGCGACGTTGCGGCACGGAATGCGAAAGAGATCTGTGACAAGGGGCTCGGTGTTGGGCCAACGGGTTATGGCGTTTATCTCGATTTCCGTGATGCGATCCAGAACCAAGGTCGCGACGTTGTCCATTCTCGTTACGCAAACTTGTTTGAAATGTACGAGCGGATAACGGACGAAAGTCCTTTTGAAGTTCCCATGCGAATCTACCCTGCCGTTCATTACACGATGGGTGGGCTGTGGGTTGATTACAACCTGATGAGTAATGTTCCGGGGCTTTATGCTGTCGGAGAGGCCAACTTCGCTGATCACGGTGCCAACCGATTGGGTGCCAGTTCGTTGATGCAGTGTTTGGCCGATGGCTACTTCATTTTGCCGGTGACGATTGGTGACTATCTCAGCCGCCACGAAACTGGCGAAGTCTCTGCCGATGACGACGCATTTAAACAAGTCGAAAGCGAAGTCAAAGATAAACTTGACAAAATGATTTCCATCGGAGGCAAGCGGTCGGTTGAGTCGATCCACCGAGAGCTTGGCAAGATCATGTGGAATCAGTGCGGGATTTCGCGATCGAAAGAATCGCTGGAAAAGGGACTGCAAATGATTCCGGAGTTGAAAGAACAATTCTGGAGCGATTTGCGGCTGCCCGGAAAAACGTCAGAGCTGAATCAAACGTTGGAACACGCTGGTCGTGTGGCCGATTTTCTGGAGTTCGGCGAACTGATGTGTCGTGACGCGTTGTTGCGAGAAGAATCTTGCGGTTGCCACCTTCGCGAAGAATCCCAAACACCTGAAAACGAAGCGTTGAGAAACGACGATGAGTACGCTCACGTCTCGGTGTTTGAATATAAAGGTGAAAACCAAGAACCTGAACTTAACAAGGAGCCTTTGGAGTTCGAAGCACTTCCATTGGCAACAAGGAATTACAAAACATGAGAATTCGCCTACATATTTGGCGTCAATCATCGAGAACTGACAAAGGCCAAATGGAGACGCATGATCTCGATGGTGTCGTTCCGGATATGTCGTTCCTCGAGATGATGGATCACCTGAACGAAAAGCTTGTGGAAGAAAACCGCGAACCGGTCGCGTTCGATCACGATTGCCGTGAAGGCGTTTGTGGTATGTGCTCGATGGTAATCAATGGTGAAGCCCACGGGCCAAAGCACGAGACGACGACCTGTCAGCTCTACATGCGTCACTTCGCAGATGGTGCTGAGATTTATGTTGAGCCGTGGCGATCAGCCGCGTTTCCCGTGGTCAAGGATCTTGTGGTCGACCGAAGTGCGTTTGACCGCATTATTCAAGCGGGTGGTTACATTAGTAACCACTCCGGGCCAAAGCCTGAGCCCAATTCGATTCCTATCGCGCCTGAAGTCGCTGAACAAGCCCTCGACGCCGCGACTTGCATCGGGTGTGGTGCTTGCGTTGCGGCTTGCCCGAATGGATCGGCGATGCTGTTTACGGCCGCCAAAGTCTCGCACCTGGGACTGCTACCTCAAGGTCAGTCTGAGCGTAGCGAGCGCGTGACCTCGATGGTTGATCAGATGGAGAGCGAAGGCTTCGGTTCGTGCCGCAACTATGCTGAGTGCGAAGCTCAATGTCCAAAGGGAATCAGCATTGCTTTCATCGGTCGGATGAATTCGGATTACTTGAAAGCCAAGTTGGTTGATCCTGTTGATCGCCGAGGAAAAATGGAAGCCCAGTAGGTTCTGCGATGTTTGGGTGCGTGGGTGCCGAAAACGAAAACTTAGCGAGGTTGCCTTGGCTAAGTTTCGTCGTGGATCGCTTCGCCGATCCAATGCAGTTGACGGCATTTCGCCGCTGGGCGGTCAATGACGTTGGGTTTTGAAATTGCTATTGGTAAGTCGCGCGGCCGAAGATGAATGCTTCGGCCAACCTCCGAATCGATCCCATTTGCCAACGCTCCCATTTGCCAACGCTCCCATTTGCCAGCGCTCCCATTTGTCAATCGATCCCATTTGCCAATGGATCTTAACGTTCGATCGTTTTCATTTTTATCTCGGTGTAACTCTCGGGTCGTACGGAAAGCCGACGGATCGACTCATCGACGACAGGGTCGTCCACGATGGGGGCGTTCTTGGTGGATGGAAGCTGGCTCGAATCGAAAACACCCGGGACGATGCTAAAGCGATTGAACCCAGTCGAAGGGTTGCCTTCCCGAGCGCGAATGGTGATCGGAGAATCCGTCGTGTTGATGTTGATGATGGGCGGCAAAGAATGCCCATGGGGCTGCCCGGTTCTGGCTTGAAGTCGCAGGATGCCATTATTCTGATTTGGCAACATCTGGCTAGAAAGCAGCTCGGTATCTTCTTGTCCAAGTAGTTTGGCTGCCGGACTGAAATTCATCGCAGGCGTGGTCGGCTGGTAATAGGGAGTCGCGAGGTCGGTGATCGGATGTTTCGTCGGCTGGCCGCTGAGAATCAATTGAGGTTTCGACTCGAAGACTCGTTTCTTGACCGACGCCTGATGCATGGGCGGGTTTGTGGTCGACGAATTCGTAGCTGATGAACGTGCGGTCAGCCGACGTACGTTGCTGTCCAGGATCCCCATCGCATTTTCTTCAATTGGCGGCGTCGTTTGGGTTCTGGCTTGAAGTCGCTGTGCCGGTAGCGAGTTCTCGCCTTGCGAATCGCGTTCATCGACAACGGCGACTTGTGAAGTGGTCACAATGACTGATTGTTTAGTATCAGAAACTTCAGGAGCGACGCTGGATAGCTCACGTCCAGTTGGCAATTTTTGAAAGTGAATTCTCTTTGGCGCGTTTTGCTTTTGGATAACGGCGTTGTTTTGGCTTGGCAATGGCCGGAAGTTGATTGGTTCCATCTTCATTTCGATCGCCGTGTTTGGAAGCGTGATTCGCCTGGATACTCGCTGCTGACTGCCGTGATCGCCACGCTGTCTTTGAGTGATCGTGTCAATAAAATCACTGCGGTGGTTAACGGTCGCCCTCAATACAATCGGCTTGCGAACATTCGAAGGTTGCTTGGCAAGCGATTCCTTGATATTGGTTTCGATGTTTGTTGTGCTTGGTGTCTCAGGGACGAAAACGTCGCCAACAATGGCGGAAGCAGGCAGCTTAGGTGCCGCAGCGGGTTTTGAAGTGGCAACAGAATGAGTTGCGATTGGAGAAGTTTCAGTAAGCAATGGTTGAGGAGGATCCACAACCGGATTTTCTAATTCCAAGCTTGCCGTTTCTAACTTTAGCGTTGGGGGAAGTAGCTTTACATCTTCTGATTGAACGTGAATCTTCGGCGGTGCGGCGGATACGATTGGCATTCGTTGAGGGATAGTCAGCTGCTCACGATCGACGTCCAGATCTGCAACGTCCGTTTTCTGCTCGTCAATCAAAACGCTACCCGTCGAACCGGAAAACGCGCTGGAATTGATGGGAGCGACGACTGGAGTCATCATTCTCGCTCTCGGTTGCTGGCGTGCTGCAGTCTTGAGCGAGGAAAAAGAATCCTG
>CAZPTT010000146.1:0-236 GCA_964589435.1 uncultured Pirellulaceae bacterium
GGGGGAAGTGTCAAATTTTATAATTACCACCCAACAAAAAAAAACCGACCGAGTTATCTCAAACCAACCGCTGGTTCTCAGTTTACTACAACGCGACGAGAAATAAACAAACGCGACCGAAACCGAAAGATGCGTTCAACCATGGCGGGCTGCGTCAGCTTCAAACATGATAAAGCCAATCGGCTCAAGCCACTCAAGCTTCCAGTCCAATCAACGGCTTTAATGATCGCACGGAT
>CAZPTT010000146.1:276-16445 GCA_964589435.1 uncultured Pirellulaceae bacterium
CGAACTGCGAAACTGAAATGAATGACACCGCCTCATTCAAGCACACACCGCTTCAAACGGTTACCTCTTTATCTTGTGGGAACGATGTATGTCGAAAACCAAAGTCATTCACCACCCGCTTGTCGCCTGCCACTTAACCGTCCTTCGAGACAAAGGGACGGTTCCCCAAGCGTTCCGTCAATCCGTCAATCGACTATCGACATTACTCGCCTACTCCGCCACGGATGACCTACAAACGACTGACTTACCAATCGAGACGCCGGTTCAAAAAATGATCGGCCAGCGACTGCTTCATCGAATCGGCTTGGTTCCCATTTTACGGGCAGGCGTTGGCATGGTCGATTCGATGTTGGAATTGATTCCTAATTCTGAAGTTTGGCATCTGGGCTGTTACCGCGATGAAGAAACGGCGCAGCCAGTTCATTACTACAGCAAACTGCCGGAGAAATCCCCGGTCGACGTTGCCTTCGTACTTGACCCCATGCTGGCGACGGGTGGCTCGGCCGCGATGGCCATCGAAGCGTTGGTCAAATGGGGCGTGCCGAAAATCAAAATGCTTTCGATTATCTCGGCTCCCGAGGGCATCGAACGTTTGCAGAAAGAATTCCCCAATCTTGAGATTCACACCTGTGTCATCGACGAGCGACTGAACGAAAGCAAGTTTATCGTGCCGGGTTTGGGAGACGCCGGAGATCGCATCTTCAACACCTCAGGCTAAAACATAATCGAATTTCTGGTCGACGCAGTTGCGGGTCGGCGGAACCGGTGATCGTAGAATCGTAAACGGGCATCAAGCGGATATTTAACGTCAAATGAATTCACAGGTTTTTGGCTGCCCAAGCTGCAGTCAGCCCTTTCGAGTATTGGCCGAGCAAGCTGGACAAGTGATCCAGTGCCCATCCTGCGCGCAAACCGTTGAAATTCCAGCGAGCGCTTTTGACGGCTCTCCCTCTCAAGATTCGGAAACGCCAACCCCTGATGCCCAAACGCCAGAATCCGAACAGCAGGTTTTTGCTTGCGTGTATTGCCAAGGACAATTTGGAATCACTCCAGACATGTTCGGAATCCAAGTTGCCTGTCCACACTGCAAGAAGACCCTGGAAATTCAGGACCCGACTCAATCAGAACTTGCCTCGCCCAAGATTGACATCGATACCGGATCTGGGAAGAAAGCAAAATCTAAATCGCGAAAACCGCCCGCCCAAGCAAACCCAAACATTGACTCCTCGGACAGATCAGAACTTTTCGCCCCAGGCTTTTCCGGCAAAACTTCAACGAGCAAGAAAAAATCCGCCTCGAAAAACAAGCCGGCTCCACAACCCAAACAACAGGCGAAGAAAAACCGATTGCCTCGCGACGTAGCCGAAGGTCGAAAAACGACAGAAGAAGGACGACTTAGCCCAAAACGAAGAACTTCCACAGAAGGCTCGAGCCCCAAAACAACCGAAGCGAATCAGCTTAAGCCATCCCCCGAAACAACAAAGACCGCCACCTCGGAATTGCAAACGACAGGGCAGGAACCCACACAAGGCAAACAATCCGAGCAAGAGAAACCCAATCCCAATTCGATCACCCCAAAGTCGATTGCCCATTTACTTCCTCCGACTTTCGACGTGTTCGACCCAACATTGATTCGTATCAAATCCCAAGACGAACACAAAGTCGCGGTTCCCGATGGCCGAGGCGGAGCTAAACAATTGGATCAACGCGTTTTGCGAGTCGAACATCAAGGCGAAAAAGTGACTTTGGTAGCAATGTCATCCCGTCAGAAATTTCAACGTCGCTTGATCTCGAACATCCTGGCAATCTTGATAGGAATCGCAGTTTTGGCGCTGGCGTTTAAGTTACTCACTTAGAAATTGAGCCGGCGCAGAAGAACACGGTTTCTATTTGGCGACGCGCAATAGCTAACCTGACAATTCCCCAGTGCTGCCCTCATGAGCAAGGCGTCAAAGACATCGAACCCAGGTGGCTTCGGTTAGGAACTAGGTGTCTCGCCGGAAACCAAGTATCCGTCCGGGTGGGCTTGGTGCCACTTCCAGGCGGTTTCAATGATCGGCCGGGCGTCAACGTAACTTGGCTCCCAGCCCAAAACAGACTTTGCTTTGCTGGCATCGGCGACAAGTTCAGGTGGATCACCAGGACGACGCGGGCCGACGATCGCAGGAATTTCGCAGCCAGTAATCTCACGACAGGCCTCGATGACTTCGAGGACACTAAAACCACGACCGGTTCCAAGGTTCACTTCGATTCCTGCTCCAGCTTCAATTCGTTCCAGCGCGGCCAAATGAGCTTTGCCTAAATCATCGACGTGAATGTAATCGCGAACGCAAGTTTTGTCATGGGTTGGCCAGTCATCACCGTAGATCGAAATGCTCTCTCGTTGGCCCAGAGCGGTCTGTAACACGATCGGGATCAAGTGAGTTTCGGGATCATGACATTCGCCAATATCACCGCTTGGCGAAGCGCCCGCAGCATTAAAGTAACGCAGCGCCGCAAAACCAAAGCCGTAAGCGGATGCATAATCGGCCAACGCTTTTTCGATAACTAACTTTGTGAAGCCATAGGTATTCACTGGCGACTGGTTCTCCAGTTCTGAAATCGGAAGCGAAGACGGCACACCGTAAGTTGCACAAGTGCTTGAAAACACAATCCGCTTCACGTTCGTACTTCGCATGGCCTCCAGTAATTGAATCGTCGCCACGACGTTGTTTTCGTAGTACTTTGCAGGGTTGCTCATTGATTCGCCCACCAATGCGCAGGCAGCAAAATGGATCACCGAGTCGATTTTATGATCTGACAAGACCTGCTGAACTAACGCGCGGTCGCTCATCTCGCCGACAATCAACTCACCAGCCGTGACGGCTTGGCGAAACCCGGTCGAGAGATTGTCTAAGACAATCACACGATGCCCCTGCTGATCCAGCAGCCGCACCATATGAGAGCCAATATAACCGGCACCGCCGACAACAAGTACATTCATGAGCTATTACACAATCAAATCTATTTATCAAATCTTGTGCGATTACCAATTCGACCGCACGTTTACCATGTCGACCGCACGCCTAAGTTGATCAAACTGTTAACCAAACGGTTAGCCTGTTCGCGGGCGAGAGCCACTCATTTTGCCGAACCTGGCGATCCTCAAGCAACCTTCGATGAAATATTTTCCATTGAAATCAAATGGGAAACAGTGCGGCGAGGTTCATGCCGTGCATACCAATGATGGGAAAACGCTTCCGCAGTTTGGCGATAGTGTTCCAGGTTCTCAACAACTTCTTTAACACAAACTGACAGCGATTGTTGGTTGGCTGCGACGACTCCAACACTTCCAACCGGAATCCCTTCGGCCTTATGCTCCAATGCGTTTGTCATCAGCAACTCAACGTTACGAATACTCGCAGTCGAATCATGAAATGCGTTTTGAAGCGAAAATCGCAACGTCCGAGCCTTCGCGTCGATATTGAACAGGGTATTGGTTCTTTTTGATTCACGATATCCCACGACACGTTGGCAGCCATCTAATTCTTGCCCATCAAGGTCAAATTGCTGCAGCTGAACCGAGCAATAAGTCCCGGTTTCTGAGGGCCAATGCCAATCAAACTTCATCGCCAACACGGTTTCACCGGGCTCGACATCAACTTCAAAATTGAACGGGTGTTTCAAATTATCAAACGACAAAACGCCGCCGGTCATTGGAACATTGCAGCTTTCCCAACGAAAGTCCGACCATTCGATTTGGCGAACTTCACAACCAGCGATGACTTGATCGGCATATTCAAAATTCGGTTCCTGAATCTGTTCCGCCAGCCAACATCCGGCCGGAACAATGACCGGTTTGCCACTGGCAAGCAGTTCACCCAACACGCCAGCCCGACGACTGTAGTAGGCTCGACTGTCATAAAACATCAAACCAATATCGGTCGACTTGATCAAATCTACATAAGCAGCATGGCTGAGCGGGTGCGGGCAATAGACGACAGGAGCCGATTTTGGTGCGGTTCGATTCTCAGAAGTTTGGTCTGGCAAACTCAAGTTGACCTTCTGTTTACGAAGAACATTTCGCTTCGTCTGCTGCACGACCAGTTGTAACTTACCCGTTGCTAAGTAGGCTTCCCAAATTTCACTGACCAAAGGTTGCAGGTAATCAGCATGGCCTTTCTCCCTGCGGACACCACCCGGACAAGTGATTTTGATTGGCCCGTTTTCAAGGAAGAACTCGCTTTCACTCGCTCTTACCTCAAAGCCCTCGACGCTCGCACCAGCATCCATTTGCTCAGCACCATCCGCTGTTTGGTTTGGAGAATACAATTTCAAATTGGGTATACCCGAAGAAGCTCTTCCACCATGCGACCTCCCCATCAGATCGCCAATCAAGGATTCCGAAATCGCTGAATCAAAGCACTCGAGCCCGGATCTTTCTAGGCGAGACTTCGGCCGGAATTCGGTGGCGATCGGGTAAGGTAACGATTCAAAAATTCCGACGCCCAAACGGTTGTATTGCTCCGCCAATTCGTCCGACGTCGTATAAAAATTAACGGCATGATACGTCAGCCGCGACATGGCGGCCGCAAAGCAGGCTCGAACCGCGTCGGCGGTCTCTTTTTGCTCTTCATATTCTGGTGGGCGGCCATCAAATAGATTGAAGTGGAACTGCAAGTGCCACTGGGCCTGCATCGTTCGAGGTTGGCTGGAAAGGTAGACCGCCAACCCCATCAATTCTAATTCTGAAACAGTCGCCAAGAATGTGTGATCGTTCTCGGTCAGACTTGCGTTTTTGAAAAACCGATCGCAGTCGCTCGCGAATTGACGCACGAACTTTTCCCTTCGACGTTGGAAGGCAACACTCGCAATTTTCTTCCTTGTGCGGCTCAGGTAACCCGTCGAATCAGAACCGTTTAGTTGTGTAGTGATTTTGCTACGAGTCAAATGCCGAAGCCCCGCAAGATAGCTATCGGATTGATAGGTCGTATCGCGAAAAACCGGCTTGACCGTGCCAACGCCCCCTAGGTTGTCGACGTCACTTCCGCGTTGACGAACCAGCTTTCGATTGGTTCCCAAAGTCGTTTCGAAACCCATCGTCTGGGCGGCACCGGCAACGCATTGAACGTAGTCACAGTGGTGGCCACTGGAGTCTTTGAGCGAATGATCGATTAAGAAGAAATTGGACACCGACTTGCTCCCAAGACCTGCACCGCCAGAAAAGATCCACTTGGCTTCTTCAACTTGGCTTCTTCAACTTGGCTTTTTGTGCGCCCTTGTTGTGATGCGCCTTAATTGCCGTCTCACCTTCTAAGTGGAATTTGACGGATGTTAGGGATAGCCATGCGTGCGGGTCAACCCAAATGGTCGCCTAGATTCCAGTGCTAGCTCAGATTGCGATTGACCATTGGCTCCAAAATCCAATACAAGTCACATCACTTTGAAGGATTATTTTTGCAGGGCCAGAGCATGTCCGATTCCAATAAACACATCATCATTCTACCTTACTTTTGTGAGGAAGAAGTCGTTCGCTACGTCCAGATCGCCGAGAAGCTAAAGACGTTCCCCAAACCCAAGGGAGGCTACCATTTCTTGCTGGCCTCCAGCCCGCGCGCCGAGACCAGCCAAACGCTAATCGATGCCTACAACGAGATTGGCACGACGATTCCGTTTGCTTGCCCGTCTCAAGTCTTCGGATACCCCGAAGGCCCTTCGGCCATGTTCTGGGATTGCATGGATTACTTGGCCGCCGCCTTTCCAGGTGAAGACGGATTTAGCCTTTGGCTGGAGTCCGACATGGCTCCCACACAACCAAATTGGATCGATCGGCTTTCCGAAGAATGGTACGCGCCGGTCGAATCTGAAACATCGTACGAGTCGGACTCGAATCACCTGCCGATCATGATGGGATGTTTCGTCCCGGAAGTCTACAAAACGCGAATTTTCAAAAAGCCCAAACGCATTTTGGAACCGCACATCAACGGCGGCGCTTGCTACGCACTGGATTTTGCGAAGTACATGCCGACTGAGGCGCGAGACGGCGTTTTTGACATGGCGGTGTTTCAACACGCAGCGAAGCTAGGGCGAGCCCGCTTCTCTCGACAGATTGCCTTTTCCACGACCAAGCGCGTCCGGCGCGACCTGCAAGACCCTAACAAGGTTTTGCTTCACGGGTTCATGCAGGAAAAAGATGAATTCGTTTCGGCTTGCCTGGAACCACTCACAAAACAAGAACAAAACTCAGCGGCCTGGAATCCACTGTGGGATCAACTGGAAACGTTCCAGCGCCAGGTTCGCGTGAAGTTTTTCCGCAAGGGACGTCAAGCCATGCTGGAGAACATGTTCCTTGCCAAGCAAAAATTTGAGCGGACAACAAACGAACTAACGGATGATTTCGAAACCGCGTTTCAAGGTTCCGCAAAACATGCGGCTTAAGATGCCGCAAAACATGCCGCTTAACATTCTGATTTACTAGCGTGCCCGCATTCTTCGCATCAACACGTCGTCAGCAATTTATAAAACTGCGTTAGTCACGACAGGGAATCCTATGAGAGTCAGTCACTTCAATACGTTTCCTTACGGCGGAGCCGCAACGGCAGCCAAACGGATGCATCGGCAATTACTGGACGTTGGCGTCGACAGCGAATTTTGCTTTCATCGTAACGATAAAGGTGTCGAGACTGATTCAACTTATAAGCAGATCAATTTTGACGAGCCAAAATTTGGCGTTTTGACGGGCTCAGTTCAACGAAGGCTTCACAAACGTCGGCAAAAGAAAATCTACCAGCTTCACAACGATCACTTGGCGCTACGACCACCCGGCGTCGAGACGTTCTCGATGGCGGAACTGCCAAATCCGACAAAACTCAATTGGTCGAACATCAATTCGGATGTCGTGCATCTGCACTGGGTCTCATTTTTTGCGGACTATCCTTCGTTTTTCAGCTCAATCCCAACCAGCGTTCCGCTCGTGTGGACTCTGCACGACATGAATCCGTTCACCGGCGGATGTCATTATTCGAATCAATGTACGCAGTTTCGTTGGGGATGCGGTGATTGCCATCAAGTCGTCAACTCATCATTGAACGACGTTTCAAGGTCGACGTTTTCAACCAAGCAGGATTCGCTTAAGCATCGTGACATCCATGTTGTCACGCCAAGCCAATGGCTTTCCGATCTGGCACAGCAATCAAAAATTTGGCCGACTGAAACCAACTTTGAAGTGATTCGTCTAGGATTCGATTTGGATCAATTTCATCCGATTCCAAAAATGGAAGCCAGAGAGCAACTTGGCATCGACACCGATGCCGTTTTGATTGGATTCGGTGCCGAAGACTTGAAGAGTGAACGCAAGGGCATCCGGCACTTGTTGAATGCATTGCGAATCATAGAAACCCAATCAGAGATCAAAACCGAATCGAAGATCGAATGTCTTTTGTTCGGATCGGGAAAAATCGTTGACACGGCTGGATTGCCAAAGCTGCACCAACTGGGCTACGTTGATTCGCCAGCGATGCAGGCTCTCATCTATTCAGCAGCCGACATCGTGATCGTTCCTTCTCGCGAAGACAACCAACCTCAAGTAGGTCTCGAAGCGATGGCCTGCGAGACTCCCGTCATCGGATTCGATGCCGGCGGAATTCCAGAATATGTTCGCGATGGGAAAACTGGTTTCGTTGCCGAATTGGGCAACGAAGTTCATCTGGCAGAAAGAATAAGCCACCTTGCCGACAACCGAGATTTACAAATCTTGATGGGGCAGGCCGGCCGTCTCATGATGGAAGACGAATTCGAAGTTGGTTGTCAGACGCAAAAGTATCTCGAACTTTATCAATCCGCGACTCGCCGCCAACTCAGTCGCGCTGCGGCGTGAACTGGCTGATGACGACACGGCACGTCTGTCGGATCGCGATGCTACTTCACTGCAAAAAGTGAAAGTGCGTCGTTGACCACATCATCTTCTACCAGCAACACGGCAATATCACCCGCGTGCAAACGATCTTTTGCTCCCGGCACACGAACGTAATCCTGTTGAATCAACGCGACGACAAGACAGCGATCTGGCAAACCCAATTCAGCCAAAGTTTTCTCGGTTGCGGCCGCACCCTCGAGCACATCAACTTCGAGGATATTGATTAGTCCACCAGGCATCTTGGCTCGGGAAACGACAACGCCTTCGTTCAAGTAGGAGAGAATTTGCCGAGCCATGACGTCTCGTTCGCTGATGGCAACATCGATGCCAAGCCTACCAATGACACGCGCGTAATCGGGGCGACCGATAACTGACATTACTTGTTTGGCTCCTAAGTCATTTGCTTTGACACCCATCATCATGTTGTCTTCGTCGTCATCGGTGCAAGCCACAAAAACGTCGGCCGTCCCAACGCGTTGCTCTTCGAGATTCTCGCCGTGGTTCGGCGGAACATTAACTACCGAAGTAGACTCCAGCAGATTCGCCAGCAATTTGCAGCGATCCAAATCTGCCTCCAGCAACGTCACACGGAAGCCCTCTCGCTCCATCGCTCGAGCCAAGTGCAATCCCGTCTCGCCTCCGCCGGCAATCACCAATCGCTTATGCGAGGCGCCTTTTATTTTGAACAACTGCTTGACCGCTTTCAAATCTTCCGGCCGGCTGAAGACGGTAACCGCGTCGCCAATTTCCAATTGATCTTCCGCCGATGCGATCCACATTCGGTTGCCACGCTGGATGGTTCCCAGCTTGACATGCGGATCGATACCAAGCGACATAAGCGTGCTCTGGGTGACCTTTCCTTCTTGGCCGACGATCAATTCCTGAACCTCAAGCCCTCGATGGGCGAATTGCTCAACAACGACGGAACCGGTTTGCCGAATGTTCCTCGCCAATTCCATTGCGGAAAGGTGTTCGATCGAAAGCATGCGGTCGATGCGAAAATGTCGCTGGTAGTCAAACGTGCTCAAATCACGAAACACCGGCGCGTAAACTCGGGCGATTGAGCGCCTGGCTCCCATCGATTTTGCCAGACTGGCAGCAACGATATTGACTTCATCTTTTCCGGTAACCGCCAGACAGACATCCGCCGAACCGATGCCCGCCTGAAACAGAACGCTCGACTGAGAGCCCGAACCAACGATGGCGCGAACATCCAATTCCTCGTTGATAGCCGCAACTTTATCCGGATCAGTATCGACGACCGTCACGCTATGCTCGCTTCGGCAAAGCAAATCGGCAATGGACGTACCGACGGTTCCCGCTCCCAACACCACAATATTCATTCTAATTTCCGGATCTGTTTTGCAGCGTTTTAATCTTCAGCACCACATGCTTCGGCGTCTTTAATTCCGCAGCTTGGGCGCTAAATCGAACCAGAATCATAACCAACACAATCATTTGGCTAAACCGTCCACTCGCACCCGAATTTTGCCAACTTCAGCGGTGACATGGGTGACTGCGAACAAAAAAAGCCGGCCTTATCCATTGCTGAACAGGCCGGCTCAATAATATCAGTCTCTAGATCTAAAAGCTCTTTCGATTACTCGTCTTCATCATTGGATTTCATTTCGAAAGCCAAGAAGTGAAAACCGGTGTCGTCGGAGGTCATGAATCCTCCTTGCGGCTGGAAGTAGTGCTCAAGATCGGCAAAATTGGGCAGTGGATTATCATCCATCGCACGCTTGATTCCACTAACGTACCTGTTGCCTTCAGCTTGGCTGTCCATCATTGCTTTGCTGTTTTCACTGTCGGCCAATTCGAAGATCCAACGAAACGTTTCGACTGGGCGTGCAAACGTGATTCCCGACGGCATATCCGTCCCGAGCATACTGGTCATTCTTGACGAAATCGATTGATAGTCGTCTGAATCGATAAGTGCCGGGCTGTCGCCTTGCTCAGTATCAATCGCCCGGTGCATGAATTCGCGACTTTGAGGCGACATCAACAAGTAATTGCCCACCATTGCAAATGAAGGAGTGGGCGTTCCGATTTCCAATTCGACTTCCGCTTCTTCTTGCCCACGGTCAGCTCGACGTTGAGCCCTTCGTTCTCGGCGCTGCTGCATGCGATCCTCAAGCCGCTCAACCGACGGCCCAAAAATACGAATGCCTTTGTATTCAGTTTCTTCAATTCGATCCTCGTCTTCATCTTCTGAATCGCGATTGATTCGTGCAATGACTTTCTCCATCGTGCCTTCGAATTCTGCGGGATCCTTCAGCTCCAACGCGATAATATTCACCTGGCTGTTAAGCCGCATCGGCGGTTCCATCCATTGCACCCAAGTCACGCGCCCGGTCAAAGCGTCGAGGATCTCTTCTTCGAAATCCATTTCAAGTTCTTGGTTGATGGTGCCTTGAATAAACTCGTCAACAGCCCCTTCCTCAGTGAACGTCTCGTACATTTTCGTGAACTCCGCCAACATCTGCGGCACGTCCCAACTGGTCGTAAAGTAGTTCGTAATGTCAGCTGGAAGCCATGACTCAGGGCGGTAATCAGTTGGCTTGAAAGCCAACATTTCGAACACACCCTTGCGTGGCTCGGCAAGCAAAACATGCCCGTGAATGATCGAAGCAAATTCTTCTTCACTCAACAACATGCTACCGCCAAGCCCCAACAATCCATCGAGTCCAACGACAGGCAAAAAATTCAATCCCGCCTGGGCCGCGAAGTTTCCGCGTGTGTATCCCTTGGCGATCGCGATCGGATCAACAAAAAACCTGGCCTCTGGTTTTAGTTCGGAAGTTCCCAGACAGCGGTTCATGATCGTGATAAATTTTCGATTCTCTGAGAGCGGACGAACTTTTTTAACTTCGCGTCCGTTCATTCGTTCGATGAACGCATCCAGTTCGTCTTCCGAAGTACTTCCGACCATCAAGCCGTCCTTTTGGAAGAACTTGACCTTCTTTCCTTCGATCGTGAACGACTCGAATTCAATTTCGTCCTCGCCGACTTCCGACTCAATCTCGTTTCCGGATTCTCTTACTAATTCACGTCCGCGTTCAAGAATGCGATCGACTGATTCGGACTCTTCATCAAGCTCGATCACGAGTAAGTACTCGGGATCTTTCCGACGCGGAACGATTAGAGCAAACGTTAGCTCACCAGCCGGAAACGCTTTGAGATCTTCCATCGAAAAACCGATTTGCTCTTCGAATTCTGAGTACGCCGACTCAGCTTCCCCCCAAAGGTCTCCGACTAAAGGAGCTACGGCTTCGTCCTGCATCATGCGACCGATCGAACTTTCAGCCATCTTAGTGGCGAATTGACGCAGGTCATCAAACTGAATGAATAGTACCGTCGTCTCCGGAAGCATGTCCTCTGTTGAAGGGCGTTCGACTTCCTCGGACTGCGCCAACAGCGAAGCGTTGCTGTCCCACGAAGGAGCCACGACGGTTAGAAGGCAGAGTGCCGCGACGATGAGTGATCTTGCGAACAATTGCGCGACTGGCATCGGCCAAGTCGATTTCAGTTTGAGCATTTTGGGTTCCTATAGACGTACTTGTTTCCGATACAACCCTGCGTTTTGAGCGTTAGTTTCGGCTCCGGGTCAGAATCACGATATTTTCGACCAGGCAATTTGTGACTATTATGACCACAGGTTTCTCCGTAGGCCAACCATCATTTGCAAGTTGGCCCGAGTTGCGTTCGACTTGCGACGATTTTCGGTCGATTCAAAAGTTAGATGTCGAGATTTTTCTGGCTTGTCGTGAAACCGACAAGGGGTGTCGGGGTTCCAAATAGGGAATCCCAATGAGGATCGAATTCGCTCTGCGTTCTGTAGAACTTTGAAGGTTTGGATAGGAAATTTGCCATGAATTGCAGAAAAAAACATTGGTTGACCATCACCGCTTGCCAAGCCGTCGCATTTTTCTCGATCGCGATTCTGTCCACATCGCTAAGTTTTGGCCAGGGTAACGTTGACCAATTTCCAACGCTTCCCGATACGGGAAATGTTGACAACGGAAATGTCACCAACAATAACAACGGCAACAATAACGGTGGCAACACAACGAACGTTACCGATGGCGGTGAAACCGACGTGAACGTTGCCGACAATGCGGTGAACATCAATGTGACGGACGACCAGCGAAACCAAGGCTTCGTTGGTGCGACTTCAATTGATGTCCAAGAAGGCGGCTTTATCGGTGTGTCATCGGAATCAAGCGGTAGCGCCCCTGCTGAGGGTGCCAACTTCGGTGGCGGCGTTAATGGTTCTGGCGGAGGTAACCGCGGCGCGGCTGGACGAAATGCTGGCTTTGGTGCAGGAAACGCAAACGGATTTGTAGTGTCGCGAAGAAGCCTCCGAGCGAAAGTTCGGCCGCGGTTTTCGTTTACGCCGGTATCGCCGCAGCAAGTTTCGAACCGATTCAACAACAGCTTTTACCGACTGCCTCAATCGCAGAATTTTTCAGGCCAGTACCAAGTCTCAGTGCAAAACAGAAAAGCAACTGTCACCGGTGCGGTCAGCACTCAAGCTGATATGGACAAGGTCATCCGGCAATTACGTCTGCAACCGGGCGTCTATTCAATCGACAATCAATTGCAAGTCTTGAATTAAGTAAACCTTTGGCGACAGAATTCGATCAATACTGATTCGCGTCGCACCAATTAGCCCATATCGAGGCTTGGACGCTCACATTCGCACCAAACCTGGGTGGATGTCTAACTCCAGCGTTTCAAACAATCCTGCTTTGAAACGCTCGATCGCAATGGCTCCCATCACTGCGTTATCGGTACAGTACTCAAGCGGTGCGATGTGCAATTCAATATCATTGGAAATGCATTCAGCCGCCAACTGCTCGCGAAAGACCTTGTTAGCCGCAACGCCGCCTCCGACGCACAGCGTATTCCAGTTGACATCTGAGTCTGCCGACGAAGTCCGCTGAGCCTGCTTGACCGCCTGAATGGCTTTGCCGACCAAGCAATCGACGACAGCCTGCTGAAAACTCGCGGCCAAATCAGCAACTTGCTGTTCGGATAAATTGGCTTGCTTGAAATCGATATTTCCTGGGCCAGTGATCGCGTATCGGACGGCAGTTTTAAGGCCGCTGAAACTGAAATCCAACCGGTCTTCTTTCAAGAAGCTACGTGGAAATTTGAATGCCTTGGGGTCTCCATTGACGGCAGCCTTCGAAATCGGAGGACCACCGGGGTAGGGCAGGCCCAACATACTGGCGACTTTGTCAAACGCCTCGCCAGCCGCGTCATCAATCGTGCCGCCGAGGTACTTCGACGTGAGCGGGTTTTGATACTGGTAAAGGTGCGTGTGGCCACCGCTAACAATCATTCCAACACAAGGAAAAACTGGTTTCTTACTGGCCAGTTGGCAAGCGAAGACGTGAGCATGAAGGTGATTGATTGCAATCAACGGCTTGTCCAAAGCGAGGCAAATTGTTTTGGCTGCGATCAACCCTACCAACAGCGACCCTGCCAACCCGGGCGTATTGGCAACGGCGATGGCATCGAGTTCATCCAACTCAAGCTTCGAGTTCTTCAGCGCCTGGTCGATTACTGGCAGGATTCGTTCAACATGGGCGCGAGCTGCAATCTCAGGAACAACCCCCTTAAATTTCTCATGAAGGCGTTCCTGGGACGCCACGACGCTCCCTAGCACGTCCAATTCACCTGAAATAATGGCCGCAGCGGTCTCGTCGCAAGTTGTCTCGATACACAGAATTTTCATGGTTTTTCAGGTTTATCCTTCAGAAACATTTCCCGGTCGAAACATTTTGCTGCCATTGGAGTTAAAGAAGTAAGCAGTTTAACGGATTGGTCGCGGTGATTGATCCCCCAGGTGCCACCAAGATTCCTTTGATACTGATTCCAAAAATACGCTCATTTTCCCGTCGGTCGTGACCTATTTTTGGTTGCGATTCGTATTCAAGGCCCTGATCCAGGTTACGGATACAAGAATTGAGCCGTTTGTGCAGGCGATTTCGATTTGACTTCCTCGCTTCTTACTTATCGCAATTGACTCTAGTAGCGCAGCAATTCGTCGGCAATCATACTGATCATTGAAACCAAAATTGTAATTTCCAAGTAGATCGCAATGCAACGAAACACATTTTCCTCGATGACGCTGGCCCTGCCAGTCTTGTTTATTGTTGGGTTTATGATCCAACCCGGCGTCGGACAATCCAGTGACGGAACTCCTAAGAACACGGATGAGAAAACAGTCCAATTCCTATTCCAAGAATCGGATTGGAAAGATGTCATTCCATGGTTTGCGGCGCAGGCTGGATATTCTCTGCAGCCAATTAACGAGTGGCCAGACGACACGTTCTACTTGATTGACGATTCTGAATACACGGTGATTCAAGCACTGGATCAACTGAATTATTCGCTTCGAATGCGTAAGGAACCTTTCACGCTAATTCGAAATCGCAAGATGTTGATCCTGTCCCGTTTGGAAGACGCTCAGCTTCCGGATGACTTGATCGAAACGGTCTCTGTTGAGAATCTTGATCAACGTGGAAAGCACGAGGCGTTGAAGTGCAACTTCCAACTGTCAGACATGCTGAACGCAGAAGACATGTTTGCGGAGATCGAGCCGATCTTGAAAGAATCAGGCTCTGGCTCGATCAGCCGTGGAGCCGTCTTCCCGCAAGCCAATCAAATTCGTATCCGAGCCATGGGCGGCCAATTGCGTGACATTCGCAACCTGCTCGAAACGGCTGAAAAGCGTGCTCTCAGTGGCAACTTAAAGAACAAGATTTACCGCCTCAAACACATGGACGCGGAAACCTTCATGATCATTTCACGCCCGATGTTGGCCATGGCGGCTGGCGAAGACGTGACAGAAGAAGGCGATCTGATGATCTCACGACAACCGCTTGGCGATTTGCTTTACTTGCGTGGAACAAAAGAGAAGCTTGGTCTATTCGAAGAAATTGCCGAGCTGGTAGACGCCGCATCTGAAGAAGTCGAAGGACCTGAAGTTGCCAAGCAATATTTTCGCACGTACCAAATAATGTTCGATCCGAAGCTAGCGAACGACCTACTGGACACGGTACTCGATGGAACTTCGGCGAGAAAACAACAGGATGAAACTACAGGCGCAATTTTGGTGCTTGGCAATGCAGATGAACACAAGCGTGTTGAAGAGGCATTAGCAGAGGCGAGCGGCCAAACTTCAGCGGATTTTGACATCATCAAAGTCACCCAAGGCGATGCGACCGAAATCGCGTTAGCCATCGAAGGTCTTCTTGGACGGTCATCTTTGGATACAGAGAAAAGTGGCCCGGTTCTCCTTTCAGATTCGATAATGAATCAGATTTTGGTTAAGGGAACACCTCAAGAAGTCGCACAAATTCGCCGCATGGCTGAAGAATTGGATGCGAATTCAATCCCAGAGACGACTGGGCCTCGAACCAATACGCGAATCATTTCGATGGACGAGGACGACAAAGAAGAACTGTTTCCGATGCTTGAGGCTCTTCTCAATCAAACGGGTCGAACCAATCCGTTCAACATTATCTTGCCTGAAGAACGTAAGGATCTTCGTAGCCGTATGCGAGGCCTGGATGAAAATAGCGGGTCATCATTGAATCCCAACTTGCTCCGACGTTCAACTGAGTGGCTTCAGTCGAGTTTCGCGTTGGCGGCATATTCAACCGGCTTTAACGCCATGCCGACCGCCATGGTTTCTTTCCCAATTCAAGAACAGGATCTTGGCAAGACATCGGACGAGACGGTAAATCCAAGCGACGGTTATTCCGCTCCGCCCCAATTGCCTTCGATGCCAGGCGCTCCGATTACGGTCGAAAGCACCGAGTATGGAATTGTTCTTCGCTCAGATGATTTTGATGCCTTGGATGATTTGGTTTATGAAATTGAACAACTACTTGGATCAGAATCCTCCGTTCAAAAGCCGACATTTATTTACCTGAAACATCGTGAAGCCAGCACTATGATGTCCCAGCTAGAACAGTTCTTTGGGCTGGCCGACAGCAGCAGTGCTGGCGGTGGCAATCCGATGGCCGGCATGGTCGACAACATGCTCGGTGGAGGCGCTGGCGGTATGCTTGACAGCATCCTGGGAGGCGGTGGTGGCGGAGGAGCGACTGCTTCCATGGAACTCGAAGGCGATGTTCGATTTACGATGGATGTCAAATTCAACGTAATTTTGGTGGCTGGTGCGACCCGCAGAGACATTGATTTGATCGAGTATTTTGTTGAAACATTTGACCAGCCAGATCCACCTCAATCCATCGAA
>CAZPTT010000147.1:0-14037 GCA_964589435.1 uncultured Pirellulaceae bacterium
GTGGCTAGCGCCAAAACGGCTCATCCTAAAATCAAATTGGAACAATGCACTAGGCTAACGCTGCTATAGATATCGCTACCCAAAACGCGATCCGATATGTGGGCTTATTGCGTCCGAAAACTTGCTTATAACGTCCCGGTTTACCTGGCCATCATCCTGTTGGTCATGGGTGCCTTACGTGTGCGCGACCCGGTTTACGGAAAGCTTGGCAAAGGCGCGACGGTCGAAGCGATGGAACTGGAGCGAACCCGCTTGGGTCTTGATCGCCCGTTCCTTTCACAATACACAACCTTTCTCACGACTCTCGACTGGAATACCGAAAGCTGGTTTCAAGACGGCCGAACCGTCGGCGATATCATCAAGACATCGATCGTCCCGAGCCTTTCCTTGACGCTACCAGCGCTGATGCTCTCAACCATTATTTCGGTTTGCGTGGCCATGATCAGCGCCTTTTTTCGCGGCAGGACAACCGACAAACTCCTCGTGTTTTTCGCCGTGCTGGGAATGTGTGTCAGCTTCTTGGTTTACATCATTTTGGGTCAATACTTTGGTGCCTACCGATTGAACGAGGCAACCGGTAAAGACCTATTTGCCATCGCAGGTTATGAAACGGGCATCGGAAACTGGGTTCATTATTGCATGCTCCCAGTCTTCATCAGCGTTGTCGTCAGCATGGGATACGACACGAGATTTTATCGCGCGGTGATGGTCGAAGAATCGCAACGCGAGTACATCACAACCGCTCAAGCCAAAGGCGCATCCAAAACAAAAATCATGTTTGTTCACATGCTTAAGAACGCCATGATTCCAATCATCACCCGCGTCGTGATCTCATTACCATTCTTGATCATGGGATCCATCCTGCTGGAAATGTATTTCAGCATTCCCGGCATGGGCCAAGAACTGATCGGCGCGGTTCGCAGCGGCGACTTTCCTGTCGTTCAATCGTTAACCGCCGTGTTCGCTGCCCTGTACATCTTCACGATCATTCTCACGGACGTGCTTTACGCTGTGGTTGATCCAAGGGTGAGGCTGTCATGATTCGTCGTTGGCTGGAAAGCCGAACATTTCGAAAGTTCGTCCGCAACCGGATGGCGATTGCAGCGCTGTTTGTCATCAGCCTGTTTCTATTGATGGCAGTCGCGACAAACGTGTTTGGCTTGATCACCTTGGAAGAAACCAAGCGCTATGTCGGCCCAGCCAACGTTCCCGGTCTCGGCTATCAGGCCAAAGCTGACCAGCGCGCTAACGATGTCAGCCAAATTGTCGAACAGATTGAACGTGCTCTCAAGAAAGACGACTTCCGAGTCAACCTCGACAACATTGAGCTTGGACAGCTAAAAATCGTCGACTTGCCACGCGACGAGTTAACGTCTCGAGTCGATCGCATTTGGGAAATTTATGATGAGATTTCAGAAAACGAAAACCTCGATAACAATCCAGAGCTTTGGCCAGAGATCGATAAAATGGAGTCGATTCTGTATACCGAACTATTCGAAGTCCCAACTGGCCTGACTGCCTTCAAACGAAAGTTGGAACTGCTCTGGGGAACTGACCGGCAAGGACGATCGATTTTCATTCGCGCGGTTTACTCAATTGAGATCGCCATGAAAATTGGAATCGTGGTTGGACTGATCTCGGTCTTCATCGGAACTATTTTAGGTTTAGCTGCGGGATTCTATGGCGGGTGGGTCGATCATATCGTCTCGTGGCTGTTCACCGTTTTCTCATCCATCCCCAGCCTCGTGTTATTGGTTCTATTGGCGGCGATGTTCCGCGGCAGTTCATTCGAAGGAACTCTAGTACCGATGTACATCGCGTTCAGCATGACCTATTGGATCGGGCCTTGCCGTGTGATTCGCGGCGAAGCCATGAAATTGAAAGAACAAGAGTACGTGCACGCGGCTTTGGTCGCTGGCTTCAGTAAGCCTTACATCATGCTGCGTCACATCATGCCAAATACAGCACACATGATGCTGATTTACTTCTCGCTGCTATTTATCGCAGCGGTCAAAGGCGAAGTGATTTTGACTTACCTTGGCCTGGGCATCGACAACGGAACGAGTTGGGGAATCATGATCAGCCAATCGGGCGACGAAGTCATCAACGGATTCTTCTGGCAGATTGGAGCCGCTACGATGCTGATGTTCTTCCTCGTCCTCGCGTTCAACATTCTCTCCGATGCACTCCAAGACGTTTTCGATCCGAAACACGTTTAACACTTGAAACTGTCCCACTCCACGATTCATACCTCAATGACGACTGACCCTGCCAACTCGAATGACGCACTCGCCGCTGGCGAACCGATCTTGCGCGTGATGGAATTGGTAACGAGCTTCAAGACTGATCGTGGACAAGTAACGGCCGTCGATAAAGTCTCGTTCGATCTGTTTCCTGGTGAGACGTTGGGCATCGTCGGTGAAAGCGGGTGTGGCAAAACGGTGACCAGCAAGTCGATTATCCGACTGCTTCCCGACCATGTGACAACCTACGGAAAAGACAGCCGCATCGAATATCGCGGTCAGAATTTGCTTGAGCTTAGCGAGTGGGAGATGCGAGAAATCCGCGGCAACGAAATCGCGATGATTTTTCAGGAACCCATGACGGCACTCAATCCGGTCTTCACTATCGGTTGGCAAATTGATGAAGCCCTCAAGTACCACACGACGCTCAACAAAACAGAACGTCGCGCCAAAGCCGTCGAGATGTTGAAGCTGGTCGAAATGCCCAACCCCGAGAAACGGGTTAACGAGTATCCGCATCAATTGTCCGGCGGAATGCGACAACGAGTCGTCATCGCGATCGCACTCTGCTGCAATCCAGAAATTCTACTCGCCGACGAACCAACCACCGCGCTGGACGTCACGATTCAGGCTCAGATTTTGCGGCTGATGGATAATCTGAAATCGAAAACGGGAACCGCGATCATTCTAGTCACGCATGATTTGGGCGTTGTTGCGCAATCCTGCGATCGAGTGTTGGTAATGTACGCCGGCCAAGTTGTTGAGATTGCGCCTGTCCGCGACATCTTCCATTCGCCACAACATCCCTACACCAAAGCCTTGCTCGATTCGATGCCCAAACCGGGCGCAGCGAACCATCAGAAACGGCTGCCGGCAATCGAAGGCATGGTGCCAAGCCTCTTCAACTTGCCAGAAGGCTGTCGGTTCAACGACCGCTGCCCTTTCAAACAAGAAAAGTGCTCGTCTGAACTTCCGCCATTAGTCGCGATCAACGAGGGTGGAAATTCACGAGCCACTCGTTGCTTCTTTCCTTTGGAAGGAGGTCGATCATGAGCAAAGACCCTAAGAACGATCCTTCCGTTTTGGTGCGGGTCGAAGACCTGGTGAAACACTTTCCTAAACGGGGTGGCATCCTCAACCGAGTAATCGCAAAAGTTCATGCCGTCAACGGAGTCAGCTTCACGATCCGAAAAGGCGAAACTCTAGGCGTCGTCGGCGAATCGGGTTGCGGAAAATCAACGCTCGGCAAAGTGATGGTTCGACTTCACGAGCCAACATCAGGCAAGATCTTTTACGACGGTCAAGACATCACGGACTTAAGCAGTCGGGAACTGCGGCCAATTCGAAAACGGATGCAGATGATTTTCCAAGATCCGAATTCGTCTTTGAATCCACGTATGTCCGTTGGTTCGACCATTCGTGAAATCGCCAAATTTCATGGCTCCGCTGGTGGTGGCAGTGAAATGAAAAAGTTCGTGCAAGATCTATTGGTCAAAGTTGGTTTACAACCAGACGCGATTCAGAAATTCCCGCACGAATTTTCAGGTGGTCAGAAACAACGCGTCGGCATCGCACGAGCATTGGCGGTCAATCCGGATTTCATCATCGCAGACGAACCCGTCTCCGCACTCGATGTTTCGATTCAGGCTCAGGTCTTGAATTTGATGATGGATCTTAAGGAAGAGTTCGCTTTAACGATGTTGTTCATTTCGCATGACCTCAAAGTCATTGATCACTTCTGCGATCGAATGCTGGTCATGTACTTGGGAAATATTGTGGAAGAAATGCCTTGTGAAGACATCCACCAAGGCGCCAAACACCCTTACACGAAAGCCTTGCTCTCAGCCAATCCGGTCACTGATCCAGACAACCGTCACGAGCTGACAGTTCTCGAGGGCGAAGTCCCAAGCCCCTACGATCCACCGAAGGGCTGCCCGTTTGTGACTCGATGCCCAATCAAAGTGGCACGGTGTGAACAAGAAAATCCACCGCTGGTTCAAATTGGCGCCAATCAACGCGTCGCGTGTTGGGAAGTCAACAAAGATTGAGCGAAGACCTCGACCCAATCCACGCTCGAGCGGGCGTAGCTACGTTCGCCAGAGCGGTATTGCGTTTAACCGTTAGCTGCAGGCGTACGTTCTTCGATCAGACGGTCCTTCCTCAGAAACTCAATTCGTCATCGCTTCAACCGCTGCAACCATTTCTGCTTCGATTCGATCTGCATCAAGTGGCAGTCTCAACGTTGGGCCTGAGAAATGGACTTTCGCTAGATCGCCTGAGACATCGCGCGAACTGGCAACCAGTTTTGCGTTCGCGACGAGCCGTTGGTAATCTTCGATTTCGTCAACCACGTGAATCAACCATCCGTTCAACGAAGGTTGCGCACAAAGATCGTCGCGTTTTTTTTCACATGCTTTTCTGTCCGCAGCCAACCAAATAATCTCATTCGGGGTTCGATCAAGATAATTTACCAACTCCGCGATCGTTAATCCCGAGGTGGGATGAACCATATCGGCAGCAATTTCTGAAGCGGGTTCCAAAACGAAACGACGAAACGACATTCTGGGGTGCGGAATGACCAAGCGATCAGTTTCCAATTGAACTTTATCGTAGAGCAGAATATCGAGATCGACTTTGCGGGCTCCCCACCGTACTCGCCGCTGCCGTCCTAATTGCTGCTCGATTTTCGATGTTCGTTGATGAAGCTTATCCGGCGACAAACTGGTTCTTAGTCGAATTGCGGCGTTGAGATAATCGGGTTGATCACTGGGGCCGCCAACCGGCTTGGTTCGAACGGGTTCACTATGAGCAACAACTTCGATTTCAGTATCTTCGCCCAGTTGTTCGAGCGATTGTTGAAACACCGAACTTTCGTCGCCAAGATTAGAGCCGAACGCAATTAGGCAGTGGTGATTTGGCACGACGAATTCTCGATCAATCTTGTGAGCTGACTTTAACGGGCAGAATGAACTTCATTTGATCACAATCCGGTCGATAAACCCGAACACTATTAGCCGACGTCGTGAAGGCTTGATTTTCTTTTAAGTAATTCGCCGCCTCGAACGCAGCGACAGAACTCTAACGACTGAACCATCCTATCAAAACCAGCACGCCTGACCAATCTAACAAGGCGTGCCGAGGCCCTTTCGGCGAGCCTCAGAAACCCATGTTGGCAGGCCGTACGTTTCGATAAGTCTCCGGCTCAGAGTTACCCGCGCGGGAGTCACGCCCGCTCGTCTGCAAACCATTGCCAGTTCACTTGCTGGCGTTTTGATTCGCAGGCATCTCGCGGTAGATGTTAAGATTTTCCAAATTTTCAATTTCATCGAAGGCGTTCCATTCGTTCCAATAAATGGGTCTGATTTGCCGATCGACGTAGTGAATGGGAGCGAAAATCTTGCGAGAGAAGTGGCCACCTGATGAGTAATCTGCTTCGCGGTGCGGCGCGGCAAACCAGCACGCGACAACGGAGCGAACGACGCTTTAAGCCAAACGGTGCTCCAATGACGAAGCTGGGACTTGCGTAAAAACCATGTTGGCCGCCGATCGGTAAACAGTCAAAAAACATCATGTCACACTTGACATATGTCGAATGTGACATATGGTTGATTGGATGAACGGAGACGACAAACCGCTAGTCTGGTTGCATGGCGAGATTAAGACGCCGCCATTTGCGCTGGAAGCGCGGATTGAGGCCGGAACACTGTTGCGCTTTTTACAAAGTGGAGCGAGCATTGGGATGCCCCACAGTCGACCGATGCCGTCAATCGGAAAGCGATGTCATGAGCTTCGTATTCCCGATGAAGATGCCACATGGCGGATCATCTACCGAACAGACTCCGATGCAATTGTGATTGCCGAAGTGTTTGCGAAGAAGACAGGAAAGACGCCCAAAAAGATCATCGACACGTGCAAGCGGCGATTTAAAAGATACGACGAGGCAACAGAATGAAAGCATCCAAAAAGAAGAAACTTGAAGCCGCTGGCTGGAAAGTCGGTTCGACCGCAGAGTTTCTCGAATTGAGTGAAGCCGAAGAAACGCTCGTCAACATGAAGGTTGCGTTGGCGAAACAAGTCAAAACCATGCGGCAAGAGAAGAAGATTACGCAGCAGCGACTGGCGAAATTGATTGGGTCGAGTCAGTCTAGGGTGGCAAAGCTCGAGACAGCAGACCGTTCAGTGTCGATGGAGCTGTTGATACGCTCTCTGTTATCGATGGGCGCTACGCGTGCGCAGATAGGTGCCATTGTGGGCACGCGGAAGACGAAGAAAGTTGCAACGACCAGAAAGAAAAAGCTCTTGTAAAAAGGTAGGTCGAGCGGCCAACAAAACAATATGCGACACATGAAATGGAGCGCAAAAAAAGAGCGGCGTTGGCTTCCGAGCCAAATCGCCGCCTGTTCTGGATCGCCGAATAATGCCAACTCAACCAGACAATAAATCCCACCTGTCGATTAGCCACCGTGCTAACCAGAAACAACTACATCACCATCGATTAATCGAATCGTATGCCGGGTAGATCCTTCTACCAATCATCTCAATACAGGCAAATAAAAGGGCGTGGATCCATTTCCACGACTTATGCCGCCGACTATCGCATCCCTCGGTCGCCGCCACCCAAACTCAAATGAGAAGCGTCATGCTCCTCTTGTCTCATCCAATTCTGAAGAAGGATCACCGCTATCCTTTTAAAACAAGCGCATCACCGCGTCGGGTAACGCTTGGTCGAATCTTGTGCAGTTCGTTTAAATAAGTCACATGCGGCCAAGGAAGGTCATTGAAGCAAGTCTTGAGTGGAGCCGCACTCGTTTGGTAAGCCGTCAGAAAAGCGAACAACGAACATCTACAAAACGATTCACAGTTGAACCCATCCCAATGGTCGGCGGGTGCATTGACGCTGAATTTTTTGTTCAAACATCACCGCGTATTCAATTGTCATCTTTATAGAAATTCAAGCTGAATAACAAATCGCAGATTCAAAAATGTTGCGACGAGTTAATCGTTGAAATGAAGTTTGTTGTTTGAAGTTTCCTTCAACTTGGAGGCCCATTTTGGGGACGTGAAAGCAATTGTCAAGCAAGGTTTCAATTTTTTTCCGAATCAATTTTTTTTAAAGAAAACAAATCGCGTTGCTTGATTTTTCGAACTGCAGTTTTGACATCGTGAAAAAAAATCCACACCAACGCCGCCGCTTTTTGAAGATGAATTTCAAGCGTAAAACATCGGATGTTCAGCGCCTCTTTCAGATGTCAATACACCTCGAAACAAAAACTTAGTACCATAGTCAATTGCGACAATTTGACGTCGGAGCTAATTGAGTCAACTCAATTGCATAAGACAATTTTATAGTGACAGCAATTAGATGAACTTGGGAGCTTGACTGACTTGGAAATTGTTCAATATCCGCACCCAACCTTGCGGTACAAATCAAAACCGATTAAGCGCGTCGACGCTGAATTAAAAGCGATCGTGAAAGAGATGTTCGAACTGATGTACGATGCGCGCGGCATCGGGCTGGCGGCTAACCAAGTCGACTTGCCGTTACAGTTGTTCATCCTCAATCTCACCAGTGAACCCGACGGAGAAGAATTAGTCTTCATCAATCCCGTCATCAGTGCTCCCAAGGGAGTTTCGGAGGCCGAAGAAGGCTGCTTGAGCATTGTTGGAGTCAATGCGAATGTGACGCGTCCTGAACAGATCCACGTCACCGGCTACGATTTGTCGGGAAACGAAATTGATCAGACCGTCGATGGTTTATTCGCCCGCGCTGTCCAACACGAAGTGGATCACTTGCAGGGCGTGCTGTTTATCGATCGCGTCAAAGAATCCGCACAAAAACAAGTTGAACATGACGTGGAAGAATTCGTCATCGATTTTGAAAACAAACGGGCGACTGGCGAAATTCCCGATGACGAAACGATCATGAAAAAGCTGGCTGAATTCGAAGCCAAATATTGCTGAAAATTTGGATCCGAATTCGCTTGCAATATCCCTGTTTCAAAATTCGCTCATCCGAAAAAGCCGTCAGGACGCCGACTCAAACCTTAACGATCGAACACCATGCGCATCATCATGTTTGGAACGGGCCCTTTTGCTGTTCCAACTTTTCAATCTCTACTCGATTCAAACCACGACGTGCTGGCGTTGGTAACCAGGCCAATACAAGACGCAGGCAAACGTCGAAAGACCGCAGAGAACCCAACTCGCGATCTTGGAGAATCGCGAGAGGTCAATATTTTTGATCCTGCCAGCGCCAATGACGAGGCGTTCGTCGATCAGCTCGTCGATCTGTCGGCTGACCTGTTCGTCGTTTGTGATTACGGACAGATCTTGTCGCGACAATGCCTCGGCGCAGCAAAATTGGGAGGAATCAATTTACATGGATCGTTGTTGCCCAAGTATCGAGGAGCCGCGCCCATCAATTGGGCCATCTACAACGGCGAGACTCATACTGGTATCACGATCATTCACATGACCCCCAAACTTGATGGCGGTCCATGCCTAGCTCAGGTCACGACTGAGATTGGCGAAAATGAAACTACCGAACAGATCGAACCGCGACTTGCCGAATTGGGAGTTGAGGCCGTTCACGATGCGATTGGGATGCTTGCGCAATGGGATGGAAACAGCCCAATTGGCGAAGTCCAAGATCCCAAACTCGCCACCAAAGCTCCACGCCTGAACAAATCGGACGGGTTGGTTGATTGGACTAAATCGGCGAACCAAATTGTCAATCAGATTCGCGCCTTTCAACCTTGGCCGGGAACCTTCACCAATTGGCAAGCCGAACACCTGAAACAGCCAATGCGAACCATCATTCATCAAGCCAAAGTCGTCGATGATCCGGGCTCGACAGATAGTGATTCGCAGGAAGGTGAAACTGAAGCGATCAATTTGGAACTTGCTCCGGGCCAAGTCGTCGCTTGCAATAAGAATCGGTTGTGGATTCAAACAGGGGATGGAGTTTTGTCAATCATCCAAATTCAGCCGGCTGGCAAAAAACCCATGCCGATCGCGGACTTCCTCCGCGGCAACCAGCCGGTCACCGGTCAGCAATTTGCTTAGTCAGCAATTCGCTTAGTTGGAGTTCGCCTATTTTGAATTTGCTTGGGTGGAATTGTTGGCTCGCTTGAATTGGTGAGATCATGAGACCGAGCAACTGGCAAACCAACCGCAGCTTCTTCGAAGTGTTCCATGGCGGGAATGGAGATAAACCATCGATCTGGGCGATTATCGCCTCAAATCGAACTAGCTCCCAATTTGTCCCATGTTAAACTTATGGGCTGGTTTCGCGTCCATCAAAGTCGCTGGCCATCACGGCCATCACCACCAAGCCCTGACGATTCAAGCAACAAGCCACCGTGTTCGGCACTTGGCTTTCCAAAGAGAATTTGCGATGACAACCGAGCTAACAACCCAATCCGAAATCGAAACGCACAAACTTTACATCGAAACCGTTGGCTGTCAGATGAACATGCTGGACAGCGAGATGGTCGTCGCCAGCTTGCGCCGCGAAGGCTATGAATTGACGGATAGTGTCCAAGACGCCGATACGATTCTTTTCAACACCTGCAGTGTTCGAGAGCAAGCCGAAAACAAAACGTACAGCGCGCTGGGGCGACTGCGAGCCGAAAAGAAAAACAATCCTCACAAGATCATCGGCGTGATGGGGTGCATGGCTCAGAAAGATCAAAAGATCATCTTTCAACGAGCTCCCTACGTCGACATTATTGCGGGGCCAGGACAACTGCAACAGATTCCCTCGCTGATTTCGAAAGCCCGAGCCGAAGGTGGACAACATTCAGCTCTCAGCCTGGGGCGTACGGCAGGCAAAGTCAACGAAATCAAACGCAGTCATGAAACGTTTGATCCGTTACGCGATCCGACCATGCGACCAACTCCGTTTCAAGCCTTTCTGCGAATTCAAATCGGCTGTGATAAGTTCTGCACTTACTGCATCGTGCCGATGACACGCGGCCCAGAGCAGGGCAGGGATCCGAAACAAGTTGTCGACGAAGCCAAAATCCTGGCCGATCAGGGCTGTAAAGAAATCACGCTGCTTGGCCAAACTGTCAACAGCTACAAACACGTTGCCGGCGATGGCACCACGACTCGCCTGGCCGATCTGCTTCATCAGCTTCACGATATCAACGGCATCGAGCGAATCAAATTTGTCACCAGCTATCCGAAGGACATGGGCTACGACTTGCTGACCGCAGTCCGCGATTTGAAGAAGTGCTCGCCTTATCTTCACGTGCCTCTTCAGAGCGGATCCGATGCGGTTCTGAAACGAATGAAGCGTGGCTATACCGTCGGTGACTATCGCGAGATGATGGCCCGCATCAACGAAACACTGGGATCGGCCGCTGCGGTCTCCAGCGATTTTATTGTTGGTTTTTGCGGCGAGACCGAAGACGAATTCCAAGAGACTGTCGCACTGGTCGAGGAATGTCGCTTCAAGAATAGCTTCATTTTCAAATACAGCGAACGACCGGGAACGAAGGCATCTGATCACCTCCCAGATGATATTCCGTTCGAAGTCAAGCGACGCCGAAACAACGAACTGCTCGATGTGCAGAACAGAATCAGCGAAGAAGACAATCAAAAGTTCCTTGGCGAGACGGTCGAGGTATTGGTTGAAGGACCCAGCAAGCGAGCGGCGGCCGTGGTCAACTTGATTGATGACCAAGTCGATAAACTCAAGCAAGCACCGTCGCCAGATTCACCAGAAGCCGGCAAACCAGTGCAACTGACTGGGCGAACCCATTGCGATCGGATTGTCGTCTTCGATGGGACATCACGTTTGATCGGACAGACAATTCCGGTTGGCATTTACGATGTCGCTGCGTTCACACTGATGGGAACGGTAATCACCGATCACGCCGTCGCTGGCGATTTAATAGGGCTGTCAAAAAGCTAACTGATTAGTTGGCTCAGAGCTTCTGAGCCACATTTTCTGAGCCACATTTTCCGAGCCAGTGTTTTCTGAGCCTAAGTTTCTTGAGTGGCAACGAATGGCTTGCAACGAGTGGCTCGGTCAATACAACAATTCAAATTCACTCTCAAATTCACTCTCAAATTCAGGGTGACATGCTCCTGGCTTGCGTGGGCATCACGAAATCCGCTGACCACCGGGCCCTGTTGCTCAACTTTAACTACCAATCCTTACTCAGCAAAACTTTCACACCACGACTGTCGACTTCCAATAGCGAACGGCCATCTCCCGAGAACTTGGTGTCGATCAAACTGCGACCGTCCGTCACCTCGATCACGCCTTCAATTTCGAAGATGTTATAGGCCTGCTTCTTGGCAACTGGTAAAGCTTCATCCGCTGGACCGTCAATATTGAGTGCAGCAGGTTCAGCATCGTCTTCGATCAAATCGCTGGCAAGCATGAACACGCGATTCGCTTTGGCTTGTCCCGAACCAACATTGCCCGTCTCGTCATTCAGAATGACCAACCGAGTACCAATCTCTTCAATGTTATCTCGAGCAATCTCACTGAACGAAATTGAAAGTGGATTCAGTTTGTCGGACTCAATCCCTTCTTTCAGTTGTTCAGCCGCAACCGTCTCAGAGACGGCCCATAAAGCAATTTGTTGTTTGCTTTCATCATCACTCAAAATTGCCAGGTACCGCTGGGAGTAGGGTGCCAACTCAAAACTGGTAAGCCGACCAGCAACGCCCATCGTGCGAGGTAGTTTCAACTGAGAATCAACTACGGCTCCTGTCTGTGGCTCCAATTCCTTCCATCCTAAAACAGAGTCTTCACCCTGCATCGCAATCAACAGTTTCGGAGAAGTCGTCCCTAGCCATTGTGCGTGCCAGTGATCGGCTTCGAGTGGTTGTGTGATCACGGGAGCGTCAAACTTGTTTTCAATCGAGAACACCAACAACTTGTTGTCGCGACGAGCCGTCGCCCACTTGCCATCCGCACTCAGCTCAACATCACTGGCACCGTCAAATCGACCGATCTCAGTCGGCGATGAGCCAGACACATCCATGATTCGGCACAGTCCACCCACATCGTAGGAAATCGCTAATCGATCATTGGAAAGAGCCAATGACTGAGTCGAAACTTTGCGACGGGCGATCATCGTGACGTAAGACAAATCAGAGTCAACCAAATGGAAACCTCGATCATCGAGCACCACGGCCCGCTCACCAAACACGCGAAAGTCACGAGCGTTTTCGAGTTTGAGCGGGCTTCTTTTCTGTTGTTTCCCGCGGCTATCGAATTGCTCAATGCTCTGATTGAACAAAACGTATTGACTGCCGTCGTTCCCCATCGGTTGAACATTTCGTAAACGCTCCCGTCGTTTCCCGCTGGTCGTACGCCGAATCTCACGTTTGGCATCGTCTTTTGAATTCTGTGAAACTGTGCTTCCGCCGGTTAAGTAAAACCGCTTGTTGATCTTGGTCACCAACACATCGCTGCCATTCCACCCAACGAGATCGACTCGCTTGTTTGCAATTCGTTTTTTCGCAGAAGACTGTTGCCAAACACTACCTGCGAGAGACCAATTCTCGGCCCACGTTTCTCGATCGACGCCAGATTTATGGAAGTGCAAGATCATCTTTTGACTGTCGGCTGAGAATCCAACAAACGCTGGATCACCGACACGATAACGATTGGTGTTGGTTGCCGAGCGAAGTGGCTGCTGCGGATTGTCTTGATTGACTTCAAGAATTTCCGTCACATACTCACCCGTGGTTGCTTTTCGACCAACTTCGCGAATGACGGCCAACCATTTGCCGTCTTCCGAAAGTCGCAAGCGTTTGATGCGGCCACCTTCTCGGGAATTGGTACGAACACTGGCCGGTCGAAAACCGGTTCCGCGTTTGCTCCAGTAAAGAATCTGAGATTCATTCGCTGGGCTGTTGGTAAAGAAGTAATCTTGATCTGTCGTCGAAGCCAACAACGGCAGGAATCGCGAATCCACTTTGCGGCCGCGCATCGTATCCAAAAGTCGACGCTGCGAAGAAGGCTCGACGGAATCCGAATCAATCGTCGTTGAGAATAGCTGACCGTCGGACTGCAAGAGGACGAACTGATCACCGACAATTCCAAATGAATCAAAACGGTCGAATGAAGAATCAAACGAGCCTGGTGGTGGTTCGATTGTCATTCGCTTGGCACCCAACCGATTGGAACCATTGCGAGATTTGATCTCGACACCGCCTGTACGTGCCGTCATTTGTTCCGAGTCAAAGTAAAACACGCGTCCATCGGCAGTTCCATAAGCTGTCGCCGGCACATCAGATGCCGCGTACGATTGATCAACTGCACCGCAGGTTACCGCAGTCGTTCCGCCGAGCTGGACGTCGCCTTTGACCGTTGCGCTCTTGGCGACTGCTTCCGGTTGTTTGCGAATCGAAGCGTCGTGGCGAGTGCCGTCAGGTTCCCAAACACGGACGTGTCCATTGGCACCACCGCTGGCCAGTTGGAACCCATTGTCGCTATCTGATTCGATGATCGAGGTTGAAGTCAACGCATCGGACTGGCCAACCAAACGTTTCACAATTTTCAGTTCATCGTCCAAGACAGCCAAAACGCCGTTGGCTGTGCCGGTCACGAGTTTGCCGTCCTTGGTGGTCGACATTGCTTTCACAGCCGATTCAAGTTCTTGGCTGATACGGCTGGCGTCGGCTAGTTGTCCGACCTTGTATTCTTCAATTCGACCATCGGCGAATCCACAGTAAAGTTTGCCGTCAGCTCTGACGTGCATCGCTGTCGGAAATTGCTTGATTGGCATTTCGTCGCCATTCATTTTTCCACGACCCGTCAACGTCT
>CAZPTT010000147.1:14137-16265 GCA_964589435.1 uncultured Pirellulaceae bacterium
GCAGAGATTGGAGTAGTTTTGGCCGCACCAATGGTTCCACCGGTGATCGCCCGTTGAGCAACCTGGATCCGTTGTTTCAATCCGTTGTAAGCTGAAAGTTCTTCAACGGTAATCAGCTGAAATCCTGATCCAGACCCACCAGCCAAAGCAATCTGCTTACAACCGACGACCTTATCGTTCTTCGCATCCGCAGTGGTCGGAGCCGCAATACGTCGACCTGTTTTTAGGTCGACAATCCAAAAGTGCTCGTTGAATTTCTGGCCTTGGGCAACTTGATCGAGAGCTAAGGCCAGCAACTGACCGTCGTCTGAAATTGCAGCGTGCGCGATTTTTCCGTAGCCAGGAAGTTGTACGTCGAGTGCCTTGGTGGTTCCGTCAGCAGATTTTGTCTTCCAGATTTTTGGCGTGCCTCGTTCTGAACCAACGACGACCACATCGCCATTGGAGCCGTGTAGGACAGTGGTCACCGATGTGTTTTCACCCAAACGATTTTCGGCACCCTCAACGTTGACGATTTTGGCGAAGTGACGCGCAACCCAACCGTTCTTGAACTGTGGTTGGAGATCGCCGTCACGAAGATTAATCAATCGTTGTTTGGCTTCTTCAAATTTCCCTTTTCGTAGATCAAGCGGGATTGGGAGTAACGCAGTGCTAAATTCGTTTTCAGCTCCCTCGAATTTTACTTTTTCGACCAACTCTTGAGCTTTTCGAGCTTTAGCCGTCGCAATCATTTCCGTTTGAGCGGCTTCCTCAGCTGCAGCTTTTGCATTTGCTGCCGCCAATTTGGCGTCTGCCGCCGCTAATTTTGCATTCGCTTCCGCTGTATTTGCTATTTCCAAATTCTCATTGGCCAACCTTTCTTTGTTTAACGCTTCGGTCGTGAGCTCATTAGCCGCAATCAGTTTAGCATCGGCTTCCTTAGCCATACGTTCTGCTTCTTGAGCTTTCTGTATCGCGAGCATCGCATCATCTTCGGCGTCGGCCGCTTTTTGTAAGGCATCACGTTGTTTCTGATCTGCTTCAGCAAGTTTGTCGTCGACCGCGCTTAGCTCAGTCTGTGTTGAAACCAATTCTTCTTTGGCCAATTTCGCGTCATTTTCGGCTTCTGTTTTTGTTTTGACTGCCACTTCTGTTAGTTGGTTGGCAGCCTGAATTCTCGAAAACGCAAATCCCCACACTGCCAGCGGCAGAATAATCGCGGCCGCCCAGCCGGCGGCTGCCAGCTTCTTGTTACGTGCGACTCGTCGTTTACCGGCTTCCATTTTTGAGGTCAGCGTAACGACTTGCTCATCTTTTTGCGTACCCGCATACTCTTGAAGAATCGAGAGACCCGCGTCGTAGTCCTTCCGTTGATCGGCACGACGAGCGTAGGTGCAAGCCGTATCGGTTTGCAATCGCCTCGAATCGACGCCTTCTGGATAAAGTGCTTGGGCACCGCGAAACGACTCGAGAGCTGGCAGCAAGTACTTATAGCCTTCGCCGCCTTCAGCCTTCTTCAGTTCCTCGCGACCTTTGTTCTCGAGCTGCAAACTCTGAACCTGATCCTTAAAGCCTTTGATCGCTTCTTTCATTTCGTCAACGCTTTGGTAGCGATCTTTTGGATCTTTCTGCAATGCTCCCAATGCGATGTTGCATAGCGATAGTCGCAATGGATCTTGTACTTGAACCAAACGTTGGATTCGGTGATTCGACGACAGCCAAAACTCACGATGGTGTTTTTCGTCCGCACTCTTGCAGCTTTCTTGTGGGATAAAGTGCGGAGGATGACCGATCGCAATCTCGTAGAGAATCGCACCCAGCAAATAGATATCGCTGCTGGCGTTGATTTGTTCTGCGAGAACTTTTTCTTCCTGATCAAGGAAAACAAGTTCTTTGGCCAGCTTGCGAACTTCGTCTGAATTGCTTGCATCACGAAGCAGTTGCGAAGCCGCTTCGTGGTTACCGAAATCTAAAACCCCTTCGACAAACGTATCTCGCTTGCGTTCTCCTAACGCGATCATCAATTTGTGAGTCAGTTTGTGAATTTCTGATTGTTTCAGATAGTGCAAACCCATTTCTGGTGCCATGTACGAAGTCGTACCACCAGCCGTAAACGGAGCGGGTCCTTCTGACAGATCAAGCGCCATAC
>CAZPTT010000148.1:0-16137 GCA_964589435.1 uncultured Pirellulaceae bacterium
ATCAAGGCCGGCCAGTTTTCCGATGCGGCTCTGCTTGAATTCAAAAATGCTTTGCCAGATTGTGAAGTGACTCTCGTTCAGACGGATGAATAGAGCGAGCTTGACGAACCATCGATTGGATTGCTTTCAAACGGTTCGAATCGAGACACATTCGTTTGGGTTCAAGCCACCAATTTCACGAATCATCACGAATGGACAAACCGATAGTTGGGACAACTATTTCTGGGTTTACCGTGTTTGAAAGCGTGCTGGGTGCCATGCCCTCGCTTGCGTGGGCATGCCTACGTCGGTAAAGGTTCAGCGATTCTCTCAGCAAAGAAATCAGCGCGCCATTTCTGTTTTGGATGAATGATCAATTCCACTTCGCCGGAAGATCCGAACGCCCATGTTTCGGACGCTTCCTCGTGAAGCAACGCACAACTTGTGAGCCCTTCATTCAACCTTTAACATGGCGAGACGAGTGAGTTCAAGGCACCGCTGCCTCGTTCACTGTTTACCGTTCAATTCTCGAAACTCGGGCTGGAGTCAACATGTTTGTTCGCACGTTTTTCTTGTTCCTTATCACCACTTTACTGATCACACCCACGATGGCTCAAGAAAAAGAGACCGCCCAAACTGACCGCAAAGTCTCCGATGTCACCGACAAAGAAGATCCCTACCTATGGCTGGAAAATGTCACCGGCGAACGGCAATTAGACTGGGTGCGCGAGCGCAACAAGAAAACTCAAACCCATTTCGAATCGACGGACGACTTCCAATCGCTCCAAACCGACCTGTTGAAGATTCTGGACTCCGATGAGCGGATTCCCTTCGTTTCCAAATCAGGCGACCATTACTACAACTTCTGGCGAGACAAAGACCACGTGCGAGGAATTTGGCGACGAACATCGCTAGAAGAATATCGCAAGTCCGATCCAACCTGGGAAACAGTTCTTGATCTCGATGCCCTTGCCAAAGACGAAGATGAAAACTGGGTCTGGGGTGGCAGTTCTATATTACGACCCGACTACGACCGGGCTTTGATTTCGCTGTCACGCGGAGGTGCCGATGCCTCGGTCAGCCGCGAGTTTGACTTGAAAACCAAGACTTTTGTGAAGGACGGCTTCATGCGACCTGAAGCCAAAGGCGGGATCAGTTGGATCGATCGCGACACCGCGTTCGTCTTCACTGATTTCGGCGAAGGCTCCATGACCTCGTCGGGTTATCCTCGCATTGTCAAACTTTGGCGGCGTGGATCGGCATTTGAAAATGCGGAAGTCGTTTACGAAGGAACCAATGAGGACATGTATATCTCGGCGATGCACGACGATTCGCCAGGTTTCGAAAGGAACTTTGTCAGTCGCACAATTGCTTTTTATAACAATGAACTTTACTTACGTTCGGACGACGGCAAACTAACCAAGATCGACGCCCCCAACAGTGCCAGCAAAGCCGTTTTCAAGCAGTACCTGCTGTTGGAATTGCGAAAGCCATGGGAAGTCGGTGGCAAAACCTATCAAGCCGGATCGCTGCTGGTCGCGAACTTCGATGAGTTTATGGCGGGTAAGCGTGAATTTGATGTCGCGTTTGAGCCGAGCGAAAGCACTTCGCTTGCCAGCTTCGCGCCTTGCAAAGACCACATCATTCTCAACGTTCTCGAAGATGTGAAGAACCGCATCTATATTCTGACCGCCGAAGGAGATACCTGGAAACGTGAACCGTTGGTCGGCGCGCCTGCAATCGGTACCGTCAGTGTTCGGCCGGTGGATCCAGATCACTCCAATGCCTATTGGATGACTTCCAGCGGATACCTGAACCCGACGACTTTGTTTTACGGCGAGATTGGTGGTGAGCCAGAGCAGTTGAAGCAACTGACACCGCTTTACGATTCTAATGGCCTCAAAGTCGAACAGCATTTCGCGACCAGCAAAGATGGAACTCGCGTTCCCTACTTTATGGTTTCGAAGGCTGACGTGAAGCTCGACGGCAACAATCCGACTTTGCTTTATGGATACGGCGGATTCGAAATTTCGTTGACGCCGGGCTACAGCGCCAGTGTCGGGCGAGCTTGGACATCCCAAGGCGGCGTTTATGTTGTTGCGAACATTCGCGGCGGTGGAGAGTACGGCCCAAGATGGCACCAAGCAGCACTCAAAGAGAATCGATTACGGGCTTACGAAGATTTTGCAGCGGTCGGTCAAGACCTGATCAAGCGAAAAGTCACCAGCAAGCAGCGATTGGGTATCCAAGGCGGATCCAACGGCGGATTGTTGGTCGGCAACATGGTTGCTCTTTATCCTGATTTACTGGGCGCTGCGGTTTGCCAAGTTCCACTATTGGACATGAAGCGTTATCACTTGCTGCTGGCCGGTGCAAGCTGGATGGCCGAGTACGGTAACCCCGACGCTGGCGATTGGGATTTCATCCGCGCGTTTTCGCCGTATCAAAACATCGATCCTGCGACTAAGTATCCGGCTGTGTTGTTCACAACATCGACTCGCGACGATCGCGTTCATCCCGGCCACGCTCGAAAGATGATGGCGTTGATGGAAGCGCAAGGACACGACGTTAGTTACTATGAGAACATCGAAGGCGGTCACGGTGGTGCAGCCAACAACAAACAGCGAGCCTACATGCAAGCGTTGGCCTATTCGTTCTTGAAAGAACGCTTGTTCCCAAGTGAATCTAAATAGCCGCTTGAGAATATCGACAATTCGCGGCCGAACAGCCGGTCACGCTTCTAAGACGATTCCCAGCCGTTTTCAAAACCGAGAAGGGAATCGTCTCTGGTGAAAATTCTCCGAAGGTATGAAAAAGCGTTATGCCGTAAACGTGGTTCCAGTCACTTCAAACTCTCCCAAGTTAAAACTGCCATTCCATCGATTAGCGAAAAACTCCAGATCGCCACTAATGTATCCTTGGTCGATGCCTTGAACTTGACCGGACGCACCTTGCAGGCTGGTAACAGTGTCAGCTGAAAAATTAATATCAGCCAACAACTGATCGTCAGCATCTGGCGTAAACGTGACCCAACTATTGTTATCGTTGTACTGCCAAAGACTGTTGAAGTTTCGAACCGCGATCAAATTTTGGCTTGTCCCTACAAATGGTGGGTTCGCCGAAAACCGGGAGTGAACGCTCTGAAGGCTGAACATGATGTATCCGGCTCCGGTTGCGTTGTCATCGACCGCTATGCCCAATCCAGTGTTGCCGATCGAAAATGAGGAACCTCCGTCAATCACGCAGGCGTCAAACGTCATTCCTGTCACTGTGAATTCGCCGGTATTAAAACTGCCACTCCATTGATTCGCAAAGAACTCCAGGTCGCCCGAAACGAAGCCTTGATTGATTCCTTCAATTTGGCCTGTTGCTCCTTGTAGACCCACGATCGTGTCAGCTGAAAAATCTACGACCGCGAGTAATCGGTCGCTACCAGACGGCGTAAAGTTGTGCCAATTCAGGTTGTCGTTGTATTGCCATTGATCATTGAAGTTTCGCACAGCAATAAGATGATCACTGTTAGCTACGAAAGGAGCGTTGGCCGCGAAACGCGAATGTACGCTCGCCGCGCTGTACAAGATATAGCCAATGCCTGTTGCCGCATCATCGACAGCAATGCCAGAGCGAATGTTTCCAATTTCAAATGTTGCCGTCGATTGGCAAGTCAAACAAACGTCAAACGTCGATCCGGTAATTGTAAATTCACCGCCGTTGGCACCACCGTTCCATTGATTGGCGAAGAACTCTAAATCACCACCAAAGAAACCTTGGTCGATTCCCTCCACCTGACCGGAAGCGCCTTGAAGACTGGTCATTGTGTCGGCTGAAAAATTGACCGCTGCCAGAAGCCGGTCGCCGCCGCTTGGATCAAAATCCTGCCAATTAAGATTATCGTTGTACTGCCATTGATCGCCCGAGAATCGCACTGCAATCAACTGATCGCTGTTACCGACAAACGGAGCATTGGCAGCAAAACGTGTATGCACACTCGTCGCGCTGTGCAAGATATAGCCAGTGCCTGTCGCCGCATCATCGACGGCGATTCCGGAACCGACCGTTCCCAGATCAAACGAAACCGTTGAATCACAGGTTGCCGCACAAGCGTCAAAACTTGTGCCTGTGACTTCGAATTCGCCGAGATTGAAATTGCCATTCCATCGATTGGCGAAGAACTGAAGATCGCCTGACTCGAATCCTTGTGCGATGCCTTGAACGTGATCGGTAATGCCTTCCAAACTGGAGATCGTGTCAGCCGAGAAGTCGATCTCGGCAAGCAATCGGTCTCCGCCTAGCGGTGAAAATGTCTGCCATTGGAGGTTGTCATTGTATTGCCACTGGCCGCCCGAGTACCGAACCGCAATCAATTGATCGCTGTTGGCAACGAAAGGTGGGTTCGCAGTAAAGCGTGCATGAACACTCGTCGCGCTGTACATCAAATAACCTGAGCCAGTCGCTGCATCATCCACCGCGATGCCAGCTCGCAGATTACCAAGCGTGTGGGTCGTCGCCTCACAGCCTGAATCCGGGATATCAAATCGGTAGTCCGCGACGACCGGCAAGTGATCCGTCGCATTTGCAAGCGCTGACAGAACCGCCGCCGAAGCACCCGTACCCGTCGTAATCAACCCGTTGAAATTGTGGGAACCATCATTTCCAAATGCCCGATACGTCCCCGGGATAAACTCCAATCCTCCAGCCGCCAACACATCATCGCTGGTCAATTGGAAATCAAACCGGTCGTCCATTTGACCGCTTGGATCCTGAGTATGGATCGCCTTAAAAGCACTGTTGTTGTTCCAATTTCCAGGCGCACTGATGGGGTCGAAAACCTGTCCAACGCCGCTGGCCAATAATGCCGCGTACGATCCTTCCGAGCTAGAATCAATATTCAGGTCACCAATGACCAGCACATTTTTATCTGAACCAAGCGTATCAATATCTGCGCGTACACCATTGGCTTCAGTCAAACGAGTCGCCGCATTGCCCGCGTTGAGGTGCACATCATAAACGTAAAAATCGGAGCTTGATCCGTCCGCGCCAACCGGATGAAACAAACCACGAAACGGATTTCGTGTGTAGCTGCCAGAAAGAATTTGCGTTTCCAATAAGTCCAATGTGCTTGTGTTGTAAGCAAACGCGAACCAATCACCGCTTGAGTTGTTCGAAAGAACGGTCTCGTAATCATCGGCGTACAACCCATCAAGAATCCCTTCAATTCGATTGGTCGAAGTTGGATCCGTTTCTTGCAGGACAAGCAAATCTAGCGGGCGCGTGACACCAGAAAAAGTCTCTTGCCCGATGGCTTCGAAGATCGTCTCGAAATTTCCATCAAACCCCGCTGATTGCGGATTGTTCTCAACGTTGTAACTGACAATACGCAAATCAAGCGTCGTGACAGCAACCGCGTCAGCATTGACCGTCAAGTTGTCGATCCCGATTTGGTCGCGCCCACCGGAGCCGCCAGCATCGGCAACCGCCCAGCGAAAGTAGATGAATCCGCCCGACGGAACGGTTACATTGATCGTCGTGCTTCGCGCTTCAGTAGTCCATCCATTGGAATCAGCTGTCGTCGGTGTGGAAAAGTCTGCTGTCGAAAGTGCGTTGAACGACGAATTGTCGGTTGAATAGCTGAGGTTCAGCGAGTTGCTACGGCTTTCGTCGTTTAAAGACCAAATGTCGTAGTCGATCATCCATTCATTGGCTGAACTCCCCGTTGTGTTCTCCAACTTCAAATTGAACGAACCGGGCGTCATATCCGCGCCGGTTGGTTGAGCGCCCAATGCGATGTTCGAGGAACCGACATCAAACGCGTAGACACCGCCACTGGTCACGCTAGCGCCCGTTTGTCCGCGAGCAAAATCACCCGTTGTGTGCTCTCCACCAAACGTACCATCGCCATCGCTCAATCCGGCGACTTGCCAGTCGTCCGAATCAAGCTGTCCAGTAGTCGGCGAACTGGTAAATCCCTGTCCGGTGAATGTCTGAAAGTTCTCAGCAATTAAGGTTGCCAACAGGTTGCGTTGTTCAAGCCGCTGGTAGTCTAGCTGTCGGGTATCAGTAACAGGCGATCGTCGAATTGATTTCTTGGACAAGCGAGCTCCAGCCATTTCAAAAGTGTCATATTATTTCAGATGACTCGGCGACGGTTCCACGCTTCAGTCACCCTGCAAATGTGAATGCGGGATGATAACTGCAATCGAAAACGAACTTAAGAATTCAGTTCATACTGGGCGGGGCGTCGAGAGACGCGATTATTGTACACCGCAACGAATTTGCTCGACAGCGTATTCAACGCGGCTGTCAAATCCAATTTTACGAACGCCCAAGTTCTATTGGATAACTCGAGCGACGGGAGCCATGCCTCTCGCTTGCGTGAGCATGATTTAGCCGGGTGCGACGGGTGCCATGTCTCGCTTGCGTGAGCATGCCGAGCTTAGAATTTCGAATCGCAATTTTTTAAGAAAACACCAACACGAAAATCGCATCATCCGAAGTGTCAAACCACCAGCGGCACGAGCAAACCTAAGCGCCCAGCTTCGTATGATCATTTCGCTCTTTATAGCGCCACGAAAGCCGATCCGTCGCGACATGATACTGAGGATCTTCCGAAACGTTCACTTCGACTAGATCACCAGCTTTATGAAGCAATCTTTTGCATTCAGGGCTGAGGTGAGTCAGGTGCAGACGCTTGCCAACACTTTCGTATTTTTCAGCCAACACGTTAATGGCTTCTAAGCCTGACTGGTCGTAAACGCGCGAGTAGTAGAAATCGATCACAACGTCATCGGGATCGCCAGCCGGATCAAACATTTCTTTGAATGAAGAGACCGAAGCAAAAAAGAGCGGTCCGTGTAGTTGATAGATCTTACTGCCAAACTCGTTGTATTTGATGTCAGTACCAATGTGAGTCGCATGTTGCCAGGCGAACACAAGAGCTGAAACAATCACACCCAAAATTACAGCCGACGCCAGATCATGCATGAACACGGTATAGCCGGCGACCAAAGTCATCACAAACATGTCGCTTTTTGGCATTCGTCGGAACATCTTCAACGATGTCCATTCGAACGTTCCAATCACCACCATGAACATCACACCGACCAGTGCGGCCATTGGAATTTGCTCAATAACGGGAGCCAAAAACAACACGAACAGCAGTAAGCAAACAGCAGCGGTGATGCCGGATAATCGACCTCGACCACCAGAGTTCACATTGATGAGCGATTGACCAATCATGGCACAGCCACCCATTCCGCCGAACATTCCACAGATAATATTGGCAGTTCCCTGTCCAATACACTCACGATTTCCGTGACCTCTGGTTTCTGTGATCTCGTCAATCAGCGTCAGCGTCATGAGAGACTCAATCAATCCAACGCCGCAAAGAATGAAAGCATAGGGAAAGATGATCTTGAGTGTTTCCCAAGTCATCGGAACCAACTTGTATTGTGTGAAAAACAGCTGAGGCAATCCGCCACTGATTCCAGCAGCGACTTCGTCTTCGCCGGATGTTGAAGCGACTTCCGATGAATTCATGTCAATTGCATCGCTCGCACCTGCCAAACTTGCGGCAACCACTCCAGCCGAATTAACGATGTTTGAAGGATCGCCAGAATTTGAACTCGCTTCAACGGATCCATGATTGCCATGCGGATTCGATTTCGCTGCCACGGTATTGGTTCGCAGCATATCTCCGACCGTGGCGATCTGATTTGATCGGTCGACTGAATCAGCATCCTGTGTTTTGTTGTGGTAGTAGTTCACGCCCAATGAGATGAACGTGACCGTCGCGATTGCGACCAACGATGCCGGGACGGCTCGTGTGATTTTTGGAAGCAACCAAATGATCGCCATCGTGAGCAAGATCAAAATCAGCATGAATGCCAACTTGGGTCCGGATAGGAAAACAAGTTCGTTGCTCGCCGACAGAGTTTTGAAACTTCCGATCTGGGCCAAGCCAATGACGATCGCCAATCCGTTGACAAATCCCAACATGACCGAATGCGGAACCATACGAATAAGTTTTCCCAAGCGACCAATGCCAATTCCAATCTGCAAAATGCCGCAGAGAATGACTGTCGGAAACAAATATTCGACACCGTGTTGAGCAACCAACGCCACGACGACAACAGCCATCGCGCCTGTGGCTCCGGAAATCATACCGGGCCGGCCACCAAAAATTGCCGAGATCAATCCGATGAAGAAAGCCGAGTAAAGCCCGATTAGCGGCGAGAGTCCGGCGACGAATGCAAAGGCAATCGCTTCTGGAACCAAAGCCAAGGCTACCGTAATTCCCGAAAGCAAATCGTTCTTAAAGGAGCCAGATTGCGGCTTGAGAAAGTTCAGTACGGGAAGATTCAGCATTACTAATCCAAAGGTGTTAACATCCGGCCCAGTGAAGGAAGCTTGATGAGCCGAGACGAATCACAAACGTTGATTTGGGATCGTCGTTTTTCTTAATCTCGGTAAGCTCGCCCCGAAAAATTCGACGATCGAAGAACTGCTGATTAGCAGTTGGAGACTCAAGTCGACGCGACGGCGTGGTTGTGAAAGGTTTCTTTTCACCGGTTTCACAATTGGGCTGTTGGACTATAGCTCCCGCAATCAATAGGTCAACGCGAATTAATGCGCGTTTATTCGACAATACTTCTCATTTAGCATTCGAAAAGACCGGTTTTAGTGACAGGAAGGGCGTTCAGTTCTCATTAGCTGCGATTCCGGTTGGAGCATCGCCCGTAGTTGGGCGCAATTTCTCATCCTTTTGGATTTTAGATCCAGCAAAATTTTTCGATTTATGTTTGTTAGTTGTTCCACCTGCAAGGATGGTCTGGAACAGCAATGGATCACCTAGCTCAAAGTTCGCAGGCACAAAGTAGAAACTACAGAACTGCAGACAACGCTAACCGGACCTGCGGATTGAATTCGTACCGTTAGATCGATGCCGTTTATGCGCATCGCCCCAAGGAAGTGCTGCACAACCGTCGGCCGTCTCTCAGAACTTTCTCGTCACCGAAATCCGTTTGCGAGGAATATCAATCTCCAGCACTTTGACTTTCACGACATCGCCAACCGAAACCACGGTCGTGGGATCGCTAACGAACTCGTTGGACAATTGAGAGATATGGATCAAGGCGTCTTGATGAACGCCGATATCGGTGAACGCACCAAAATGAGTCACGTTGGTAATGACGCCCTCGAGCACCATGCCTTCGCTCAGATCCTCCATCGTGTTCACTTGGTCATTGAACTTCGCGACTCGAAATTCACTGCGAGGATCTCGTCCGGGTTTACCAAGTTCTGCAATGATGTCTTCGATGGTTGGCAATCCAAATTTGTCATCAACAAACTCGGCGGCGTTTAGCTTCTGACTGAGAGCCGAATTGCCAACCAATGTTTTTGTATCAGCTTTGAGCGTCTTCGCCATTTTGTTGACCAAAGCGTAGCTTTCCGGATGAACCGCCGAATCATCAAGTGGCTGATTCCCGCCTTGAATCCGCAAGAATCCAGCCGCCTGCTCGAACGCCTTCTTGCCAAGCTTCGCAACCTCGTTGAGCTGTTTTCGATTGTTGAATCGGCCGTGAGTGTCTCGATAGCCGACGATGTTCTCTGCCAGCTTTGGCCCGATACCAGCCACATAAGACAACAAAGGCACGCTGGCCATGTTGAGATCAACACCAACGCTATTAACGCAAGATTCGACCACTCGATCCAAACATTTTCGCAGTAGAGTTTGGTTGACGTCGTGTTGGTATTGGCCAACGCCGATCGATTTGGGATCCGATTTTACCAGCTCAGCCAACGGGTCTTGGAGGCGGCGAGCAATGCTGATTGCGCCGCGAACGGTAATGTCGAGGTCAGGAAACTCTTTCACCGCCAGGTCACTGGCAGAATAGATCGAAGCACCGGATTCGCTGACCATGACTTTGGTGATGTCGAGTTTGTTCTTCTTGATCAAGTCCCCTACAAATGCATCTGTTTCACGCGACGCCGTGCCATTTCCGATCGCAATCAACTCGACGTTATGCTTCTTGATCAGTTTCAACAAGGTGGCGGCTGCCGCTTCGGTGTCGCTTTTCGGAGGTGTTGGATAGATCGCGGTGTTGTCCAAGAACTTTCCAGTGCTATCGACAACGGCGACTTTACAACCCGTTCGAAAACCCGGATCGATCCCAATCGTGACGCGTGCGCCGGCCGGCGGCGACATCAGCAGTTCTTGCAGGTTTTTGCCAAAAACCGCGATCGCCTCGGCGTCAGCTTTTTCCTTCAGCGATTGGATCACCGTTGATTCCGTTGCGGGCATCAAGATTCGTTGGTGGCAGTCTTCGACACATCCAAGAAGCTCAGCGTGGAACTCGAATTGTCGATTGTGAACCAAACGACGTTTTAGCTCCGAGACTTCCCGTGTTCCTTCCAGTTCCAAACCAACATTCAAAATGTTTTCGGACGCTCCCCTGAGCATCGCAAGAATTCGGTGGCCAGGAATTCTTGCAGCCGATTCCTGTCGGTCAAAGTACTGTTCGAATTTCTCCGCACCCTCGGCGGTCTTCTTGCCGCGCTTGACTTTCGACGTGACCTTTCCAAACTGCATCGCTTGACCGACCAACCAGACTCGCGATTCAGCAATTTCTGACCACTGTTCAGCAACGATATCCAGCGCGCCTTGAAGTGCTGTATCTGTGTCGGGAACATCATTGGTTGGATCGACAAATTTCTTCAGCGTTGCTTGTTTTGACTGCGACAATTTTTCTTGCTGGATCAAGAGGTCGGCTAGCGGTTGTAGTCCTCTTTCTCTGGCAACCGTCGCTTTCGTTCTTCGCTTTGGTTTGTAGGGCAGATAGATGACTTCGAGAGTCCGTAGATCGGTACAGTTGTTGATCTTGGTTTCCAGTTCGTCCGTTAACTGGCCCAGCTCTTTTATTGTTTTCAGTACCGTCAATTTTCGAGCCGCCAGTGCATTGGCTCGTTCGAGCGCGTCTTCAATTGCACGCAACTCGATCTCGTTCAGCCCGCTGGTTGCTTCTTTGCGGTAACGAGCGATGAAGGGAATTGTGTTGCCAGCGTTCAAAAGTTCAACCGCCGAAGTTACTTGGCGTACTGGCAAATTGAGTTCAGCGGCGATTGATTGGACAGCGTCAGTTTTCGTCATTGCGAGTCGAGAATTGGTAAGTTGGAAAGAAATTGCAGTTCAATAAGCAACACGCATGCCCTAGATTGCCGATGTAATCGGTCGCTACGCGACGCATAACCACTCGGATATTCGAACACGGGTTGAAACCCGTGGCTAATCATGAACTGTCGCTACGCGACGTATCGATACCAAGCTATTGAATAAATGGACAAACCTCTACGTTGTTGCAGGCCCATTGTTGAACATGCCACATTGTTGCACACCGGTTCTTGGTGGATAGGGAGCGCGGCAAAACCAAGTTGCCCTCAAATGAAGGAGGTTTGGTGGAGCCGCCTCACATACTACAAACGTGGATCCACGGGTTCACTTTCCATTGCCAGAACACCGAACACACATTCGTGGACTTTACGCAGCGGCTGGTGATTCACAAACCGTTCTAATGACTCAACACCCAAAGAAAATTCGCGAATGGCGAGCGACCGTTTACGACCAAGATGACGGTTGCGTAATCGCTGCAAATTCTTCTCGGTATCGTAGTCTGGTCCGTAGATGATTCGCAGATACTCGCGTCCGCGACATTTCACCGCTGGCTGGTTCAATCCTTTTTTACCCTTGGTAATGAAATCGTATGGCTTGACGACCATTCCTTCACCGCCCGCCCCCGTCAATTCTAACCACCAGTCAACGCCGGATTGAACAGAACTTTCTTCGTTCAAATCGACTTCGCGAAATTCCGTCGCCATCAACAAAGAGGAATCTTTAGAACCTGATGCCGCCTCATCGGCCGCGCAAACTTTTGCGATCTGCTCCATGTGCCAAAGATGATCCTGGTCAACATGGACTGCACCTTCGGTCGCCAAAACATGAAACGGAGCCAGCTTGAGGTCATCCAACGAATTAACGGGCCAACAATAATGTCGATAAGCATCCACAAACTTCGACGCGTTTTTTTGTGTCACGTTAAACCGCTGCAATAACGCTTGGATCTTGGCACTTGCTTCAGACGATTCAACAGGCTCGTCTTTTGATAGTCGATGTCTTGCTTTTTCAAGTGCGTCAATCACTGCGGGAAGCGATTGCTTGGTCGCTGCTCCTACCGCAGCGTATTGCTTCTGTAACAAGTCCTGGGCTTTGGCTGACCAAGGCATCAGTTCACAATCCAAGCACACCCAATCAGTGTTGTGGGCTTCCCAGAACCCGGACGCCTCCATAGCAGCGGCTACTCGGTCGAGCGCCGCGCGTTCGAGCTGATGATCATTGAAGAAACGTCGACCGGTTCGCGTATACACGATTCCAATCGATCCGCCATTACTGGCATCGATTCCAAAACGAGTTTGGGCGGCTTCTTCGTTTCGACAAAGCACAACCACTGCGCGTGAGCCCATGTGCTTCTGCTCGCAGATAACCTTCTCGACTCCGTTTCGACGAAAGTAGTCAAATGCCTCCGTTGGATGTTCCAAAAACGATTCCAACGAACTCGATTCCGGTGGCGACATCGTCGGCGGCAAATAGATCAACCATTTTGGGTTGGCCGCAAAACGACTCATTACTTCCAAGGCCGCCGTTCCATTCTCCTCGCGAATCGTAATATTGTTGCGCAATCGCGTAGAAACAATTCGCTTCCCAATCACATCGTCAGCGTCCAACAAATCATCATTGATTTGCTGAGAGTTCAAGCCAGGCGGAAGCGTGGATCCAGAAAGCGATCCCATCGCCAGCGGTTTGGCTGGCTCACAATAAACTTCGGCAGCGTCCACTGAAACAAGTTCTTGTTCCGGATAGCGAAGTGCTGTGAGCTTCCCACCAAATACACAACCGGTATCGATATCGATCGTCTTGTTCAACCACTCTGCTGCTGGGATCGGCGTATGGCCGTAGACCACCATTGCATCGCCTCGATACTCAGCCGCCCAATTGTGCCGAACTGGCAAACCGAATTCATCGATCTCGCCAGTCGTTTCACCGTAAAGCGCGAACGAACGAACTTTTCCAGATCCACGTCCGTGCATGTGTTCAGGCAACCCCGCATGCGCAACTACTACTCGACCGCGATCTAACACGTAATGACTAACCAGACCGTCAAGAAAATCGCAAAGCTGCTTTTTGAACAGCGGTTGCTCCTCCTCAGGAACCGAATCTATGTCAGCCAACGTTTCCGCCAATCCGTGACGAACCTTAACGTCTTTACCACGTAGTTTTCGAAGAAGCTTCGAGTCGTGATTGCCAGGAACACAGATTGCCGCACCGACGTTAATCATGTTGCGCACGACACTCAACGAATCGACCGCTCGCGGGCCACGATCAATCAAATCGCCAACGAAAACGGCTTTGCGACCTTCCGGATGCTTGAAACAAAGCGGTGACCAGCCAGGCTCTTTTTCAACTGGACACACTTCGTAGCCCAGTTTCGCCAACAACAATTCCAGTTCGTCGCAGCAACTATGCACATCTCCAATGAAGTCAAACGGGCCATGCTCGTCCGTCCGGTCATTCCACAACGGCACTCGCTCAATCGTGGCGGCCTCGATTTCTTCGACCGAGTCCATAATGAAGACGTGACGGAAGCCTTCTTTCTTGAGCTGACGTAGCGATTTGCGCAATTGCGATCGCTGCTGCCCGATGACATGCGCACCAAACTTTCGATCGCTACGTTCGCGGTTACGCTGAGCGCAGATTTTCTCAGGCGGGTTCAAGACGATGGCAACCGGAAGTACATGAAACTCGCGTGCCAGTTGAACCAGCGATTTGCGAGAACTGGCTTGCACATTGGTCGCGTCGATGACGGTCAAGCGACCTGCCGTCAAACGTTTTCGTGCAATGTAATGCAACACGTCAAACGCATCACGGGTCGCGGTTTGATCGTTCTCATCATCACTAACCAATCCGCGGCAATAATCTGATGAGAGAACTTCGCTGCCAAGAAAGTGCTTCTTTGCGAACGTGCTTTTGCCTGATCCACTGGCACCGATCAAGACAACAAGGCTAAGTTTCGGGATTGTGATTTTCACTGCGACAACTCCTTGGTTGAGATGTTATCAGTCGCTTTGTCACCTGCTTTCGTTGCTTCAGTTGTTGTGACTGCTTTTAATTTTTCAGCCAATTGATTTGCCGACATCAGCCGAAAAATTCCCATCTGTGACGGGGCTCCAATGGATGGTTCGATGGGACCGACAGGAAGACACTCAACCGTATATCCAAACCGATCGCAGATCGAATCTGCCCAATGTTGAAACTCTTCGCGTGTCCATTCGAATCGGTGATCGGCATGACGGAATTCACCCGCCGGAAGAGTCGGCCACGTCACGTTGTACTCAGAGTTTGGCGTGGTAACGATCACGGTTGAGGGTCGCGCATGTCGAAAAACCACTCGCTCAAACGCTGACAAGCGAGGTGGATCCAAATGTTCGATCACCTCAACAATGGCGGCGGCTTCGAATTCACTAAACCGTGAATCGCGGTACATCAATGATCCATGGAACAATCGAACTCGTTCCGATTGGAAGCTTGGCAATTCATCCAACCGTAAACGTTTGTTGGCAATCTCTAACGAACGGATCGAGACATCTGTGCCGACGATTTCTTTGAACTGCCATTGTTTGATCAAACGCCGAAGCAGCTTGCCCTCGCCGCAGCCAAGATCAATCACTCGCGTCGCGCCGGACTTCACCAATTCATCGCAAACGGTATCTAAACGAAGATCGTGCAAGTTGACTTTCTTCTCCAGCGCGTACTCCGATACCTGATCTTCTTCGGATTCTGACAGATCATCCTCGATAGGATCGTTTTCAGAAAGCTGATCCAAGGCCTGGTTTTGTAGACTGATTTGAAATTTGAGGTAACGCCGAACAATGGCTTCCTTTTCCGGGTGCGTTTCCAACCAGCCTTCGCCTTTGTCCAGCAATTTCTCCAGTTCGTCTCGACCGACGAAGTAATGCTTTTGATTGTCAAACACTGGAATCAAAACGTAAAGATGATTGAGCAATTCGGAGAGCGTGAGATGGTTTTTGAGCGTCACAGAGAAATAGTGACTATCGCCCCATTCAGGAAATTGCTCATCGAGAACTTGCTGTTCGATATCGACTTCGTAGCCCATCGGTTCGAACATGCTGCGCAGGAAATTCTCGCCACCACGAACGGGTAACACATTGATCGAAGCTTCCAACGGCATTGGTTGCGACACCAACTCAGGTCGCTTCTTGCATCGCCCGGAGAGTGCGGTGCCAAACACTTGAGAGATGGCGGTGCTCATGAATGAAGACGCCACATACGGCCGGTCATTCACGTATCCGGCCAATGCAAAATTCTGTTGACGTTTCTTTCCTCGCGCCATTTCAACCGGATCAACATCGAGTAGCAACGAAACAGAGCACCTCGATTCATCGGCTTCGGGATAGAAGACGTGACAATCACCAAAACTCAAGTCAAACGTTTGGAACCGATCCGGATGTTTGTGAAGCAAGAAGCCAAGATCGGTTGCCGGTGAATGAGTAGTGGAAATAGTAAGCAACATAGGACGAGGCGACTCAAAGAGGAAAATATGGTTTGCGGATTTTGAATGCGAACTTTGGCAGGACTAGCTTGGATACTCTTTGATAACAGAGGTTCGGTTGAAAAGCCAAATTTCCAAACATGGCGATTCCATACTTCGTCAATCTGGCTTATTGTTTTTACTTCAATCAGAGATGGTAGAATACGGTGGGCTTCAACCAAGGCTTTTAAATGATCAAACCATCTAATCGAAAAATTTGGCCAATGGTAATTCTGTTGGCGATCCAATTGTCATTGCTGACCTGCACGGACACTTTCGCCACCCAGGCAAGATCGCAACAGAATGATTCACAACGATCAAATCGCCGGCTTACCAAGGGCGCGATTAACAAATCCATCAAGAAGCTAAAACCGCTGCACACCGCACTGGGCAAACCCAAAGAAGGTGAATGGCTGGCAGGTCACAAAGAAAGCGGTCAAACCTACTCGCAGTACCTTCGTATTCGACCTAATATCCTGACACAGCGACGAAGTAAGTTGTA
>CAZPTT010000149.1:0-6174 GCA_964589435.1 uncultured Pirellulaceae bacterium
TGTCATCCGCTAACAAGCCATCTGCATTGAGCAAACTTGCAAGCGCGAGACCAGCTGTTGAAAGCCCCGCCGTTCCGATGAATCCACGACGATTGAGGAGACTACGACCTTGAAGTGAAATTTTTTCTGCTTTGTTCATCGTTTCAATTCCATGGTTGTCCAAGGAGAATCTTATTTGAGGTTCTTATAACGTTCGGGAGCCTTATCCGCAGATTCGTTTAACGTCAGACGAAGATTGTTCGAAAAACGCGTACGCCTTCGGCTGACGGTTAAACGACCGATTGACTATCTATTTAATAATTAAGGAATGAAGGCAAACTCGTTGGAGTTGATTAACGCCCGACAAACCAATGACAAATCGTTTTGCTTGGCGATCTCAACACAAGTCGAACGCTCGTCGGCTGACGGAGCGCGACCGAGCAGCAGCTCGAAACACCGTTCAACCGATTTGGCTTCATCACCAGCGGCGTCCTTTTCGGCTCGCTCAGCGATCAGTTTGGATTGCTCCATCACAAAATTGCTGTTCATTAGATTCAACGCCTGCAGCGGCGTCGTCGAAATCGGACGCTTGGCTCGAACTTGACCGCAATCAGGAAAATCGAACGCGGTAAACATCTGATCGTCGACTCGTCGCATCCGTTCCTGATAGATCATTCGCCGCCAAGTCTCCTTGCCGTGATTGTCCAGCACTTCCCATTGCGCGTATCGTTTCTTGACGTTATGAATTCGATAGCTCTCTCCGCCAACGGTTCGCACCAGCGAACCCGAAGCTTGCAAAATTGAATCACGGATGACCTCGGCTTCAACACGTTTCGGTGGGTACCTCCACAACAAGAATGCGTCGGCATCAACGGCCAATCCCTTTTCATTGGGCAAACCCGATTGGCGAAACGCCTTGGACATTACCAACATTCGAATGATGTGCTTGGGCGACCAAGCCGCCGGTTCGTCAGGATTCTTGCTCGTGTAAGTTGGCTGCACCAATTCGGCCGCCAACCAATCGAGGAGCGCTGGGTGGGTCGGCAATGTTCCTGCCGCGCCAAAATCACTTGTCGTCGTCACCAAACCACTACCGAAAACGTGATGCCAAATCCGATTGGCTTCAACACGAGCCGTCAGGGGATGAGTCGGTTGAATCAGCCATTGAGCAAACGCTTTGCGTCTTTCGTGGCCAGGAGCGTAAGGATCAATATCAAGTTTTCCATCGAGTTCCGCCAAGCCCGCAGCGAAAACTTCATCGCGTTTATTTTCCGGACTGCCTCGCCCCAAGATGTGAGTTTTTGTGGGCTCAACAAATTTCGCAACGAAGGCTGACTGAGGACCATCGGCTTGCATCTGCTGAATAAACCAGTTCAGCTTTTTCATCAGCGCGGTTCGGTCGGCTGGCTGCTTCTTGGCATTCTGCAACTCCGAAGTGACCGCCAATGTGCTCCACTGACCATTCGCATCCGCGACTTCCAACGTGTAATTTCCAAAGTTCGCCAAATTGGTTTCGGTCAGGTAATCCGTCTCATAATAGTCATCTATATTGGTGCTTAGATTGATTCGGCTTATCTCGACTGGCTCAGCAAACTCCAATTCGAACGTAGGTCTTTTCTTGCTGTCCTTGGCGTTGCCACCTTTAGGTGTTTGAGATCGCCAGCCCTTCACGCCTCGAATTCCATCGTTAAGCTTTTCGGCTTTCCCGTTAGGATGCTCCAGCTCGGGCGGTGTAAACGGCTTCGTTCCGTAATCCACCGATGCCAGATTTTTCGCAGGATCGGCTGGCCCAAAAATTTCAACTTCGTCTAGACGAACAAACTTTTTAAGAAACGTAACTCTGATCTTTTTGACCGTCGTCGGTGGAACATGGAGATCGCGAAAGCCTTGCCAGTTTTCTTCCCAAGCACCGAATTCGGCCACCTCACTACGGACATCCTCCAGCTTTTTCGTCAGCTCAATCTCTCGAAGCTTTTGCGGATGATCATCCTGCAGCTCGGGAAAACGGCTACCAAATTCGACGCCCTGAAAGACAGCCGACATAGCGTAGTAGTCGCCGATCGAAATCGGATCGAATTTGTGATTGTGACAACGAGCGCAACCGATCGTCATACCAAGTGCCGATGCACCGACGGTTTGCAGGACTTCATCCATCCGGTCGGCTCGGGCTTGCCGCTGAGCCGTCGGCTCACTGCCAACGGTCGAAGCAGGCACATGCGATCCAGACACCAGATACCCAGTCGCCTCGCCTTGGCCAACCGTATCTCCCGCAATTTGCTCAAACAAAAAATCGTCGTACGGCTTGTCGTCGTTGAAAGCACGAATGACGTAGTCCCGATAGACCCACGCATTCTTGCGATACATGTTGCTCTCGCTACCATTAGTTTCCGCCCAGCGAATGACGTCCAGCCAATGTTGCGCCCAACGTTCGCCAAAATGAGGCGAAGCCAATAGTCGCTCTACCAAAGCGGCGTAAGCGGCCTCTTCGTTGGCTGGATCTTTCGAAAACGCTACGACGAACTCTTCCGTCTCCTCAGCGGTCGGAGCAATTCCTGTCAGCACAATCGACGCGCGGCGAATCAACGTTCGCGGGTCAGCGGACTGCGAGAACGTCAGCTCATTTTCGGCAAGCCTTTTGGCAAGGAACGCATCGACCGGATTCACGTCTTCGCCGCCAATCGGAAGCTCAGGGCGAACGACAGGCTGGAACGACCAATGATCAGATTTTTCTTCAGCGACAGCTTCCATCTGACCGGGCCAGTTGGCACCGGACTGAATCCACCGCGTCAGCAATTCTATCTCTTCGGCAGGAAGTTTATCTTCATCCGGTGGCATCGCCATGTCTTCATCAACATGGTTGATAACATCAAGCAAATAACTGCGTTCGGGCTCGCCAGGAACAATAGTCGGCAAACCGGAATCTCCACCGCGAATCATGTTGGGTCGTCGATCCAATCGCAAGCCGGACTCTTCGTCCTCGCCGTGACAACTCCAACAACGCGATTCCAGAATCGGAGCAATGTCACGCTTGAAATCAATCTCTTGGCCATCGGATGACAAATGCAGCGTCAGCACTAAAGCCAAAACCGCGAGACCAACCTGAGGTTTCCAATTAACGATTCCCATTTTCTTTTCCGTCTTATGATGTTTATCTGATTCAAGCCGGCCTGAATCAATCTTATGTCCAACAAAATTATTTTGGCGATTGAAGCGAACTCAATGCCACATCCTTCATGTTATTTAGCGCCGAAACTGTTTAGCGCTAAAACTGCTTAGCGCCGAAACTCACTAACAAAACGTTTAACCCGCTTCCGCAGAGAAGGCATTCAGCAAGATTTCTTCGCAAAAAATATCGCCTCCAGCGTCGGGTTAAACATGATTGGGCATCCGTTGGCCGGCATCGGTAGTGCAAGCGGCCAACACATGAACAATCGCTGCAATTTACATGGCCGCCTGCCAGCCCGCATCAAATTGCTTACGAAGCTTCGCTACAGTCTCGGCATTTTCTTCAGCGACATTCTTAGTCTCATTCGGATCGATATCATGGTCAAACAGTTCAACGAATACCGGTTCCGCTGTCGGGTCTCGATGATCACGCCACAGCACCAAGCGATACCGATCCGTCCGCATCGAATAGCCCATCAAATGCTCTTCAAACAACTCGCGATTCCATTTGTCGCCTTGTTGCTTGATGATTCGCTGTTCAACTTCTTCGATCAGCGGCCCAAAAAACGTTTCGCGCATTCCTGGCGACAATGGATTAGCCGCCCATTCACGTAGCGCTGGGTTCGGATATTGGCTGAAGGCAACTTTCTTCCATGATTTCTCAGGTTCATCAAGCAACGGAACGAAGCTGTGACCTTCCAGATGCGATGGCAACGGAATGCCCGCCAGTTCGCAAAGGGTCGGATACATGTCGACCAATTCAACCAAAGCATCGGTTTTCACACCACGAGCTTTCATGTCAGGCGTCCAGATCATCATCGGGACGCGCGTCGCAATTTCGTAGTTGGTTGCTTTCCCCCAGACGCCCATGTCGCCAAGGTGCCAGCCATGATCGCTCCACACAATAATAATTGTGTTGTCGCGGACGCCGGCTTCTTCGAGAGCATTGATCAGCAAGCCGATTTGAGCATCGACGTAGCTGACGGACGCTAGATAAGCGTGCTTCAAAGTGGTCGCCAACTCAGAACCGAGCGGACCAATTTTTGGAATCCCTGCTCGTGTCCGCAATTCAAACGAGGCATGCAGTCCCATCGCGGCACCGCCTTCGGGGCCCTCGGTTTGGGTCGCCATTGGGATCTCGGCAGGATCATACATGTCCCAATACTTTTTCGGAGCGATCCAATTCAAGTGAGGAAGCTTGTATCCCATCGCCAAGAAAAATGGCTTGTCCTCGTCAGCGACCATTTCTTTCATGGTTTCGATTGCCAACCGAGTATTAAATCCATCAACATAAACGTGATCTTCCACGTCAGCACACTCGTACGCCGGGCCGCTTCCCAATCCTCGCTTGGCCGCCTGACCATACTTGGCGATCATCCGCTCCATGTTTTCTTTTCTAAGCTTTTGGTTCTCAGGGAGAGCGTAACCGACTGGTTTCTTCAGTCCTTCGATTTTCTTGACGCGATCCCGGCTCCAAGATTTTTCTTCGTCGGTATCGCCTTGATGAAAGATCTTTCCGGCGTAAGCCGTCTCATAACCGTTGGCGATAAAATGCTGCGGAAGCGTCAACACATCTGGCTGCAGTTCGCGAAGTGAAACGTAGTTGTGGAATAAGCCCGTCGTCTCTGGCCGCGTGCCTGTCATCAGGCTTGCCCGTGACGGTCTGCAAATTGCCTCCTGACAATAGGCTCGATTGAACAGCAACCCTTGGCCCGCCAATTTATCAAGACTCGGTGTCTGGGCGATCGGCGAACCATAGCACCCAAGCTCCGGACGCAGATCATCAACCGCGATGAACAACACGTTAGGTTTCGCAGCACGCGACGGTTTTTCGGCGACAAGATCACCCCGACCAAAAACGACAAAGCCCAACAAGACAAGGCAGGTGTTTGCGATTAAACGTCGATTCGTTTTCATAGTACTTTTACTGGTTCGCGTTAGTTTAATGATGTTCGTTTTTTGCGTGAATTCAAGCTGTGTCACGTCGGTGTAAATCAACCTAATCGTGAGACAATGCAGCTTCAAAACAGGTTTCACTTTTCAGCTCTAAAAAACTTATTGTCATCGAAGATCAACTCATGATTGGGCATGTCCGTTTCCGTCCATTGATTCCTTGCTTTTTCCGAATCAAACCATTTTGGAGCGGTGTGACTTTCGCTCCATTGTTTCGTTTTTTCGATGATCGTTTTTAAGACATCAGGATGCTGCTTACTCAAATCAGCCGTTTCCCCGAGATCTTTTTCAACGTCAAACAGCATCCAACGTTTGCCGACGCAAAGCGCCTTCCATTGATCCATTCTTACGCCAACGTTGCTGAACCCGCGATGATGCCGCATTGCAAAAATTGTATCCGACGAGCGAGAACTACGACCTGCGACAAAGTCCTCCCATATATCATTCCCATCCAGCGACTTGCCCGATGGAATATCGGCTTTGGCTAGCGCCGCAAATGTCGGATAGAGATCCAACGCTGAAATCGGATGCGGGTAAGTCTTCCCTGCGGCGACTTGCTCCGGCCAGTGAAAGAACATGGGAACACGAAATCCACCTTCATAAACGCTCCCTTTGCCACGGCTTAGCGAACCATTATTCGCTCCTGCCCCCAGCTTCCCTCCGTTGTCACTAAAAAACACAATCAACGTGTTGTCCAGTTGCTTCGTTTCTTCCAGCGCATCAACGACTGTTCCGACACCACGGTCAACCGCATGAACCATCGCCGCATAAGTTCTTCGTTTTTCGTCTTGGATATCCTTGTAAATTTCCAAGTCCTCTTGTTTGGCTTGGAGCGGTGTGTGTGGAGCGTTGTAGGAGAGAAAAAGAAAAAACGGTTCCTTGCTTTCGCCCGATGGCTCGGCCGCTTGTTTAATAAATCGAGCGCCTTCGCGGGAGAGCGTGTCCGTCATGTACTCGGTCTCCTGAACTTCTTTGCCGTTATGCTGCAGCGGCACAATGTAGTCATTAAACCTCTCTTTTCCACTGCGTTTCTGCCGTTCATAAGTCGGGCGATACTTTTCTGGAAAGTACTCGTGG